>JASBUL010000090.1 GCA_030147945.1 Oceanococcus sp. | reverse complement strand
CGACCGCTTCGATCTTGTCCTGCAGTTCGCCTTGCTCGGCCATCAGCGCTTCGAAATCAGCGTCCGGATCAGCCATGGCGTTGCTGACCTCGTCAAAGCGGGTCAGCAGGTTCTTGATGCTGGCGACACCTTCTTCGACGTTGCCGCGTACATCCTTGTCCGGATCCAGCTGCGGCTCCTGCGGCAGATAGCCGATGTTCAGGCCGGGCTGCGGACGTGCTTCACCCACGATCTCGGTGTCCACCCCGGCCATGATGCGCAGCAGGGTGGATTTACCCGCCCCGTTGTAGCCGAGCACGCCGATCTTGGCGCCGGGCAGAAAATACAGGGAGATGTCGCGCAGAATCTGCTTCTTCGGCGGGACGATCTTGCCCACCTTGTTCATGCTGTAGACGTATTGGCTCATAGGTACCAGGCACATCGGGAAGTGGCCCATGCAAGGCATGGGAGGGTGGCGCCGCGCATTATTGCCCGTCGCCGGAGCGCCTACAACAGCGGCAGGTCGATCTCCAGCGGGCTGGGGCCCATGAATTCGGGGGCTTTTTTGCGCGGGGTGGCCAGCGCCGCATCACGATTGGTGTCTTCACCGCGGGTCATCCAGGTCAGCACATCCAGGTAGGTGCGGATATTGCCGACATAGACTTCCGCCTCCTTGCCACGGGCGTAGCCGTATTTTGTCTGGCTGTGCCATTTGGGCTGGGTCAGCAGGCCCAGATTGCTGCGCACATCCACCCAGGCATTGGGGTCGCCGTTGCGCAGCCGGGTCAGCTCACGCACGTCCAGCAGGTGGCCATAACCCATGTTGTAGGAGGCCAGGGCCATCCACACGCGGTCGGGCAGGGGAATGTCATCGGGCAGGCGATCAAGCAACTGGCGGAAGTAGCGCGCCCCGCCGTCGATACTCTGGGCCGGGTCGGTGCGGTCTTTGACCTTCATGTGACGGGCCGTATCGCGCGTCAGCATCATCAGGCCACGCACGCCGGTGGGGCTGACCGCCTTGGGGTTCCAGTGCGATTCCTGATAGCTCATGGCGGCAAGCAGACGCCAGTCGACGCCGGTGCTCTTGCCGGCTTTTTCGAACAGCTTGCGGAAACGAGGCAGGCGGTCCTCGATGTGCTGTGACAGCGAGCGACTGCTGACAAAATCCAGGCGATCAACGTGGCCGAAATAGCGGTCGTTGATCTTCTCCAGCTCGCCCGACACGCGCAGCTGGGTGAGGAAGCGGGTGGCTTCGTTGAACAGGCTGGAGTCGCGGTGGTGACGAAAAGCCCAGGCCTTGCGGCTGGTTTCGCCCAGATCCATGGCGATGCCCAGTTTTGGGTGGTAGCGCCGGGTCATCGCAATCAGATCGGAGTCGCCCACCGAATAGAGGATTTCGCCTTGCCCGACCTGGGCCAGCAAGTCCTCGGAGCTGACATCCGGCACCGCTTCCCAGCGCAGGCGCGGATAGGCCTTGACCAGCTCCTCGACCAGCTCGGCATGGGCCGAGTCCTCTGGGATGCGCAACGGTGCCTTGAGTTTGTCCAGCGAGCGCGGTTTGCCACTGCCGATGTGATAGGCCAGCTGCGGTGTGACTTCGCGCACCGCCGGAGAAAACAGGATGTTCTTTGAACGGTTGTCGGTGATGGTCAGGTTGGCGGCCGCAAGATGGACTTTCTGCTGCGACACGGCATCCAGCGCGGCGGCGCCGGATGCGGCCACGCGTATGTCGAGTTCAACGTCCAGATAGTCGGCGAACTGCTGCGCCAGATCGTATTCAAAACCGGTGCGACCGTCGCCGGATTCGTAATAGGTGGTGGCGCTGTTGATGGTGGCCACGCGCAACACGCCGAGCTGCTTGATCTGCTCAAGTTTGGAGATACGCGGGGAACAGGTGCTCAGCAGACACAGCTCGAAGCCGAACAGGGCCACGACAGTCATGCGGTACAGCGGTTTCCTCAGGGTTCGGATCACGCAAGCTGCGCTGGGAGCGGGACAAGTCCTCGATTGTATAGGCAAAAAATGACAGCGGATTGGAAAGCCGGTCGCGATACCGTAAACTTGCGCGCCGCGCTGCTGCGCTGGGTCGCAATTTGCGGTCGCCACGGCCACCCACAGGGCAGGGCGTTGCGGTTTCATAGACTGTGCCGCGCACGCAGGACAGCGGCCCGCAAGTTTGCGCTGACAATTCAGATGACCAGGAGAGGTGCCGGAGTGGTCGAACGGGCTTGACTCGAAATCAAGTGTACGCCTCGTGCGTACCGTGGGTTCGAATCCCACCCTCTCCGCCAATATTGCAACATAGCCCTTTGATTATAAAGGGCTATTTTTTTGATATCGATATTCAACCCACAATCCGACCCCTGTTTTAAGTTGGATTTAGACGGCCCTCGGTGGATGCTCGTGGACATGATCTAGGTCCGTTGTTTGTCTCTCCCAACGCCGCTGGTTCGCGCGATTTGCTGAGCTTGACAGGGTGGTCTGACAGATATTTTCAGATTTCACCGCGCAGGCTTCGAAGTGTTTCCCGAGGTGTCGAACACCGCGAGGGTGTTTCGAGCATTTCACTGTTTCGCGAAGATCAGGCTGCCGGTTGAACGCGGAGTTTGCCCGGATCGTTTGGCTGCAGCAGCTTTGCGCATTCGTCAGGCGAGCCGGTCAGCCATTGATCCCAGTGTTCAGGCGACAGAAGCAATGGACTCCGGTTGTGCACCCTCGAAATCTGATCGAGTGGTGCTGTTGTGATCATTGTGAAAGTGTCAAGTTGTTATTCGTCGACCTGATT
>JASBUL010000087.1 GCA_030147945.1 Oceanococcus sp. | reverse complement strand
TTATGCAAGTCGATGAACTTGCTGTCGCCGACCGCACCGCGCGACTGTTTGGCCGCGTCCGAGCGGAACAGCTCAAGCTGGCTGAGATAGGCATCGCTGACGTCCTGGGTCACGTACTGCCCGGTGAATACCGAATCTTCGAAACGGCTGACCGAGGGATTGCCCTTGCTGACCGCCTCGACCAGTCCCTCAAGGTCCTGATAGATCAACCGGTCGGCGCCGAGCAGGGTCTGCACTTCTTCTTCGGTACGCCCGTGCGCGACCAGCTCGCTGGCCGTAGGCATGTCGATGCCATAAACATTGGGGTAGCGCACCGGCGGCGCCGCGGAAGCGAAATACACCTTGGCCGCACCGGCATCACGCGCCATCTGGATGATTTCGCGCGAGGTCGTGCCGCGCACGATGGAATCGTCCACCAGCATGACGTTCTTGCCCTGGAACTCCAGATCGATCGGATTGAGCTTCTGGCGCACGGACTTCTTGCGCTGCTCCTGACCGGGCATGATGAAGGTCCGGCCGATATAGCGATTCTTGATGAAGCCCTCGCGGTACTTCACACCCAGTTCGTTGGCCAGCTGAACGGCGGCGGTACGGCTGGTGTCGGGCACCGGGATGACCACGTCTATGTCGTGATCCGGCCATTCCCGCTGAATCTTGCGAGCCAGCCGATCACCCATGCGCAGACGGGCTTTGTAGACGTAAATGTCGTCCATCACCGAGTCCGGCCGGGCCAGATAGACATGCTCGAATATGCACGGTGTCAGTTCCGGATTCTCGGCGCACTGCCGCTTCAGCAAGCGACCGTTCTCGGTGATGATGACCGCCTCGCCCGGCGCGATATCGCCGAGCAGTTCGAAACCCAGCACGTCCAGGGCCACACTTTCCGAGGCAATGATGTGCTCCTGCCCCTGGGGCGTTTCGCGCACCCCGTAGACCACCGGGCGAATGCCGTAGGGGTCACGAAAACCGACGATGCCAAAGCCCTGAATCATGGCCACACAGGCATACGCGCCACGGCAGCGTTGATGCAGATGGCCGATGGCTTCGAACACTTCGTCGGGCTGCAAAGTCAGGCTGCCCAGGCGGCTCAGTTCACCGGCCAGCACATTGAGCAGCACTTCCGAATCGGAATTGGTGTTCATGTGACGGCGGTCTTCCTGATACAAGGCGCGGCGCAGCTCCGCGGCGTTGGTCAGATTGCCGTTGTGCGACAGCGATATGCCATAGGGCGAATTGACGTAGAACGGCTGCGCTTCGGCCGAGCTGGCGCAACCGGCGGTCGGATAGCGCACATGTCCAATGCCAATCTTGCCGCGCAGACGAACCATGTGATTCTGGTTGAACACGTCACGAACCAGCCCATTTTCCTTGCGCAGGAACAGCTCTTCATTTTCCACGGTAATGATGCCCGCAGCGTCCTGACCGCGGTGCTGCAGCACCGTCAAGGCATCGTAGAGTTCCTGATTGATCCCACGGTTGGCGGCAATTCCGACAATTCCACACATAGTCTTGAAACTCTAACTCTTGGTTTCGGGCACGATAGCGGGCACGTCGCCAGACTGCACCGCCTGTAATTTCGCCGCCGCCTCGGGCGGTAGCTGATCCTGGACCCACAGGCCCAGTTCTTCGAAATAGCTCAACAGGCTGGAATCACCCCACCAGGGGTCTTGATCCAGCGGCGTCATCTTGGCCAGCATGACCGCGATGGTGACCAGCAGCACGCCGCGCGCGCCGCCAAACAGCAGGCCGAGTGCACGATCCGTGCCTTGCAGCTGTGTTTGTTTGACCAGCAGGGTCATGAAATGACTGAACAGCGCACCGGCAATCAGCACGACCAAAAACGTGGCCAGATACCCGAGCATGAGCCGGGCCGACGGGGTGGACACCATGGTGAAAACTTGTTCCGCCACTTCGGCTCCGAAGCGCATGGCGACCCAGAATGCGAGTATCCAGGACAGCAGGGAAAACACTTCTTTCACAAAGCCGCGAAACAGGCTGATGACCGCCGACAACGCGATCGCGCCAATGATGATGTAATCGATCCAGATCAAAACGGGACTGGGCGGCAGCGTAAAACGCGGATTTTAACGTGCCGGCAACAATTTCGCTTGCAGTCTGTACTTCTTTTCAATGCTCGCCATGACCGACTCGGCCTGAGCCTTGCTGCCACTGACTTTCATGCGCACCCGGTAATAGGTTTTACCGCCGACGCTGACCTGTTCGCGGTATGACACATAGCCGTCGCGACTCAAGCGGCTGCGAAAATCATCCGCGGCCTTGCGTTCCCGATAGCTGGCCAGCTGCAACAACCAGGCTTGCGTCGGTGGCGACGCCACCGCCGGCGCGCTGGCCGATGGCTGTGGCGGCGCCGTTACCGGCTCAGACAGAAAACGCCGCGGTGTGGGCTGCGGCTGAGCGTCAGTCTCGGCGCTGGGAGTCGGCTCGATCAGCGCCACCTCACCACTGCGTGACCCTGCCCCATGCGGCACCGGTGTACCGGAAAAGCTGGGCTGAATGGTCATGCGCGGATCCTTGGGGCTGCCAAACATCCACGGAATCAGCACCAGCGCAATCAACGCGAGCACGACAGCACCAACCAGCCGCTGTTTGACCAGATCATCCATGTCGAGAGGTGCCCGCAGATACCGTTAAAAAAGAACCACACACCACTATTCTATGTCCCGTCTCGCGTGCGGCTGCAAATGCCTGCTCGAATGAATCAAAACCGCGTACCGGCTTTGTGCTGCGAATACGCGCCTGTAGATCATGCGCTGACAAACCACGCGGATCGTTGAGGCCGAACACACACCAGCCATCCACCATCTGATCGAGCTGCGCACTCATCGCCTCGATGGGTTTGTCAGCCAGCGCGGAAAAAACCGCGATAACCCGTGGCCCGGCTGGCAGAGTGCCCAGAAAATGAACCAGATGCTCGATGGCGTCGGCGTTGTGCGCCACATCGAAGATTTCTTCGTGGTGATCGAAGATCTGGCGCTCGCAGCGTCCCGGCACACGCAGCTCACGCAGCACCGCCGCCGGGTCGGCAGGCAAGCGATCGAGCGTCTGGAGTGCACAACAGGCCAGCTGCAGATTCTCAGCCACCAATGCCGAGGGGCAGTCCGCCGGGGCCAGTGGCCAGGCGCAGCTGCGCACATCGACGCCGGCCTTGCGAGCATCCTCACAGGCCTGGATGGGCACGCTGGCGCCAGCAAACAGCGGTTTGCCAATCCGCCCTATGGCGAGTTTTTCCCGTGCAATGGTGTGCACATCCGAACCCAGGTAGTCCTGATGATCCAGACCAATCGAGGTCACCACGGCGACATCAGGATCAAGCACGTTGACCGCATCAAGTCGTCCGCCCAGGCCGACTTCGAGCACCCACAGATCCAGCTCAAGACTGGCAAAGATCTCCAAGGCCGCCAGTGTGCCGAACTCGAAGTAAGTCAGGCTGTCTGCTCCGCGTGCCGCCTCGATACGTTCAAAGGCGCTCACGATGCGCGCATCATCGACCGGACGCCCATCCACCCGGATACGTTCGTTATAGCGCCACAGGTGCGGTGAGGTGTAGCTACCCACGCGGCAGCCATCAGCCAGGGCCAGCGCCTGTATGGCTTCAACACAGGTGCCTTTGCCGTTGGTGCCCGCGACGGTGATGATGTCGGCACCTGTGGGCGCCAGCTGCATACGTTCCAGCACCCGCCCGACGCGCTCAAGGCCGAGTTCGATACCCCGAGGATGCAACTGCTGTTGCCAGCTCAGCCAATCCTCCAGGGGTTGCCCGTGCGGGGCAGACGAATGCTTAATGGCCGGAGGCCCTGTGCATCATCATGGCGAGCACGTTGTGGATCGCATCGCGCATTTCGCGCCGGTCACAGATCATGTCGATGGCGCCGTGTTCGAGCAGGAATTCGGCCGTCTGGAAGCCTTCGGGCAACTTTTGACGCACGGTCTGCTCAATCACGCGTGGGCCGGCGAAACCGATCAACGCCCCCGGCTCAGCGATATTGATATCACCGAGCATGGCCAGACTGGCCGAGACACCGCCGGTGGTCGGGTCAGTCATCACCGAAATGTACGGCAATCGTGCCTCGGCCAGGCGTGCCAATGCCGAACTGGTCTTGGCCATCTGCATCAAGGAATACAGGGCCTCCTGCATGCGTGCACCACCGCTGGCACTGACACAGATCAGCGGCGTCGTATGTTCAATGGCCTCGTCCACGCAGCGGACGAATTTTTCACCCAGCACACTGCCCATGGATCCGGCCAGAAAGCTGAACTCGAAAGCTGCCGCAACCACCCCGAGGCCTTTGATCTGCCCCCGGTAGGCAATCAGCGCCTCTTTCTCGCCACTGACCTTTTCCGCCGCCACAAGGCGATCGCGGTACTTCTTCAGATCGCGGAACTTGAGCGGGTCGCTGGCTTCCAGTCCGGGTGCGATTTCCACACGCGGCTCGGGATCAAGCAGTAGATCCAGTCGCTTGCGCGCCGGAATCGGGCGATGTGCGTTGCACTTGGGACACACCTCGAAGGTGCGTTCAAGCTCGGCCCTGTACAGCACGGAACCGCAGGAGCCGCATTTGGACCACACCCCTTCGGGCACGCTGTGTTTTTTGGCCGCGTCGGTCGCGACCTTGGACGGTATGATTTTTTCGATCCAGCTCATGCGCGCGCGGCTCCATGCGTAGCGTCTGCCAGTGCCGCTGCGCGCTCCCGCACCAGCTGGCACATCCGGGCTCTATCTTCCGCATGTTCGGCCACGATCTCAACCAGCGCGCTGCCCACCACCACCGCATCGGCGACCGCCGCGATTGCCGCCGCATGTTCCGGGGTGCGAATGCCGAATCCCACGGCGATCGGCAAACCGGTCAGTGATCTGATGGCGGTGATCCGCGAACTGACACTGTCCACATCCAGCTGCGCGCTGCCCGTGACGCCCTTGAGCGATACGTAGTACAGATAGCCACGGCCAACTTCGCCCATTTTGCGAATACGTGCATCGCTGGTGGTCGGCGCGACCAGAAAGATGGGCGCAATATCCGCTGCTTCAAGCTCGGGCACCAAGGTGTCCGCCTCTTCAACGGCCAGATCCACGCTCAGAACGCCATCAACGCCGGCCTCCTTGGCCGCCGCCACGAATGCAGCGCTGCCCATGGCTTCAACGGGGTTGAGATAGCCCATCAGCACCAGCGGCGTGTCGCTGTTGGTCATACGGAAACGGCGGGCAATGTCCAGCGTTCCGCGCAGACTCATGCCCGCATCCAGCGCCCGCTCACAGGCCAGCTGGATGGTCGGGCCATCAGCCATGGGATCAGAAAACGGCACGCCCAGTTCGACGATATCCGCGCCGGCTTCAACCATCTGATGAAGCAGCTCTAGAGTGGTGTCGGCATCCGGATCACCCGCGGTCAGATACGGGACCAGTGCGGCCCGCCCCTCGGCCTTGAGGCGCTCAAAACAGGCGTCGATTCGATTCACAGCTGGATATTCTCCAAGTCGGCAATGGTGTTGACATCCTTGTCGCCGCGACCGGACAGGTTGACCAGCAAGATCTGGTCAGGTGACATGTCGGGCGCCATTTTGATCGCCTGCGCCAGCGCATGCGAGGATTCCAGCGCAGGAATGATGCCTTCGGTGCGGGTTACCCGGTGGAACGCGGCCAGTGCTTCTTTGTCGTCAATGCCGACATACTCCGCACGGTGGCAATCTTTCAGCCACGCGTGCTCGGGCCCTACCCCGGGATAGTCCAGACCGGCAGAGACCGAATGGGTGCCGCTGACCTGACCGTTGTCATCCTGCAGCAGATAGGTGCGATTGCCATGCAGTACACCGGGCCGTCCGGCACACAACGACGCCGCATGGCGCTTGGTGTTGAGACCGTCACCAGCGGCTTCGACCCCGATCATGCGCACATCCTTGTCAGCGATGAAGGGGTGGAACAGGCCAATCGCGTTGGAGCCCCCCCCCACGCAGGCGATCAGTGCATCAGGCAGGCGCCCGGTCATTTCCAGGCACTGGGCCCGCGCCTCACGCCCGATCACGGTCTGGAACTCGCGCACCATTTCCGGATACGGCGCCGGGCCGGCAACGGTACCAATGATGTAGAAGGTGTTGTCGACATTGGTAACCCAGTCCCGAAGGGCTTCGTTTAGGGCATCCTTGAGTGTGCGGGTGCCGCTGGTCACCGGCACGACTTCGGCACCAAGCAGTTTCATGCGATAAACGTTAGGCGCCTGGCGGGCGATGTCTTCGGCGCCCATGTAGACCACGCACTCCAGCCCCAGCCGTGCTGCGACCGTGGCTGATGCAACGCCATGCTGCCCCGCACCGGTTTCCGCGATGATGCGTGTCTTGCCCATTTGCGCCGCCAGCAAGGCCTGCCCAATGGTGTTGTTCACCTTGTGAGCGCCGGTGTGGTTGAGATCTTCACGTTTGAAGTAGATCTGGGCGCCGCCGAGTTCGCGGCTCAGCCGTTCCGCCAGGTAAAGCGGGCTCGGTCGCCCCACATAATGGGCCAGATCGCGGTCAAACTGGGCACGAAAAGCGGGGTCTGCCCACGATGAGCGAAAGGCTTGTTCAAGTTCGTCCAGCGGCCCCATCAAGGTCTCGGCCACGAAGCGACCGCCGTAAGGCCCGAAATGTCCGCGTGCATCCGGTCCGAAAACCGGATCTGACAGATCTGTGCTCATCAATTTTCCCGTGTGATGCGTTGAGCATCGGCAGCCTGAACGGCCGCCAAAAAGCTGTGAATTTTAACCGCTGATTTGATACCAGGCGCGTCCTCTACTCCACTACTGACATCGACCGCCCATGGATGCACCTGTTCAATCGCCTGGCCGACGTTCTGCGGACTCAGCCCGCCGGCCAGAATCAGTGGCAGGCCGGCCGCTCGAACTTGCGTCCAGTCGAATGTGGTGCCGCTACCGCCCATGGCGCCGGGCGCATGACTGTCGAGCAGAAACCCGCAGGCATCTGGGTAGTGCGTCTGCGCCACAGACAACTCGTCGCTCTGCCCGCCCATGGCAATGGCCTTGATGTAGCGCCGCCCGAAACTGCGACAAAAGTCGCCGGACTCCTGTCCGTGAAACTGCAAAATCTCTGGCTCAACCGTGCTCAGAACGGTGTCGACCAGCGCCGCATCCGGATTCAGGAACAAGGCCGTCACGCTGACAAATGCCGGAACCTGGGCGACGAGTTCGCGGGCCTGCTGCGGCGAAACGTTGCGCGGACTGCGCGCGCAAAACACCAAGCCGATGCTGTCGACACCGGCTGCCACAGCGGTGTGCAGATCCTGCGCGCGGGTGATACCGCAGATTTTGACCCGGGTGCGGGTCAGCGCTGTACTGGGAGACAGGGTCAAAGCAAGAATGCGTCGTTGATGATGTGGGGAAGCTCGAATTCGTCCGGAAAATCGGCACGCATGAAATACAGGCCATGTGGTGGAGCAGATTGACCAGCCGCGCGACGATCACGCGCTTCAATGACCTCCTCCATCCAGCTCACCGGTTTAACGCCGGCGCCAATCTCCAGCAAGGTGCCAACAATGTTGCGCACCATATTGTGCAGGAATCCGCTCGCCTCCACATCTATCGCGACCCAGTGATGAGCGCGTTGTACCCGCACATCACGCATCAATTTGACCGGTGTCTTGGCCTGACAATCCTTGCCACGAAACGACGAAAAATCGTTCCAGCCCACCAGCTTTGCCCCCGCTTCGTTCATGGCGTCGACATCCAGCGCGGTCGGCCATTCGAACACCCGCCCATTCCACAATGCGCTCCGCGCTGCATGGTTGTGTACGACATAGCGATAGCTGCGGCCAACCGCGAGGAAACGCGCGTGAAAATGCGCTGCAACCGGTTTGACCCAGGTCAGTTTGACGTCGGATGGCAGAAAACTATTGGTACCCAGCAACCACGAGCGCAATTCGCGCTCAGCGTGCGTGTCGAAGTGTATGACCTGCCCCAGCGCATGCACGCCAGTATCCGTGCGCCCCGCGCAATAGACCTTAATCGGGTGGTTGGCTATGCGCGCCAGCCCCGTTTCGATCTCACCTTGCACCGTTCGCAATCCTGCCGCGTACTGGCTTTGCCAGCCACAGAAGCCGCGGCCGTCATACTCAACGCCCGCCGCCATACGTACGACCGTTTCGCTCATGCCAACAGCCTCAACATGACCAGCAGTACCAGCATCAGTGCGAGAAAAGCCAGGTCACGCGGCGCCGGCGCCGGGCGCTCAAGCTGCAGATTTTCAAGCACCGTGTAGCGCTCAGCCTGTTCGCAAATCTGAGCCACGCCGCCTAAGGCCGAACGCCCGCGTGGCAGCGCACGGACGCGCTCGCTCATGTCGTTGACCGCATCCAGCGTCGCGGCCGTTCTGCGCGCGAACGTATCGACCGGTATACGCAGATATCGAAGTGGCGCGAGCAACGTGGCGATGCCATCAGCCAGCTCGTGCGCCGGCAGGCGATGAAGACACACGGCGACGGTGACAACAAGCACAATCAGAATCGCAACCCGGCAGGCCCCTTCCAGCCATCCGCTCCATGGGTCAGCCAGCGGTGATCCCAATCCATAGAGAATGGCAATCGCCAGGAAAAACCAGCGCATACGCCAGATTCTCTGACCCAGCTGCGCAATCAGCTCGCGTTCCATCAGGATGATCCAGACCGCCAGCACCGTGGCCAACAACACGATGGCACTCGGCGCCAGGCCGATCAGACCAACCGCTACAGCCAACAGGCTGAACAGACGAACAAGGGCACGGGACATGGTCATGGCATCGCAGACTCAGGTCCCGAGACAGCGTCACGCGGCGCATCGCCGCCGCGTAACGCGCACAGGACGGCTTACAGCTTGCTCAGCAACTCCTGGGCATTTGCCTTCTGTTCATCGGAGCCGCCGGCGACGACCTCTTCCAGCAGGCTGCGCGCCATATCGCTTTCGCCCATGTCGACGTAGGCACGGGCCAGGTCGAGCTTGGTCGCCGACTCATCGCCACCGGCAACATCTCCGGCGTCACTGCCCAGATCATCCAGGTTGAAGTCGGTTTCTTCACCGCTCAGATCAGCCGACAGATCACTGTCATCGTCGAGGGTGAAGTCGGCGAGATCATCGCCGGCATCCGCGCTGTCGTCGTCAAGGCTCAAATCGTCCAGATTGAAGTCCGTGGCCTGCGCTTCGTCATCACCGGCGCCAAGGTCCAGATCACCCAGATCGAGGTCGCCGCCGGCATCAAGCTCCAGGTCACCGTCATCCAGGGTCAAACCACCATCGTCCAGGCTCAGGCCATCATCGGCAGCGTCAAGTTCAAGCCCCGCGGTGTCATCCTGAGCCGGAGCTTCGTCGCCCAGATCAATATCGGCCAGGCTCAGTTCGTCCGCCGAGGATGCCGGCTGCTCATCCATGTCGATACTGAAGTCACTTTCGACCTCGCTTTCGAGTTGCGGCTCTTCCAGCTGGAAATCGGTACCGGTGCCGACCACGTCCGAGGCATCGCCAGTTTGCGTATCCAGACCAAGCTCGGTGTCGCTGACGTCACTGAGCGTGAGATCGGCAAAATCGTCTGCCGCGACATCAAGCGCTTCGCTCACCGGCTCCTCGGCCGGCCCCTCAGCCTCAAGCTGCGTCTCGACGTCGAGCTCGGCTTCAAGATCATCGAGGTTCAGCTCATCCAGATCAGGCAGATCGTCCGCTGCAGCCTCGTCATCGGCCGAGAAATCACCGAAATCGGCTTCAAAATCGTCGTCCACGCCGCTTGCCGTAACCTCGGGGCTGTCGGCCGTCTCGTCGAGTTCGAATTCCAGCACGTTGTCCTGCGGGGCTTGCGGCGCAGCTTCGGGCTGGTCGACCGGCGCGTCATCCAGGCTGAACTCCAACGCATTGTCAGCAGTGTCTGTCGGCGCCGCGTCACCACTGTCAAAGGCCATATCAAGATCGACGGCGCCATCACCGGCGGCGTCAAGCTCGCCGAACAGTGCGTCGCCCGGGCACAGTTGCTGCCCCATGATGGCAATGCGCTGCCAGGTTTCGGCGTCCGGGCCGCGTGCCTTGAGCGTCTCGGCGGCCTGTTTGAACTTGTCCGCATCGCTGGCTGCGAAATGGGTTTCTGCCAGTTTTTCATGCAGCTCCAGACGATCCGGCTCGGCTTCGATGGCGCGATTGAGCAACAAAGCCGCCTCATCGTAGAGACCGTAAGCCAGCTGAAAGTCCGCTTCGGACAACGGGTCTTCGTTCAATTCGAGAGACACCGTCTCGGAACCCAGATCAAGTGTCTGGGTGCCGTTGTCCATCTCCAGCTCGGAGAAATCCATCTCTTCCGCGGCCGGCTCGCTGAGCGCGGGTTCAGCCGCGCTCACCTCGGTATCGCCGAAATCGATGGCCGGTGTTTGTGGCTCGTCGAACTGCACGGTGTCACCCAGCGGATCGGCGCTCGCTTTCGGCTCAGCCCCGCTGACGAAGTCGTCAAGGTCGGGGATATCGAAATCCTGTGTGGCGTCGAAGCCACCCTCGGTCTGGGCAGTGCCAAGATCCTGGGTCAGGGTGTCGTCAAGATCGCTGGTGGCCGTGGCGTCAAAAGCCATGGTGTCGTCCAGACTTTCACCGGCCGCCGCAGCTGTGGCTGCAGTTGCCGTCGGTGCCGCGAAGTCGCTGACCGGCTTGCGCTGTGCCGGCCGCGCGCTGGAAAAATCAGACACCGGCCCTTGATCGCCGCCCTGATTGCGCCGACGCAAGCCGAACACCACCAGTAGCCCCAGGATCAGCACTCCCAGCGCAGCCAGCGCGAGGCCGAACAGATTGGGATATTGCTCGGCATCATCCGTATCAGTCTCGGTTTGCGGCATCGCCGCGTCCAGCTCAGCCGCGTCGTCTTCGACGAGCAGCTCTTCATCGTCCGCATCAACCGGCAGACCGGGCAGTTCCGCGTACTCGGCATCCTCGGCATCTTGTGCAGGCAAAGCCTCCAGCTCCTCATACACGGCCTCGTCCTGAGCGGCCGGCTCAGCCGCCGGCAACACCGACGTGGGCTGCTTGGCCTGGGACTTGTCTTCAACCAACTTCAGGGGCTGCTGAGTCGGCTCCGGAATCTGTGGCTGCTGCGGCTTGGCCTGGGGCGCACTGGCGCTTGCGGCCGGTGCGGTGGCCGCCGGGCGGCTGGGCGCAGCGGCTTTGGGGCGTTCCAGTTCAAGTTGCTGTGGCGCTGCGGCCGGCGCAGCTGGCGCCGTGCTGCCACTCAGCGCGTCACGATGACGTTGTGCTTCATCCGCGACCAAGGCATTGGCTTCCGCCGGGCTGACATCACGCAGCGCCTGCACCGAAGGCACTTGCAAGACCGCGCCACGTTTAACCAGATTCAGGTTGCCATCGAATTGATCGGGATTAGCGCTGTACAGCCCCCACATCACCTGATTCATGGTCACGCTGGGGTCGGGGCGCACGGCCGCCGCAATCTGCCACAGCGTCATGCCGGGCTCGACAGGCCCGAACTGGCTGGCATAGCTGACCGGCTGGTTCTGGTAGACCACCGGTGCGGGGGCTGATTCATCGCCCGACACGACCGCAGCACCTTCAACCACCGATGGCGTTGGAACCGGAACCTTGCGCTCGGCATCGCCACTGCGGAACGGCTGAGCCGCCGGGCTGACGCTGCGTTCACGTACCACCGGCTGGGTGACCGGCGCCGTGGCGGGCTGCGGCGCTGCCCGCACAACAGGTGCCGGTTGCGGCGCCAGCGGAGCGGCTGCGGCTGGCGCCTCAATCGCGACACGCGGCGCACTCGGCTTCGGTGCGTCACCGGTGTTCGGATCCAGCAGGATGGTGTATTCGCGAACCAGGGTGCCGCTCATCCCTTCAAAGGAGAGCAGCACGCTGAAAAACGGCTCTTTGGCCGTTTCTGTCGACGTGATTACCAGACGGGCCTGATCAGCACTGGCGCCTTCGCGGACGCTGAACTGCAGGCTGGTCAGGAACAGGCTTTTCTCCAGTCCCAGCGAACGGTAAGCGGCCTCGCTGGCCAGACCGACCTTGAGCTCTTGCGCCTCGCCCAGCTGCAAGGCGCTGAGCGGTACGGTCGCGCGAAACGGCTCGTTGAGGTAGCTCTGAACAGAGATCTGTCCTGCTGTGAGCGCTGCCGCAAGCCCCGGCGCAAGCCCGGTGAGCAACAGTGCCGCACCACGCCCCAGCCATGCAGCGCCAGGACGCTTGCCCAAGCGCCCGTGGCTCTCTGCTGAGTTCTTCACGACCTGCTCCCCTGCGCCCGACTGGACGAATCGATTAGTGCGCACACTGCCCCCGCAAACTGCCGTTAATTCAAGGGCTTTTTATACCTTAGAAATGCTCTCGAACCAAGGTTTCAGCGATCTGCACGCTGTTTGTCGCGGCACCTTTGCGCACATTGTCAGAGACCACCCACAGATTTAGCCCACGCGGGTGGGAAATGTCTTCACGAATTCGCCCCACAAACACGTCGTCTTTACCCGCCGCGTCGGTGACCGCCGTGGGATAGCCGCCATTGGCCCGCTCATCCATCACCACCACACCCGGCGCCTTGGCCAGCAATTCACGGGCCTGCTCTGCGCTGATTTTTTCACGGGTCTCGATATGGATGGCCTCCGAATGGCCGTAGAACACCGGCACGCGGACCGCGGTCGGGTTCACCTGAATGTTGGCGTCACCGAAGATCTTGCGGGTTTCCCACACCATCTTCATCTCTTCCTTGGTGTAGCCGTTGTCCTGGAACACATCGATATGCGGCAGCACATTGAATGCAATCTGCTTCGGATAGACCTCGGCTTTGGCCTCTTTGAAATTCAGCAATGCGGCGGTCTGCTTGGCCAGCTCTTCCATGGCCTGCGCACCCGAGCCGGATACAGCCTGGTAGGTCGCAACGTTGATCCGCTCGATGCCCACGGCATCGTAGATCGGCTTCAATGCGACCAGCATCTGAATGGTCGAGCAGTTCGGATTGGCGATGATATTGCGCTTGCGGAAGCCATACAGCGCATCCGCGTTGACCTCCGGCACCACCAGCGGAATCTCGTCGTCATAACGGAACTGCGAGGTGTTGTCGATGACCACCACGCCGTGCTCGGCAGCGATCGGCGCCCATTTCTCAGACACCGACCCGCCGGCCGAAAACAGGCCAATCTGAACCTGAGACCAGTCAAAGTCGTCCACATTCTGGGCGATGAGTTCACGCCGGCCGAACTCGACCGTGCTGCCAGCCGAACGTTCGCTCGACAGCGCATAGATGTTGTTGATCGGAAACTCGCGCTGAGCGAGCACTTCAAGCATGGTTTTGCCAACAGCGCCGGTGGCGCCCAGTACGGCAACGTCATATTTCTGCATTTCAGAATCCTTTGGGTGTTTTACAACCCGTTCTGCATGAATTTGAGAGGGGCGGGTTCAGGCGATCGCCGCGGCAACCGCATCGCCCATGGCTGCGGTGCCCACCACATCGCCGCCGGCTGCGATATCGCCGGTGCGCAGCCCCTGGGCCAGCACCTTGGCAACAGCCGATTCGACCAATTCCGCCAGATCACCCCGATTGAGGCTGTGGCGCAGCAGCATGGCCAGCGACAGGATGGTGGCCAGAGGATTGGCCTTGTCCTGACCGGCAATATCCGGCGCACTGCCGTGCACAGGTTCATACATGCCGTGGCCACCTTCACCCAGCGATGCCGACGGCAGCATGCCAATGGACCCGGTCAGCATCGCCGCCAGATCGGACAGAATGTCGCCGAACAGGTTGCCGGTCACGATCACATCAAACTGCTTGGGATCACGCACCAGCTGCATCGAGGCGTTGTCCACGTACATATGGCTGACCTCGACGTCCGGATAATCGGCCGCCATGGCATTGACCGTGTCGCGCCACAGTTGCGATACATCCAGCACATTGGCCTTGTCGACCGCGCACAGCCGACCATTGCGCCGCTGCGCCGCTTCGAAAGCGGTCTTGGCAATACGGCGGATTTCGTCTTCGCCGTAGACCAGCGTATTGAAACCGGTCTTGATGCCGTTGCGCTCCTCGATGCCGCGCGGCTTGCCGAAATAGATCCCGCCGGTCAGCTCGCGCACGATCAGAATGTCCAGGCCGGCCACGATATCCGGCTTGAGCGACGAGGCCGAGGCCAGTTCTTCGAACAGGATCGCCGGGCGCAGATTGGCGTACAGGCCAAGATCGGCACGCATCGCCAGCAGCCCGGACTCCGGGCGCTTGTCGCGCGGCAGGTCGTCGTACTGCGGCCCGCCGATGGCGCCAAACAGGATCGCATCACAATCGCGGGCCAGGGCCCGAGTCTGGGCCGGATACGGATCGCCATAGGCGTCATAGGCGGCACCGCCGACCAGTGCGTCCTGGGTCTCCACTTCCAGGCCGTGGCGTGTGCGCAGCACGTCCAGCACTTTCACCGCCTGGGCCACAACCTCGGGACCAATACCATCGCCGCCCATCAGGGTGATTTTGAATGTCATGAATATGTCCTTGTGATTACTCTGCGAACAGCCACGGTTGCGACTGGCGATGTTTGTTCTCGAAAGCACGGATGACGTCAGCCCGCTCCAGCGTCAGCCCGATGTCATCCAGGCCCTGAACCAGACGCGCCTTGAGCCCGGCGTCGATATCGAACGCGATGTTCTGCCCTGACGGCGTACTGATCGTCTGAGCCGGAAGATCGATGGTCAGCTGCGCGCCGTCGCGCACTTCTTCAAACAAGGCGTCGATAACTTTCTCTTCAAGAACAATCGGTAAAACGCCGTTCTTGAAGCAGTTATTAAAGAAAATATCGGCAAAGCTCGGGGCCATCACGCAGCGAATGCCGTAATTTTCCAGCGCCCACACCGCGTGCTCACGCGATGAACCGCAGCCGAAGTTCTTGCGCGCCAGCAGCACGCTGGCACCGGCGTAACGCGCATCGTTGAGTTCGAAGTCGGGGTTCAATCGACGCGATTCAACCGGCGTGTCCAGATCCCCTGCATCCAGGTAACGCCAGTCATCGAACAGGAACGGGCCAAAGCCGCTGCGCCGGATCGATTTCAGATACTGCTTGGGGATGATGGCGTCGGTATCCACATTGGACCGGTCCATCGGCAGGACCGTCCCGGTGTGTTGAGTAAATGCTTGCATTACAACCCCCGAATATCGGTGAAATGGCCAAACACCGCAGCGGCGGCAGCCATGGCCGGACTGACCAGATGAGTGCGCCCACCCTGCCCTTGTCGGCCTTCAAAATTACGGTTGGAGGTGGAGGCGCAACGCTCACCCGGCTCCAGCCGGTCCGCATTCATGGCCAGGCACATCGAGCATCCTGGCTCACGCCATTCAAAGCCTGCATCCAGAAAAATCTGATCCAGCCCTTCCTCTTCAGCCTGTTGCTTGACCAATCCCGAACCCGGCACAACCATGGCCACGCGAATGTTGCTGGCCACTTTGCGGCCCTGCGCGATGCGCGCGGCGTCACGCAAGTCTTCGATGCGCGAGTTGGTGCACGATCCGATGAACACTTTGTCCACGTTCACCGCGCTGATCGGAGTGCCGGCGTCCAGGCCCATGTACTCCAGTGCGCGACGCATGCCCGCCGCCCGCACCTCATCGTCCTGGCCAGCCGGATCAGGGATGGCCTGATCCACCGCAATCACCATCTCCGGTGACGTGCCCCAGGTCACCTGGGGCTGGATGTCTGCACCGTCGATCACGACTTCAGCATCGAACTGAGCGCCTTCGTCCGAATGCAACTCGGACCAGCAGGCCACGGCCTGCGCCCACTGCGCCTCGCTCGGCGCATAGGGCCGACCCTTGATGTAGTCGATGGTGGTTTGATCAACCGCCACCATGCCGGCCCGCGCCCCCGCTTCGATGGTCATGTTGCACAGGCTCATGCGCCCTTCCATCGACAGGTTGCGAATCGCCTCACCAGCGTATTCGATGACATAACCGGTGCCGCCGGCGGTGCCAATACGACCGATAATGGCCAGCGCAATGTCCTTGGCGGTAATGCCCGGCGCCACCGCACCATCCACCGTGACCCGCATGGTCTTGGAGGGCTTCTGCCACAGACACTGCGTGGCCAGCGTGTGCTCCACCTCCGAGGTGCCAATGCCGAAAGCCAGCGCACCGAAGGCGCCGTGGGTGGAGGTGTGCGAATCGCCGCAGACCACAGTCATCCCAGGCAAGGTGGCGCCCTGCTCCGGACCGATCACGTGGACGATGCCCTGACGCACATCATCCATGTCGAACAAGGTGATGCCGAACTCGCGGGTGTTGCTCTGCAAGGCCTCAATCTGGGCGCGGGAAATCGGATCGCTGATACCGGCGGCGCGATCGGTCGTCGGCACGTTGTGATCCGGCACAGCCAGATTGGCGTCAACACGCCAGGGCTGCCGGCCGGCCAGGCGCAAGCCTTCAAAGGCCTGCGGCGAAGTGACCTCATGCACCAGATGGCGATCGATGTAGATCAGCCCGGTGCCAGCGTCATCGGTCTCGACCAGATGACTGTCCCAGATTTTTTGATACAGCGTACGTGGCGCCATAACCCGCTCCTTCGTGTTCAGGCGGGCATTTTAAGAGCCCCTACACCATAACTCCAATGAATCGTTATTATTCATTGAATAACAATATGGAATGCTATGGACACCCTGGCCCTAAAAACTTTCGTCGACATCGCCCACACCGGCTCGTTTTCCGCCAGCGCAGAACGTCTGCATATTTCGCAGCCGGCGGTGAGCAAGCGCATTGCGGCGCTGGAGCAGCAGGTGGGACACAAACTGCTTGATCGGGTTGGCCGCAGGGTCATGCTGACCGAGGCCGGCCACAACCTGCTGCCGCACGCCCAGCAGGTCTTGCTGACCCTGGATGATGCCAGTCGCAGCCTGTCGCGCCTGCACAACAATGTCAGCGGGCGGCTGTCGATCGGCACCAGCCACCACATCGGTTTGCACCGCCTGCCACCGGTTCTGCGTCAGTTCACCCAGCAATTCGCCGATGTTGACCTGGACATTCATTTCATGGATTCCGAACAGGCCTGCGAAGCAGTGCTTGACGGCGCGCTGGAAATGGCCGTGGTCACCCTGCCGCCAGATCCTGATGCACGCCTGACCACGCAATTGCTGTGGCCCGACCCGCTGGATGTGATCGTTGGCCCGGCCCATCCGCTGGCCGGACGCAGCGAAGTGAAGCTGACCACATTGGCACGTTATCCGGCGGTACTGCCGGATGCCCAGACCTACACCCACCGCATCATCCAGGATGCATTGCAGCGAGTGAACACTCAGCTGCACGTGCGCCTGGCCACCAATTACCTGGAAACCATCAAGATGCTGGTCAACATCGGCCTGGGCTGGAGCGTGCTGCCGCGCGCCATGATCGACAAGGACATCGTCGCACTGCGGGTACCGGGCCTGGCCATGCAGCGGGAGCTGGGCAGCGTGCGCCATCGCGATCGGGCGACCTCTGCCGCCGCCAGCGCCTTCATGCGCACGGCCTTGGCCTGTGCCCAGATCGGTTAGCGGCCAGCAACAACGCCTGTCAGCGCGCCGGCGACATCCGTGCCTGTCCGCGCCCATCGGGATTGAACAGGAAACGCCAGGCCACAATCGCACCGATCGCTGCAACGCAACCGGCCAGGTAGTACATGGCATCAGGCGACTGATGCTCCCAGATCCAGCCGGACAACCAGGCGCCCAGCGAGCCCCCGGCGCCGAATCCGCAGGTCACATACAAGGCCTGACCGCGCCCCTGCAGATGCGCCGGAAACAGCGAGCCGATGTAGTGGATGGCACAGGCGTGAAAGATGCCGAAGCTGGACATGTGCAAGGCCTGCAACAGCAGCAATACCGGCACGGTGTCGACAAATGGCGGCAGCAAAGTCCAGCGCAATGCGGTGGAGGCCAGCGCCAGAACCATCATCGCGTGCACGCCGTAGCGCACAATCAGCCGCCCGGTATACACGAACACCCAGATTTCCAGCACCACACCAAAGGCCCACAGCAAGCCGATCTGGCCCGGCGGATAGGCCTGGCGCTCCAGATACAGCGAGAAAAAGCTGTAATACGGCGCAAAGCTGAGCTGCGAGCAGAACACCACGAGCAGCAACGCCATCACCACCGGCTGACGCAGCACATCCCAGATCGTGGCGCTGGATTGTTCATCCTGTGCCGCGAGCATCTGGCTGTCGGGAATCAGGCTGGCCGAGATCACCATCCAGGCCAGAAACGCGAGCATGACCCAGGGCAGATAGTTGATGCTGACCACATCAAACAGGTAGCCCAGACCAACCACCGCGACCACAAACCCGACACTGCCCCACAGGCGCACCCGGCTGTAATCCCCACCGGTGACCCGCAAATGCCCCAGCGTGACCGCCTCGAACTGCGGCATGGTGGCGTTCCAGAACACCGAAAACACCACCACCGCGAGCAGTATCGCCGTGTAGCTCTGGGCAAATGGCAGGATGACAAAGCCCAGCAAGGCCATCAGGCTGGCCAGACGAATCAGCCACATGCGCCGTCCGGAGCGGTCGGCCACCCAGCCCCAGGCCAGCGGCAGGGCCACACGGGTAGCGCCATGCACGCTGAAGATCAGCCCGATCTGGGTCGGAGTGAGATCACGTGCGGCCAGCCACAAGCCAAAATACGGCAGCAGCGCACCCAAAACCGCATAAAAACCGGCGTAGTAGGCCGACAGCCGCGCATGCAGCGGAGCTGCTGCGAGCGGCACCTCAGAGCTGACCTGGAATCGGACCAGGCGTCGGCGAAACGTCCGCGTTCTGCGCGCGGTTGCGCAGGCAATGATCAATCAGCACCAGGGCGAGCATGGCTTCCGCAATGGGGGCTGCCCGAATGCCAACACAAGGATCATGCCGCCCCGTGGTTCTGACCTGGGCACTTTCGCCCTGTGCGTTGATGGTCTGCCCCGGCACGATGATGCTGGAGGTGGGCTTCAAGGCCATGCGCGCGGTCACGGTTTGCCCCGTGCTGATGCCCCCGGCAACACCACCGGAATGGTTGCTGAGAAAACCCTGCGGACTCATTTCATCGCGGTGTTGCGACCCGAGCTGATTGACCACATCAAAGCCGTCACCAATCGCCACCGCCTTGACCGCATTGATGCTCATCAGGGCATGGGCCAGATCGGCATCCAGGCGATCAAACACCGGCTCACCCCAGCCGGCCGGCACACCGACCGCCTCGACATAGATTTCTGCGCCAATCGAATCGCCCAGCTTGCGAATCTTGTTGATGTAGTTTTCCAGTTCCGGCACCTGCTCCGGCTGCGGACAGAAAAACGGATTCTGGTTCACTGCAGACCAGTCACGTGCCTCGAAACTGTATGGGCCGATACGCGACAGGCAACCGCGAACCTCAATACCAAAGCGTTCACTGAGGAACTTGCGCGCCAGCGCACCGGCAGCCACCCGCACCGCCGTCTCACGCGCCGAGGAGCGCCCACCACCACGGTGATCGCGGCGGCCATACTTCTGCATGTAGGCGTAGTCGGCATGATTGGGCCGAAAAACGTCCTCGATCTTGGCGTAATCGCGCGAGCGCTGATCGGTGTTTTCGATCACCAGGGCAATCGGTGTGTCGGTGGTGACGCCGTCATGTACGCCCGACAGAATGCGGACTTCATCCGGCTCTTTGCGCTGGGTGACATATTTGGACTGCCCCGGCTTGCGTCGATCCAGATCGCGCTGGATCTCAGCCTCGCTGATGGCCAGCCCAGGCGGGCAACCATCGACCACGCAGCCGATAGCCGGGCCGTGTGATTCACCAAAGCTGGTGACACAGAAGGATTTTCCAAACGTATTTCCAGACATCGCGTCAGACTCCCGCGGCGAGCAATTGCTCGCGCGTGACGACGAAAACCCCGTCGCCACCGTGTTCAAATTCAGGCCAGCTCAGCTCCAGCTGCGGCCGTGCATCGAGCAAGGCTGACGCCGTGGCCCCAACCTCACAGATCAGTACGCCGCCGGGCTTCAGATAGGTCGGTGCTTCTTTGAGCATGCGCAGCACCAATGCCAGCCCCTGCTCCGGTGCTTCCAACGCACCACGTGGCTCGTGCGCGAACTCCGGCGGCAAAGCCGCATATTCACCGGCACTCACATAAGGCGGATTGCTTACGATCAGATCGTATTGGCGCCCTGCACACGGCGCAAACAGATCGCCGCTGAGCAACTCGACCTGGTCTTGCAGATGATGCAGCGCCACGTTTTCCGCCGCCTGGGCCAATGCATCCTGCGAAAGATCGCTGGCATCCACCGGCGTGTGCGGGAAAACATGGGCGCAACCGATGGCGATGCTGCCGCCTCCAGTGCACAGATCCAAAATCCTCTCGGGTGTCTGCCCCAGCCACGGCGCAAAACCCTCGGCGATCAGCTCTGCAATGGGAGAGCGCGGCACCAAGGCACGTGCGTCCGCAATAAAGCGCATGCCTGCAAACCAGGCCTGGCCGGTGATGTAAGGCAGCGGCAGGCGCTCATCGCGGCGCTTGGCTATCCAGCGCAGCACCCGCACGCGCTCTTCCGGCGTCAGCACCGCGTCAAAATAAGCGGCCGGCAGGTCGTGCGGCAATCTAAGGCATTGCAAGACCAAAGAGGCGGCCTCATCGAGTGCGTTGTCCGTCCCATGGCCGTAACACAATCCCTGCTCTTCAAATTGGCTGGCGGCCCAGCGAATCAGATCACGCGGGGTGATCAACAATTGCGACAATTCGTGCAGTTCGGCCATGCGGGTCAGTCAGCGGACAAGTTCGTTCGGGGCGCGTATGTGATAATAATCCGCTCCTTTTGTCCACCTGAACGCCCGATTTCATGCGCAGACCGCACCTCAACGCGTTACTCGTCACCGGCCTGATCGCCGCCCTGCTCGCCGGCATTGGCATGAGCCACCTGATGCAGCAGGACAGCGCACCAGCCCTGAGTGGTCTGATACTCGACCCGGCCCGCAGCCTTCCCGATTTCGAGCTGACCACCCAGCATGGCACGCCGTATAACAAGGACACGACCCTGGGGCGCCATCAACTGCTGTTTTTCGGTTTCACGCATTGTCCGGACATCTGCCCCAGCACGCTGGCCCTGATGCGTCAGCTGCGTCAGGACCTGCCGGCCGAGCTGCGCAGCAAACTCGACTTTGTTTTCGTCAGCATTGACCCGGAGCGTGATACCCCCGAGGTCATGACGCCGTATCTGGCCCACTTCGACCCAGCCTTTATCGGTGTAACCGGCAGCACCAGCGCCGTCACCGATTTTGCCGACGCCGTGGGCATTGCCTTCATCAAGGTGGATCAGGGCGACAGCTACACCATGGACCACGCCACGGCACTGGTTTTGCTGGACCCGCAATCGCGTATCAAGGCGTATTTTTCAGCCCCTCACAAGCTGGGTGAACTGCAAAACACGCTGAATGTGCTGATCAACTCATGAGCCTGTCCGGACTGATCGAATACGCCAGCCAGGCCATATTGCCGACGCGCCCGCTGTCCAGCGTGGTTCACCGCCTGACCCAGATCGAAACACCGGCGATCAAGAACGCCAGCATCGATTTCCTGCTCAAGCATTTCGACATCGACATGTCCGAAGCGCGCCAGGAAGACCCGCATGCCTACCCCAGCTTCAATGCGTTCTTCACCCGCGAGCTGAAAGCGGACGCGCGCCCGTTGGCGCCCGAACCCGCCCTGCTGTGTCCGGTCGACGGGTGCATCAGTCAGCTCGGTGCGATTGAGAACAGCACGATCTTCCAGGCCAAGGGACGCTCCTACACCAGTGCAGCTCTGCTGGCTGATGCGGCGGCCGCTAAAACCTACGACAACGGCCAGTTCGCCACGATTTACCTGGCGCCGAACAACTATCACCGTATTCACATGCCGCTGAATGCGCGCCTGATACACGCGCGCTTCGTGCCAGGTCGCCTGTTCAGTGTGCGCCCGTCAACCGCCCAGGCCATTGATGCCCTGTTTGCTCGCAATGAACGGTTGGTGCTGCATTTCGACTCCGCGCTGGGGCCATTCGTCCTGGTCATGGTCGGAGCGCTGTTCGTGGGCAGCATGGAAACGGTGATGGAGGGCAAGATCTCCCCACCGCACAGTCGCCGTATCCGCGACTTTGATTACCGCCAACGCACACCTCAACTGCAACGCGGCGAAGAACTGGGGCGCTTCAATATGGGCTCGACGGTGATCCTGCTGTTCCCGCAAAACGGTATGGCGTGGACCAAGGATTTGGCACCGGGCACGGTGGTGCGCATGGGACAGGCGCTGGGTGCACCAAGCAGCTGATCACAAAAGCCGGGCAAAAAAAACGGGACGCCCCAATCGGCACCCCGTCAAGCTCATAACCGGTTGGATCAATAGCGGAGGGCAAAACTCACCATCTTAAAGACAGCGATGGCATCGGTTATGAGACGCCAGCGAGCGCTGACGATGGTCATGCAAGATACAGAACCGTCTATTACCTGTCGATCGTAAAAATTACGTATCGTCGGCGACGTCTTCAGCGGGCCGAATAGATGCCTTTGCTGGCCGGAATCCACCAGGTCAGGCCAAACAAGGTGGTCATCACGACCAGACGCCCCAGGGCCGGATTACGCGACGCCAGCATCTTCATGGCCAGTGGAATCTCCAGCACATGAGCGCCGAGAATCACCAGCGTTACCATCGGCACCCACTCGTTCCAGGCGCCCCCCATGAACAGTACGTACGCAAAAACCGCGATGTACCACAGCCCCAGAAATACGTTCAGTGTGAGCCAGAAATTCTTGTTGTTCGCCATGTGGCGTGTCTCCCTGTGATTGATTAATTAACGAACTGTCCAAACTTTGCAGCAGATGTCATCCGCGTCAAACCCCGATCCTAACCCAGTTCCGCTGACCTGGAGCTACCCCGAAGCGCTGCCCGTCAGTCAGGCTCGCAGCGAGATCCTCGAGGCACTCAAGGCCCATCAGGTGATCATCGTGTGCGGCGCCACCGGCTCGGGTAAATCCACCCAGCTGCCCAAGTTCTGTCTGGAAGTTGGCCGCGGCTGTGCGGGCCAGATTGCGCACACCCAGCCACGCCGTCTGGCCGCCAGGGCCCTGGCCGAACGCGTGGCCGAGGAAATCGGCGAAGAGGTCCGCCAGACAGTGGGCTGGCAGGTACGTTTCAAGAATGTCACCAGCGCGCAAACCCGGGTCAAGTTGCTCACCGACGGGGTGCTGCTCAATGAGCTGCGTCACGACCGGCGCTTGAGCCGCTATGACACCATCATCATCGACGAAGCGCATGAACGCAGCCTGAACATCGATTTTTTGCTCGGCTATCTGAGACAGCTCGCAGCGCAGCGCCCCGATCTCAAGATCATCATCACATCGGCCACGCTGGATGCGGAGAAGTTTTCCCGCCATTTCGACAACGCGCCGGTGATTGAGGTGCCGGGCAAAAGCCATCCGATCGAGCTGCGCTATGCGCCACCAGATGACGAAGACCTGGCCGAAGCCATTGCCCAGCAAGTGTCCAGCCTGTGGCGCAGCGATGGCGGGGATATTCTGGTGTTTCTGCCGGGCGAGCGTGAAATCCGCGACACCGCGGCCCATCTGGAGCGACATGCCCGTCTTGCCAAATGGCCGGACAAGCAGATCCTGCCGCTGTTCGCGCGTCAGGGCAGCGCCGGCCAGCAGAAGATATTCCACCCCGGCAAGCAGCGCCGCGTGGTGCTGGCCACCAATGTGGCGGAGACCTCATTGACAGTGCCCGGCATCCGTCATGTCATCGATACCGGTCTGGCCCGCATCTCGCGCTATAACCCACGCAGCAAAATCCAGAATCTGCAGATCGAAGCGATCGCCCGAGCCAACGCCGATCAACGCAAAGGACGCTGCGGACGCACCGCCCCCGGGGTTTGCGTGCGCCTGTACGATGCCGACGAGTTCGAATCCCGGCCTCGCTATACCGAAGCAGAAATTCT
>JASBUL010000082.1 GCA_030147945.1 Oceanococcus sp. | reverse complement strand
CAGCCGCTGTCACAGCAATCACCCGGCAGGGGTTTTTCGGGTGGCTGGGGGCGCGGTCTGGGCTGCACGTTCGGATCCTTGTTCATATCTCACTACACCAACGACAGAATATTCTGACTTTATCTGTAGGCATTCACCGATACACCGACAGACCTGATCGCGGCCATTATCTCCTAAACCTCACACAGCCCGGCCCGGATCCCGCCGAGCTGCAATAAACTGCACGCGCCGAACTCAACTGGATGAGATTGCTGCGCATGCCTCAAACCTCTGATTGCCGATCATGCTGATTCGATCGACGCACCTGTTTGCCCTGCCCCTGCTGTTGTGGGCCGGCCTCGCCTGTGCCAACCCGCCGGCAGGCCTGATTCAGGTTTTTGCCGCGGCTCTGGCGCATAACCCGGAGCGCCAGGTGATGCTGGCCAACAGCACGGTACGCGATCATCAGCGTCGCGCGGCGCTGGGCGATCTGATGCCGGACATCAGCCTGAACGGCAGCTACGACTACCGAGACGAAGACATCGAAGGCGATTTCTACGCCCTCAATGATGTCGATTTTTCCGACGATTACGACCGCAACACCTTCGGTATCCAGTTGACGCAACCACTTTACGAGCCGGCGCTGCTGGCCTCGCTGGACATCGCCACACTGAATGTTGAGCGGGCGCGTCTTGAGCTGACCCATTTCGATGACGAGCTGGTGCTGTCCGTGGCCCAGGCCTATTTCGGCGTGCTCGCCGGCGAGGATGCGGTGCGTCTGCGCGAGGCCGAAATCGCCAAGCTGACCCAGCAGCTGGATCAGGTGCGCGGTCTGGCCGAAGCCGGCCTGCAGCTGGAGGCCGAAGTGATGTCGGCCGAGGCCAGTCTGGCCATTGCCGAAGCCGGCCTGATCCGCGATCAAGGCCTGCTCGAAGCGGCTTTTGCCAAGCTCGATGCGGTGACCGGCCAGCGCTTTCGCGATCTGCGCAAGTTGCCGTCCGGCATGGTCATCAGCGAGCCGGACCCACCCACGATCGAACCCTGGGTTGAACATGCGCGCAGCCAGAACCTGAGTGTTGTGCTGGCCCAGATTGATACCCAGCTGAGCCAGCTGGGGGCCAAGCGCGTACGCGGCACGCAGATGCCCAGCGTGCGCCTGCTCGGCGGCGTGCACCGCCTGGATACCGATGGCGGCGCGGCCGGCGAACGCACCGAACACGAAGCCCGCATCGGTGTGAATGTGAGCTGGTCACTGCCCAGCCTGGCCAGTCAGGGGCGCCTGGCCGCAGCCCGTGCCGATGAAGACCGCGCCAACGCGGCCTTGCTCAGCGCACGGGCCGAAGCCGAGCATCAGGTCAAGCTGGCTTTCACCACCCTGCGCGCCGCCTACGCTCAGGTTCCGGCCTACCAGAAAGCGGTCAAAGCGGCGCGTGCTGCCGAACAGGCCATGGATGCGGGCTACCGCGCCGGCACACGGACCAACGATGACACGCTCAGTGCGATTGCCGCACGCTACGATGCCGAGCGCCGCTTCTCCAGCACGCGTTACGAGTACATGCTCGCCTCGCTGCGCCTGAGCGCGGCGGCAGGATTGCTCAGCAACGCCGCATTGGCGCCCTTTGATCGCCTGCTGAACAGCCAGTAAGGCGCGCACGACGTGTTTCAATCCGAGTTCGTGCTGTGCACTGCGCAAAGTGATGGGCGGCAGCATGGCCAGCAGCTGCTCAGTGCGGGTGAAGCGCGCATTCGGGTGTCGGCCGAGGACTGGGAAATTCTCCAGCTGTTCGACGGCACGCGCAGCATTGGCGAGGTCTGGCAGCACGTCACCACACAGCTGAAGCGACGCGTCAGCCGCGAGCATCTCAATCACTGGATCAGCGAGCTGGGCTCGCGCGGGGTGCTCAAGGCCGGACGCCGTGAACCGATTCCGCCGCCCCGTCAGCGCGATGGCGGCTCGCTGCGACGCCCACCGATCAATGCGCGCGACTGGCCTTCCGATCTGGCCTACCCGCCGGCTTCGGTGCCCGGCTCGCTCGCTCAGCCGGGTGTGATGCCGTCCTTGCATGACATGTCGGCTGCCCCGACCCGCGGCATGGCCCTACCGGCGCCGCTGCTGCACCTGCTGATTGCCTTTGGCCGGGTGCTGGTGTGGCCGCTGCGCAACCGCTGGACACTCGCAGTGCTGGCGCTGATCACCACGGCCACAATTTGCTTTGCCTTTTCGCACCGCTATGACTGGCTCGGCCACAGCATCCTGACCGAGGCGCCGTGGCGCATCGTGCTGTCGATCACCCTGGCGGTGGGTATTCTCAATGTCGCCACCATGGCCGCGCGGGCGGGCGCCATCTACCGCTACGGCGGCACCCTGCCCAGCGTGCATGTCATCGTCGACAAGATGCTGCCGATACCGCGCCTGGCCGTGCACAGCGAGCGGCTGGTCGGACATTTGCAGCGCAGCCAGCGGCTGCGCGTGACGGCGGCCACGCCGGTCGGTTTGCTGGTGCTACAGGCCCTGGCCGTGCTCGTGTGGGGTCTGAGCGCGAGCACCGCGCCGGTGCTCGCCAGCATGGCCACGGTGGTGGCGACAGCGGCAACGATCTCGCTGCTTCTGCGCCTCAATCCGCTGATCACCCAGGACGGCTACTACCTGCTGTGCAACTACCTGGGCGTACTCGACCTGAAATATCAATCGCTGGGCGCCATCATCGGTGCGCGGCGTCCGTGGAACACCCAGAACCGCCCCTTGCCATTGCGCTGGCTAGCGGTTTACGGGGTCATTTCCATGGTCTTCTCATTCGGTTTACTCGCGGTCATCCTGTGGTTGATCGGGAGCTTTTTGGAAGCGCGCCATCAAGGCGCCGGCATTGCAGTCACGCTGGGGGCGTTCGGCTACTTTATGGTCAAGCAATATTCAAATCTTTCTCTCGACAGCAACACCATCGACAAGCCGCCACGCAAGATCTGGCGCCCCAGTCGAGGCCAGTGGATCGTTGCCGCGATCCTGCTGGTGGTGGCCTTGCTGCCCTATCCCTATTCACCCAGTGGCGAGGTCGAGGTTTTGCCCAAAGCACGGGCGGATGTCCGCGCACTGACCGCCGGCGACATCCGTAGCGTGCTGGTCAGCGAAGGCGAGATGGTCGAGGCCGGGCAGACCATCGTGCGCCTGGACGACACCCTGGCTCGGGCGCGGGTCGACGCGGCGCGCGCCCAACTGGCCAGCCTGGAATCGGAGCTTGCCCTGCTGCTGCGCGGCGCCAAGCACGAGGAAATCGAACTGGCCAAGCAACGCGTGGAAACCGCCGGTGCCGCGCTCAAGCTGGCCAAGTCGCGCCTCAAGCGGGTTGAGCGTGCTTACCGCAGCGGCGGCGTCACCGCCCAGGAATATGAACAGGCTGCCGGTTCTGCCGACGTGGCCCAGCAGGAATACCTAGAAGCGCGCCGCGGCCTGGAGCTGGTCGAAAGCCCGGCCGAGGATGAGCGCGTAGACAGTCTCAAATCCAATATCGCGCAGGCCCAGGCCGAACTCGCCGCTGCCGAAAACGAACTCGACATGACCGAAGTGCGCGCCACCATTGATGGCCGGGTGGTCTCCTCCAGCCTGATCTTTGCCCGCGGCGATTACCTCGATCGCGGCGACGAAGTGGCCATTATCGAAGACACCGAAGGCTTGCTGGCCCGGGTCTACCTGCCGGAATCTTCGGTGGGCGTGATCGGCGCCGGCGCTGCGGTTAAAGCCAAACTGTGGGCCTACCCCGGGGCCAGCTTCAGCGGCGAGGTGACCGACATCGCCCCCAATGCGGAACAAGGCGAATACGGTCGCATCGTGCGCATCCAGGTCGCGCTGGATGAAAGCGATGACCGCCTCAAGCCCGGACTCACCGGCAACGCCAAGATCCGTGCCGGCTGGCAGCCGGTGTTCATCGTGTTCTCGCGCGCACTGGTCCGTTTCGTGATGGTGGAAATCTGGTCGTGGATTCCGTAGCCAGCGCGCCCACGCCGGGGCAGCCGCTGGGCGAAGCCGACTTCGACCTGACCTGCCTCAACGGTTTTGGCGACGGCCTGAACAGCTACGCGCACAGCGCGGCCTGGTTCAATGACAAGCTGTATGTCGGCACCACCCGCGGCAATCTGGCTGGCCTGCGCCTGGCGGGCCGGCGCAAGGGCATACAGCCCTGGCCGATCGAATGTCCGGCCGACATCTATGACCTTGATCGCCGCGCCCAGATCTGGGAATACACGGTGGAAACCGACACCTGGCAAATGGTGTTTCGCTCACCCACCGTGCACGGCAGCAACGGACGCGATGATGTGCCGAGCTACATCGGGCTGCGCGGCATGGCGGTCATCCAGACCGAGAACGATCCACATCCGTGTCTGTACGTCTCGGCCTGGTCACCGCACACCGCTCATTCGCCCGACATCCTGCGCAGCGAGGACGGCCGCCATTTCGCCCCGATCGCCCGCCCGCCATTCGGTCCGGCCGTGCGCACCTGCCGCACGCTCAAGCAGTTCAGCGGCCGGGTGCACTTGAGCCCGACCGGCTCGGGCAC
>JASBUL010000077.1 GCA_030147945.1 Oceanococcus sp. | reverse complement strand
ATGCGTGCGAAGGTCACGCGCACGGCCTGAGCGGTCGTGAGCGGGTCGGGGTTGCCATCCACGCCCTCGGGGTTGACGTAGATCAGCCCCATCAGCACCGCCGCCAGCGGGTTTTCCAGATCACGCTCGCCCGAGTAGCGGCTGTTGGGGTTGTCGCTTGGCGCCAGCCACTCGGTTTCCGAGCCCCAGTAGGTGTCCTTTTCCGGGTGCCAGATGTCTTCGCGACCGAAGCCGAAACCAAAGGTTTTCAGCCCCATGGATTCATACGCCACAGTCCCGGCCAGAATGATCAGATCAGCCCAGCTGATCTTGTTGCCATATTTTTTCTTGAGCGGCCACAGCAGGCGTCGCGCCTTGTCCAGGTTGACGTTGTCCGGCCAGGAATTGAGCGGCGCAAAGCGCTGATTGCCCGTGCTGCCACCACCGCGCCCGTCAGCCTCGCGATACGAGCCGGCGGCGTGCCAGGCCATGCGGATCATGAGGCCACCGTAGTGCCCCCAGTCGGCCGGCCACCAATCCTGGCTGTCCGTCATCAGAGCGTGCAGATCCTGCTTCAGCGCTGCGACATCCAGGCTGGAAACCGCCTCACGGTAGTTGAAGTCTGCCCCCAGCGGATTGGTTTTGCTGTCGTGCTGGTGGAGGATGTCCAGATTCAGGGCCTTGGGCCACCAGTCCATGCTGGATTGACCAACAGCGGTGTTGCCGCCGTGCATGACCGGACACTGACCGGCAGATGATGTGTTGCTTGCAGACATGCGAGCTCTCCTCATGGGGATGGACTGTAGTCGCGCGCACATCAATGGCGATATGCGCCTTGATTGATAGCCTAATGCAATATTATTTTGTTTTTAAATTGTATTTATAAATATTGGAGATTGCTCAACACTATGCATCCTACGCCTGCGCCCGGGCCGGCGACAGCCACGGCCACGTTCAGGCGAAGCCGCTGAGCACGATCTTGCCATGCAGCGTTTCTGACTCCACCGCGCGGTGGGCCGCGCGCAGGTTGTGCGCGTTGATCGGTGAACGCACATCCGTGAGCGTGGTGCGCAGGTGCCCGGCATCAATCTGCTCGGCAATGTGATTGAGCAAATGGTGCTGCTCAATCATGTCAGGGGTTTGAAACATGGCCCGGGCAAACATGAACTCCCAGTGCAGGCTGGCCGCTTTGGTCTTCATTTTGTCCATGGCCATCGGCAGATGGGTTTCATCGATGGTCACAATGCTGCCTTGCGGTCGGATCAGTTCCACCGCTTCATCCCAGTGGTGCATGTCGTTGAAGACCGCAATGTGATCGACGAAGCGCAGGCCCAGCGCCCGCACCTGCTCGACCAGCGGCTCCCGGTGATTGACCACATGATCTGCGCCCAGCTCGCGAACCCAGTCGATGGTGAGCGCGCGCGAGGCCGTGGCGATGACCTTAAGGCCAGCCTGCTTGGCCAGCTGGATACCGATGGAGCCAACACCGCCACTGGCGCCGATGATGAGCAACGACTGTCCGGCATCGGCACCATCTCGATCGATCTTCAGGCGATCAAAGAATGCCTCGTAGGCGGTGATGGCCGTGAGCGGCAGCGCGGCAGCCTGGGCAAAGCTCAGACTGGCCGGCTTGCGGCCGACGATGCGCTCATCGACCAGCTGGAACTCGGCATTGGAACCCGGCCGGGTGATGTCACCGGCGTAGTAGACCTCATCGCCGGGTCGAAACAGGCTGACCTCTTCGCCTACCGCTTCGACCACGCCGCTGGCATCAAAGCCCAGCACGCGCGGCGGATCTTCGCGCGTCTGGCCTGCGGCGCGCACTTTGGTATCGACCGGATTGACCGAAACCGCGCGAACCGAGACCAGCAGATCCCGCGCACCCGGCGCGGGCTTCGGCATATCCAGATCAAGCAGCGCTTCGGGATGGTCAATCGGCAGATGCTGAATCAGGGCGACGGCTTTCATGAAGGTGCTCCGCTAGGGCTCAGGGCTGCCTACTCTAGAGCCTGAGCCGGGCAAACCGGAAACCCTGCGGCGCACTGACGCAGGCTCAGGCTCTGGCCAGCGCGCAGGCCTGACCCACATGCTCGCGCAGCAGCTCGGCAAAGCGCTTGACCCCACGACCGCAACGCTGCGGCTGGGCCACGATCAGATACATGGTCACCACCCGCTCCTGGCCGTCCAGCGGCAAGGGTTTGAGCTGCCCGCTGCGCAATTCTTTGTGAATCTTGTCCTCCACCATCCAGGCAAAACCATAGCCCTGACACAGGGCGTGGATGGAGGTGGCCATGTTGCTCACAGTCCAGCGTTGTTTGGCCTCGATGGTCAGGGCGGTGGTTTCGCGCGTGCTGCCGGTGTCACGCACCACGATATGACGGTGCTGACGCAGATCGCTCAGACGCAGCGGCCGCGACAGGCGATGCAGCGGATGATCCGGATGGGCCACCGGCAGCACCCGCATCTGCATCAGCACATCGCCATGAAAGCCCGGGGGCACCACCGGCGCCACAGCCAGATCCACCTGACCGGTGAGCAGGGCTTCGGACGTCCCGCCCATCACCGACTCAGTCAGCTCAATGCGCGTGCTAGGGCTGTCGCGGGCAAACAGATCCATCGCGCTGAGCAGCAGCCAGGTCGGGAAAATGACTTCCGCAGCGATGCGGATCTGCGCTTCCCAGCCCTGAGCCAGCGCATCGGCGACCTGCTCCAGGCCCACCGCTTCCTCCAGCAAGGTGCGGGCCTGCTGGTACAACTGCCGCCCGGCCGTGGTCAGCACCGCCTTGCGTCCCTGCACCTCGAAAACGGCAATACCGAGCACGGCTTCGAGTTTCTGCACCGCGTAGGTCACCGCCGACTGGCTCTTGTGCAGGCTCTGCGCCGCCTGTGCGTAGCCACCGGCATCCACCACGGCAACCAGCGCGCGCCACTGCTCAAGGGTGATTTTGGGATGCATATATATCCATTTTACTGATTGTTTAAGCCAGATAATTTGTCTTTTTTATCTGTTATTTTGATTGTTTAATCATCGCACAGTTCGCCAGCACAGGAGATGCGCGATGACCACTTTGCTCAAAATCAACACCAGCCTGTTTTCCGACCAGGGCCAGTCGAGCCAGCTTGCCAATCAGTTTGTCCGTGAGTGGCAGGCCAGCCATCCGGACAGCGCAGTCGTGACCCGCGACCTGGCCAGCGAACCGGTGCCACACCTGGACGCCCAGCGTTTCTCGGCCTTCCTGGCCGCCCCCGAAGCACGCAGCGCCGAGCAGCAAGCCATCGTCGACTACTCCGACGCGCTGATCCGGGAATTGCAGCAGGCGGACGTGATTGTCATGGGCCTGCCGCTGTACAACTTCGGTGTACCCAGTCAGCTCAAGGCCTATATTGATCACGTCGCGCGCAATGGCGTGACCTTCCGCTACACCGAAAACGGCCCCGAAGGTTTGCTGCGCAACAAAAAGGTGTACGTGTTTGCAGCCCGCGGCGGGCTCTACGCCGGCACCCCGCTCGACACCCAGTCCGATTACATCCGCCACTTCCTGGCTTTCATCGGCATTGATGATGTGGAATTCGTGTATGCCGAAGGGCTGAACATCAGCGCGGATGCCAAGGACGCTGCGCTGAACAAGGCGCACGACGAAATCCAGCGCCTTGCCGCCTGATCGTCTCCCCCCGGGGCCGGCGGGCTACGGCCCGTCGCGCCCCTCTATTCGGAGTCCGCCGCCGGCGGCTCGCGGTGGTGCTGGTCGAGCTTGTCCTCATCGCGCTGGCGCGCCGTTTCGTCCTGCTCTCGCTGAGCCCGCGTCCGCCCGAAACGCACACGGTTTTCGGCAGCCTGCTCGTCCTTGAGCAGCCTGGCCTTGCGTTTGCGAAACTGTCGCAGATTGGTGACCTTGCTCATTCGCTGAATGTCCGAACGCCTGACGAAGACCCAGTTTACGCCACCGGGACAATCGGCCCGGTTGTTGCTTGGCGTATACAATGCTTGATTGAAGTCTGGTTCGTCTTTGGGGGATAACCGTATGTTCAGCTTCCGTCGCAGCACGGCTGTGTTGCTATGCCTTGCATGTCTGTCACCGTCCTGGGCACAGGATGCACCTACACTGGGCGACAGCGTCTTCGCACGCGCCGCGGCGGTCGAAGCCCCGCGTCGGCAGGGCTTTTTACCCGGCGAGCAACCACGCCTGAGCGGTCAGCTGGGGGTTTTCCTGGCCCAGACCCTGCTGCTGGATGGGCGCGCCACGCGATTCCACCTTGAGCTGCATAGCCCGGATGGTGAAACCCTGGGCCGGTATGGCCCCTACACCTCGGATGACACCGGCGCCTACGCGCTGACACTGCCGGCGACTGCGACCCAGGACCTGGCGCCGGGCCGCTACGCCGCCTACATCGTCGATGCCGAGGATCTTGATGCCGCACCCAGTGCTGCGGTGGCCGGACGTTTCGACATCACCAAAGCCGAAGACATGAGCCTGACCCTGCAGGCCAGCTATGTCTCCTCCACCGGCTGGGTCAAACCCGGCGAGACCTATCCGTTTCGCGTGCGCCTGAGCAACAACACCCAGGCCGCGGCCGAAAATCTGAAGGTGTCGATTCCGGCCGTGCCATCAGTCAGCTTCACCAAAGCGCTGAGTCTGGGTGATAGCGGCACGGTCAACAGCACCAGCACGCAGGTGGACTGGAGCCTGGCGCTGCTGGAGGCCGGACAATCAGCCACGCTGGTGGTTGAAGCCCAGGCCGCCTCGCTGGAGCAAGACCCGCGGGTGGTGTGGAAAGACCTCTCAGTCACCGCGAACTTGAGCACAGATGTCCTGACGCTGAGTTCCGCCACCCATGGCCCCAAGGTCATCCCACCGCAGAGCAGCTTCGAATCCGCCCGCTTCGGCGACAAACCGTTCCCCATGGTGCTGGTCGATTATCTTGACCCGATCCTCGGCAAACACAGCCCGGACAGCCAGGCCTCGGTGCTCGACACCGTGGTCAACGATCCCGATTACCCCGGGTCGACCTTCAACCTGTATCAGGAAATGTCCTATGGCCAGCTGTTCCCCTACGGCACCGTGCCCTCGGCGGGCATTGCCAGCGCCGGCTGGGATTACGAGCACGGCTTTGATTTCACCAAAGCGCAGCGCAATCAGACGGACCGCGTGTGCCCGGCCATCACCCTGGGCGACACCCCGGCACTGATCGGTTCACCGCTGCTGCCGGAACGCATTGTCGACGGCTGGTATCAGCTGCCCGGGCAGCTGCATTACTACGGCTGGGACAGCCCGATTTTCCCCTACACCCTGCTGGCCGGGGTGCCGCTGCCGATCGCCGGCAACATTGATGATGCCTGCGGCCCGACCGGCAAGGCCGTGTATGACGCCGCCCAGATTGCCGACCCGGAAATCGACTACAACGCCTTCGACTCCGACAAGGATGGCGTGGTCGACTTCTTCATGATGGTGTTCGCCGGTTGCGGCGGCAACGGCGGGTCCCAGCTTGGCGTGGTGGGCGGCTGCTCGCTCAACCCGCTGCCACTGACCGACAACATCTGGCCGCACTCCTCCTCGCTGGAGTTCTACTACGCCCAGGCCGAAACCGGTCTGCGTGGCTACGTCTCGGATGACCAGCTGAAAAGTCTCAGCGAAGTGCCGCAATGCTGGCTGGACACCGGATATGATGAGTTCGCCGACTGTGCCGCCGATGGCGGCCCCGGTCTTGATGAGCTGCCGGTCTACGTGCGCGTTGGCCCTTACAACGTGAACCCCGAAACCGCATTCGAGGCGGCCTCGGTGATCAGCCATGAATACGGCCATCACCTCGGCCTGCCGGACTTCTACAACTCGGGCACCGATTTCGACGCCTACGGCACCATGAACCTGATGGCCTCGGACTACGGCCAGCACATGACCATCTTCGGCAAGCAGGAAATGGGCTGGGTGGTACCGCAGTTCCTGCAGCCCGGCGAAACCGTCGAGGTCAGCGCGTTCAGTGAAATCAAGAAAGACACCGGCGAGATTCACTGGCAAACCCCGGACGGCACGCCCTACGTGCTGTCGGCCGCCAATGGCGACCAGAATATCCGCAACGGCCAGGCCTACGCGGTCAAGATGCCCGGACGCATTCTGATCGACCCTGACAAGGTGGCCTCGCAAGCGTCCGGCGAACGCGTCTGGTACTCCGGTCGCGGCAACGAGTTCGGCTGCTCGCCCACCGCCGGTCACAACCTGGATCTGTATCTGCCCGAGCTGGCCGACGTGCCCGCCGGCGCCGAGATCACCCTGCGCTTCAAATCGTCCTGGGACATCGAGTGGGACTGGGACTACGGCTTCTTGCTGGTCACCCAGGACGGTGGTCAGACCTACACCTCGCTGCCGTCAGCCAAGGGCTATTCCACCGTCAACGGCACCAATCCCAATGGCAGCGAATGCCTGGACAGCCTCGACAACGGACTCACCGGCCAATCCGGCACCTATGCCAATGGTGGCCCCAGCGGTCTGTCGCGTCCCAGCACCTATGAGGACGGTTCACCTTTCATCGACGATGAATACGATCTCAGCGCCTTTGCCGGCACCAGCACCACGGTGCGTTTCAGCTACTACACCGACGCCGCATTTGATCGTCCGGGCTGGTTCATCGACGATGTCGAGGTGCTGGTCAATGGCGAGGTGCTGTTCGCCAGCGATCATGAATCGGGCCCGCAGCGCGGGCGTTACTACCCGGGCGGCTGTGACGAGAACTTCGCCACCTCGGCCTTCTGCACCGCAGGCTGGAACAATATCTCTTCGGCGGAAGGCAACCCGGCCGACCATGGCTACTACATCGAACTGCGCGACCGGGCCAGCTTTGACTTCGAAGGTTACGGCCAGGCCGACCGCGGCGCCATGGATTGGGATTCCGGCCTGTTCATCGAGTACACCGATGAAAGCTACAGCTACGGCAACAACGGGGTGTCCAGCCATCCGGGCCAGCACTACATCGACTCCACCCCGGTGGACGGTGGCGACTGTGGCAGCGATTGTGCCGACTCGGCCTTTACCGCGAATGACGGCGACAATCACTACTCCGACTTCAGCACCTGGCTGGACAACTTCGCCGACCCGGACAGCGCATCCGGGCGCTGGGAGTTTGCCTACAACTGTCTGGAAGTGGATGTGCTGGGCATGAGCGGCGAGCAGAGCGTGCAGCTGGACAATGACCTGAGTGCGAGTGTGCGTATCAGCGCTGGCGAGGGCTGCGTACCCTTCACCTATGGTCGCGCGGACAATTCCGCGCGCTTCGTACCGGCCGATCCGGTGGATGGTCAACGCCCGCTGAGCGTCGCTGCCGTGGCGCCGCGTGGTGGCGCCCTGGGTCTGGGCCTTTTGCTGCTGGTGGCAGCAACGGGACTTGGACGGGCTCGCAGACGCTAAACCGGCACAACCTGAAAAGCCCCCGGACGGGGGCTTTTTTGTGCCTGCCACCAAACGCCCCAGCCAGTCAGCGCCACGCGCTGGCAAGGCGTCTAGCCGATGGCATACGGGTATACGTTAGACTCGCGCCAGTTCACCGCCCTGCGCACGAACATTTCAATCCCAATCGCCCAGGTCCAGGGCGGCATAACAACACGTCAAATCGAAGAATTTGGCGGCTCGGAGCAGACACCTTGAAGAATCGGATAACAGCCCCGCTGGCTTGGTTCATGATGCTTGCTTGCACGCTTTTTGCAGGCTGCCTCGATGGCGGGCGCGCGCCCGGCGACACGCAGGCTGCAATGGACCCGGATGGATTCGTGCTCAAGGTGCTCTCCAATCGCGCTGACCTGATCAGCGGTGGTGATGTACTGATAGGTCTTGAATCGGTGACTCCGATTGCGCCGGAAAGCATCGAGTTGCGGGTCAACGGCACTGTGCGACCCAACGCGCTGCAAGAAGATGCTGCAGGGCGCCTGCGTGGTTTGGTGTCCGGGCTTGCCGAGGGACAGAACACCATCACGGCGCGCTCATCCGGCCTGTCGCACAGCGTGTCCCTAGTCAACCACCCGTCCAGCGGCCCGCTGTTCTCCGGGCCGCAGCTTCAGCCCTGGACCTGCCTGAACGAGGGCGCGCTGGATGAGCACTGCAATCAGGCACCTGAGTATCAGTTTTTCTACAAACCGGAAGAACCTGCGCTCAGCGGCTTTCAACCCTACGATCCCGACAACCCGCCGGCCAACATCGCCCAGGTCACGACAGACAACGGCACGACACTGGATTTCATTGTTCGCATCGAAACGGGCTACATGAATCGCGACCAGTACAGGGTCGCCGTGCTGTACCAGCCCGATCTGCCGTGGACTGCTCTCAGCCCCCAGCCACAGTACGCTCATCGACTGGTTATCAACCACGGGTTCTCCTGCAATGTCGAGTACCAGAGCGGGGAGGCACCAGATGTCACACCGCCCGACACCACCAATATCCCGGTGCTGGGCAATGAACTGCTGCCCTTTCCGCTGCCGATCGAGGTGCTGACCAACGCCACCGAGATGGCCCTGGGCAAAGGTTACGCGGTGATGTCGACGGCCCTGAGCAACAGCCGCCACAACTGCAACATCGCATTGCAGGCCGAGTCGCTGGTCATGGCCAAGGAACGTGTTGTCGAACAGTACGGCGATCTGCGCTACACCATCGGCCAGGGGTGTTCCGGTGGTTCACTGGCGACCCAGTGGATCGCAAACGCCTACCCCGGTATCTATCAGGGCATTCTCCCGACCTGCTCGTTTCCAGACGCGTGGAGCACCGCCACGCAGTTCATGGATTACCACCTCACCCTCAACTACTTCACCAATCCTGCAGCCTGGGGCGCCGGTGTGATCTGGACACCGCTGGAGATGGCCGCCGCGCAAGGCCATCTGACCATTGTGAACTCGCAAATCAGCGACAACGCGCTGTTCAACTCAGCCGTCCCGACCGCCGGTTGCGAAGGCCTGGCCGAGGGCGAGATCTATCATCCGCAAAACAACCCTGGCGGGGTGCGCTGTGCGATTCAGGACGCGGTGGTCAACCTTCTGGGGCCGCGGCCAGAGCGCTTCTGGAGCGAAAACGAACGCCTGCTGGGGCGCGGTTTCGGTGGCGTGCCGCTGGACAATGTCGGTGTGCAGTACGGACTGGAGGCGTTGAAAAACGGACAGCTCCTGCCCGCTCAATTCGTCGACCTCAACGCAAAGATTGGCGGTCTGGACGTGGATGCCAATGTCATCCCCGAACGTCTTGAGGGCGCCGTCGAAATCATCAGCAACGCCTACCGCAGCGGACTCATCAACCAGGCCAATCACCTCAACCGCACCGCGATTATCGATTGTCGCGGCCCGGATCCAGGCGCTTTTCATGACGCCTACCGTGCCTACGCCATCCGTGCGCGCCTCGACCGGGCTCATGGCCACCACGACAATCAGGTGATCTGGGAAGGCCCGTTGCTGATCGTTGGCGACAACGAGTGTGCACGCAACAGCTTCGTGGCGATGGAGCGCTGGCTGAATGCGGTGGAGCAGGACGACAGCGATACCGCACTCCCGCAGAAGCTGGCACAGAACAAACCGGACGAGGTGACTGACGCATGCTATGACGGCATAGGCCAACGTCTGCTCGACACCACCTGTGGCGAGCTGATCGTGGGGATTTACGGCACACCGCGCACAGTCGCCGGCGATGCGATCAGCACCGATACCAACAAATGTCAGCTCAAACCGCTGAACCGCAGTGATGATTACGGCCCGTTGCCCTTCACCGATGCGCAATGGGCACAGCTGCAGGCCACTTTCCCCGATGGTGTTTGTGATTTCTCGCAGCCGGGCATCGCTCAGCAAGACACGCAGGCCTGGCAGCGTTACGCCGATGACAATGGGGCCGTGATCTACGGTGGCGCCGCCCTGCCTACGGCACCCGCGGGATCGGGCGGGAGTTGGGCATCACCGGCCTTCGACGCGTTTTCGATCCGCTAACAGCCCCTCCACGTGCCTGGTCAAACATCCGGGCACGGTGTTGACCCACATCTGCCCGACGGCGCAAATACGCTGTCGCAGACCGCCATGGCCTACAACTCGGCAAGCAATGGCGCCAGTTCGCGCCGATTGCGCGCCCACAACGCTTCACACTGTTGCTCAACAAAGGCTTGCGCAGCAGGGAGCTGCCAGAGGCCCTGGGTGGCGATTTCATACGGGATACTGCACATGATCATGCTGTACTCGCTCAACGCGGCAACCTTTTCAAGGCGTTCAAGCGCGCCGGCTTCATCACCGACGAAGGCGTGGATGGCGGCGCTTTCCAGAACATAGCCTGCTGCTTCCAGCTGATCGCGCTCGAACGGGTATTCCGCTTCCACCTGCGCGCTCAAAGCCAACGCCTCTTCGGTCCGGCCGAGCAAGGCCAACACCTGCGCCATGGTGCTGCGTCTGGAAGTGCTGTCGGATTCCTCACGCCAGCGCTGGATCTTATCCAGCGCAACACGGGCCAGCGCGTTTACTTCCTCACGCGGTGCCTGCCCGATGTACAGCGCCCAGGCAACAGCAAGCTCCCAGGGTTCACGGCCGTGGCCGGAGTTGAACATGTCCTTGCCGCTGAAGCTACGCGCAAGCTTGCGGATCGCTGCCAGATCCCCCTCACGCCGGGCAATTTCCAGGTCGAGGAAGTACACCATGTCCTTGTAATGGTCGCTCTGCACCATCTGCTCGCGAATGCGCTGCAAGAACCCGACTTCACCGGTCAGCTGATAGCCGATTTTGGCCATTTTGATCTTCGCCACATCGCGGTCTGGAAAGCGGCTGGCCACCTGCTGCAACAGTGCGATAGCTTCCCTACCCTTGCCCTGAAAGCCGAGCAGCTCGGCCTTGGTATCCAGCGGCACGATGGCTAACGGATCCTGGTCCATGATCTGATCAAGGATGACCAGCGCCTCATCCACCCGACCCACACGTCTGAGCATATAGGCATAGGACATGGCCGACTCGGTGTTGCGCACAAGTTGGCGTCGAAACGGCGCAAGAATTTCCAACCCACCGGCGGGGTCGTGCTCGAGATAGTAGCGCCACACGGCGCGAGCGGTGGCGAGCTTGACCGGGGGTGTATTCAAACGCTCAAGGGCGGCAAGGTGCAGTGCGATACGCCCCTCGGAATCATCACGCGAAGATGCCGAAAACCAGTAATCTCTGGCGGCTTTGAGCAGCGCCAGCAAATGTGCGTCGATGAAATTCGGATCCAGCTGCAGCGCCCGTTCAAGTTCATCGGCGAGCGCATCACTTTTGCTCTCACCCTGATTCCACAACGACAACGCGGCAAGATAGGCCTCATACGCCTGGTTGTTGACGGATTGTCCGCCGGACGGCGAATGCTGCGTGCCCAGCGCCGAAGCCAGGGCCTGCGCAATATCCGCCTGAACCGAAAACAGATCGCCCCTGTCGCCCTGAATAGCCTGCCCCCAGATCGCCTCGTCACGATTCGCATCAACGATCTGCAAATTGACCCGCAGTTGCTCACCCGACTGCTGCACCGAACCACGAATCAGCTGATCGGCTTTGAGTGCACGTCCGATCTGGCGGGCGGGGGCATCGGCCAGACCCAACATGGACAAATTCTGCCCATGCACAAGGCGGATACCGGAAAGGCTGGCCAGATCGGCAATCAGGGCATCCTGCAGGCCGCCCATGACCGTCTGGGTCTGACTGTCCAGGCCGAGCAGGTCAAAGGCCAGAATCGCCACTCTTCGATCGTCGCTGGCGGCCAGCTGAGCCGCATCCGAAGCATCATCCTCCGCGATGATGGTGACGTGGATGTTGCGCCACAGCCAAAACCCGGCCAACAGCACAAGCACACCAAGCGCCGCGCCACGAAGATAAGGTGGCCAGGTCCGCTGGGGCCGTGCTGCCACGACATCCGAAGCGGCGGCTTGCGTGTCATCCTCGGGCGTCCAGGCGCGGATGCGCTGCGCCAGACTGGCCATATTGGCAATGCGCCGCGCCGGCTTTCCGGCACAGGCCTCGGCAATGATGTCGCGCAGCCCGCTGTCGGCGACATCCTCTTCCCAGCCGGGGGCCATTGGCTCATTCAAATCGCCGATCACCAGCTGATACAGCAGCACCCCAAGCGCAAAAACGTCGGATTGCTCGGAAAACACGCCGCCTTTGAGCACTTCCGGGGCCATATAGGCCGGTGTTCCACTGGTCGAGGAATCCATATGAACGGATTTGGTGAAACCCATCACCGTTACGCCGGCTTCCTCCAGGCGTTCACGGCTCTTGACCGTGCCGCTGCCGAAATCGCACATCAGCAACCGCGCTTCGCCGGCGCGCCACTCAACCATCAGATTGCCGGGCTTGATGTCCTTGTGCATCACACCCAGCGCGTGCGCCTTGGCCAGCGCTTCAGCCGCGTCCGCCACGATCTTCAAACGATCCGGCAAGGCCAGCGCCCGCGGGCCACCCATGGCAAGCAACCAGTCGGCCAGGCTGCCCATGTCGTACCACGGCATCTGTATCCACGCCGGGCTGGTCTCGAACTGCCATTCCAGCAACGGCACCAGGGGCGCATCGTCGCCCAGCTCCGCGCGCAAGACCTTGTTCAGCGTGACCTCACGCATCAGGGCCCGCTGCGCGCGCTCGTCCAGGGCCAGCTTGACCACCCTGAACTGACCACTTTGGGCGTGGCGTATACGCCACAGCTCATTGGCCGGTCGGGTTTGCAGACGCTGCTCGAGCACCCAGTTGGGCAGATTTGGCAGGGTTTGCCCGGCTTCCAGCTGTAGCCGCGTACCGGGATCATCCCGGCCTTCAATTTCAATCGGCACGTCCAGTCGGAAGCCATAGCCGTGCACCGTGCGCAGCATGCTGCGATCGGTATCGCCGAGAACTTCGCGGATACGCCGGATGGCTTGTGACAAAACCCCGTCGGTGACCACGCGGCCTGCCCATACGGTGTCGAACAGTTCTTGCTTGGTGACCAGCTCGCCCTCTGCGCGCAGCAGGCAAAGCAGCACTTCCAGGGGCTTGGCTTCCAGCGCGACGGGCGAACCCGCAACCATCAATTCATGATTGCGTTCGTTGTATTCTGCATTGGCAAAGCGCCACCGCACCGGTGACGTTTCTCCGCCTGTGACGGCCATGTCAATCTCGCAACTTGCCAGCGTATCGCCGGCCGGGAGATCAAGTCTAGCTAAGCCGTTCACCAGCGCATACTCACGCGGCTCCAACGCATAGGTCCGAAAAGCGGATTCAGTGCCCCAAGGCCATGGCCGTGAGGTCGCTATCAGCATCAAGCTGCTGCGCGTGATTCGGTTCGTCCGCCACTGCCAGTTGCGCCAGCGACGCCGCCATCTGCTGATTCATGGACGGGGCAATCGAACCGACGACTGAAGCCCGAATGTCGAGCAAGGCCTGATCACCCTGCACCGCAATCGAGTGATACAGCGCTCTGTTCTGATCTTGACCCTCTGCAGCCGCCGCGCCTTGCAGGGCCAGCAGCCCCAGTGATGCCACAATAACTTTGATAGTCGTACGCATTTTGAAATCTCCTTGTGAACTCTGGAACAGGCTGCGGTCGATGCGTGCATCACCCGC
>JASBUL010000076.1 GCA_030147945.1 Oceanococcus sp. | reverse complement strand
CGGGGATGCGGGCAGGGCAAGAGGAGAGTCCATGATCAAGAGGCCTTGTTCTGCGACGGGTAGGTGGCGGCTTTGAGTGCCTGATAAGCACGATGTGTTTGGGCATCGGCGCGCAGTTTTTTGGCGTGCTGATGTGGGCTAGACGTGGCCGACATGGCAGCGCTTTGCGCTTCGAGCTGGATGAGTAACTCCGCGTCCAATGGCAGCTCCAACTCGCGCGCCAGACGAGCGATCTCAGCCGGGCCATCAAGGCGCAAGGCATCCATGTCAACCACGCTGCTGCGCGCGCCATAGCGCTGCGTATGCTCAAGCAGATGTTGATATTGCTCGCGGTACATCCGGGCAAAGCGTTGCTGAATCAGTCGGTCATCAGGATCGACACCGAACAGCGCCTGGCCCTCGCGGATGGCACTGAGTTGAGAGCTCAAACCGGCATCGGGATCGCGGATGCACAGCACGAAACGCGCATCGGGAAACAGTTCGGCCAACGGCTGTGCCCAGGCGCCGAATGCGGCGTTTTTGGACAGCAAACGACGCGGGTCCTGATACAGATGTTTTTGCAACATGCGACGGTAGAAGGTGAGCAGCTCGTCGCGCTCAGCATCGGGCATGCCGTCCGGACGCGTTAAGCCCCACACGGATTCGCTGTAGGGAAACGCCAGCACCGCCAGAAAACAACCAGCGGCGGGAAGCAGGGTGAGATAGTCCTCTTCGGCCGCATCCAGGCCTATCTCATGGATATCGTCCAGCGAACCGGCCAGGCTCCGGGTGAGGTAGGAAAGGGCGCGCGAGGCCAAACCGCCCAAGCGCTGATCGGCTCGGCTCAGCGCATCAATCAGCCTGCGCTGTGCGATCGATGGCGCCAGCACCGCCTGCCACAGACTGAAGGTCGACCATTGGCTCTGATCACGCGCCAGCGTGCGGTGTAAAAAGGTGGTGCCGCTGCGCGGTAACCCGAGGATGAACACGGGCTGTTCGATGTCGACATCACGATATTCGGCAAACAGCAGCTCATCCAGCGCAAAGCCGAGCCAGTGAGTCGCCTGCAACAGCAGATACGGCGGCACACCCACGGCCAGCGCGGCAACGCGGCGGGCCGAAAGCGGGGCGCCCGGATGCTGACCGGGCCGGATGGCGCGCGCCAGCCAATCGGCGTGGGCGCGCAGACTGCGCTGAGCGGTGGCCTTCATGGGCGCGCATGTTGGCCCCGCGATGTTTCAGGCAGATGACGGCCGCACACAGCCGTCATCGCAACGACATGCTATTGACGCAATGCCGCAGGCAGATGCTTAACGATCCATTCGAAATCGCGCCGGGCTTCGGGCAAGAACGGCACTAACGTGGGCCAGATGTGCAGCAGACCATCGCGCTCAAGCAGTTCTACTGCGACGCCGCCGGATCGGGCCTGGGCAACCAATTTGACAGTATGGTCATACAGGCATTCGTCGCGACTCACGGTGATGACCAGCGGTGCACAGTTGCTCAGATCGGCCAGCGCCGGTGAGGCCCGTGGATCGAGGCGACTGGCCTGTGTTGGCGTGTAGGCCATGCGGAAATGATCGATCAGGGTTTCGCTCAGCATCGGATCAATGCGGTCGTGACGCGCATGGCTGCCGCCTTCAAGGCTCATATCGGTGGCCGGGGACAGCGCCAGGCAGGCGCAGGGCTGGGGCAAGCCCGCATCGCGTGCGCCAATCAAAAGGCTCAGCGACAGAGAGCCACCGGCCGAATCCCCGCCCACCAGGATCGATTCGGCTGCCACCCCGTCAGCAAGCAGGGCGCGATAAACCGCCAGTACGTCATCCGGGGCGGCGGGGAAAGGGTGTTCCGGGGCAAGCCGATAACGCGGCAGGATGACCCGTGCATTAATCCGCTGGGCGAGTCGGCTGCAGAAGTTGTAGTAGGTTTCCGGCATGCCGGCGACAAAGCCGCCGCCGTGGATATAAATCAGCGTGCGTGTGGTGTTGTCAGCCTCCAGGGTGGCGCAGGGCACGCCACCCACATCGCTTTTCCCGATGCGGTAACCCGGCGCCAGACGCAAGGGCAAGGCCGGACGCACCACTTTGCGAAAATGCGCCACCGAATCGGCCAGCTGGGCCGGACGACGTTTGATGGTGATCTTGGACAGTGTCCGGAAAATATGCAGCCGCAGGCTCATGAGAACGGTCTTGTTGTGGGATCAGCCCTGCATCTTAGCCCACTGACCTGGTGCGGGTTAAAGCGTTTTCAGGTATTCGATCAAGGCACGGCGCTCGGTGTCGCTGAGCACGGCCGTGAAGGCATGCCCGGTGTTGTCCTGCGAGTACAGATTGGTGTTGTAGACCTTGCGGTTCTCAATTTGCTGATCGGTCAAAGGCATGACGTTGAGCTCGTCCAGCGAAAGATTCCAGCTCAGCGCAATGTTCGAGTAAAGGAAATCAAGCAGCGGCTGCAACGGCGACTCCTGGGCATCGCCAGTCACATTCACCGGCAGCGGATTGCAGCTGAGCAGCGGTGCGCTCTGGACCGCATCCTGCAGGCAGTCCAGTTCGGTGTATTTCCAGCCCAGCCGTTGATGATCGTAGGCACGTTCAAGGTCGGTATCGAATCCGCTGACCACCCGGCCTTCAAGTCCGGGTGGCGGCGGCGCGGACTGGCGTACCCAGATATCCGGACGCTCGCTGCTCGGATCGAGCACGCCCCACACATTGGGCACCGAGGCGTTGTGGAAATAGGGTGCCGATGCCCATACGCCATACAGCGGCGGCGCCAGCATCACCGGCGTGTTGTCCGGGGTATGACCGGCGGCGCCGATGCCACAGGCCAGGAAAACGTTGTAGTCAAACGCGGTTTCGGTGGAGCCATCGGCATTGCGCAAGGACTGCATGGCCTCGGCATAGGCCGGGTCGGTGCCGATGGTGGTCAGCGGTGTGATGTTGGCCGCCACACCTTCCAGGCGTGGATCGGGCAGAAAGGCAGGATCGTTGACGAAGCGCGGTGCGTATGCCCCATGACAGCTGGCGCAGGAACCGTTGCCGCGGTTTTGTGGTGCTGGCACCGGGTTGTCGAGCGAGTCGGCCCACAGATCCTTGGCGTGAAACAGCACCGCACCCTGTTGCGCCAGTGCTTCGTCGATGGGGCCAGGGTAGGCCGGCGCCTTGAGCGATTCGGCCCAGATCTGGAACGCGTAGGCCGACTCATCAACCCAGGCCACCGCATCCGATGGACCACCAATCAGCGGATAGTAGGCCGCCATGTCGATGCGTGCCGAATCCATAGGCAGCACGGCGCCATGAAATTTCTGCGGGCGCGAGCCCATGTTCCACCACGGCGGACTCTTGATGTTGCCAATCGCCTGACTGAGCAGAATCTTGGTGTTGCCGAATTCCTGCGGATTGCCATTGTTAAAGGCGATGAAGCCGACCTGAAATTGATCAATGGCGCCGGTGCCGCGATTGGCTGCAATGGTCAGCGGCACACCGGACAACAGGCCGAAGGGCAATGCGCCAACACTGGCGAAATCGCGAAAGGCCACGGTGAAATCGCCAATCGTGCCGGCACCGCCGTAAACCACCTGGCTGGCTTCGCCCTGGCCCTGAATTTGGCCGTCATGACAGAACGAGCACAGCTTCACCCCGATGGTGCCGGTCCAGTTGCCATCGTTGTCGCGCAGCTGGGTCAGCCCGATGGGCAGTTGTCCGCTGCCGCCGTTGTGATCGTTGGGGTCTTCTCCGGGAAGCGGGTAGGGATTGGGTGTCTGGCCCAGCGGAGAGCCGTAACGCTGTGCAACCAGCTCATCAAAATTGCCAGGTCGCGACAACGGCGGCTGAGCGTAGCCGGTCCAGCTGCGCCACAGGTTGTTGTATTGATCTGCACTGAGCGTCCAGAGCGAGGCTTCGCTGTTATATGACGCCGGATCCAGGGGGTTGATGCCGCTGCGCGCATCACCGCTGAACATGTGTGCGGTGCCGGGCTGGCCCTGGCCGCGTCCGATCAGCTCACCCTTGGCGTACAGCTGCCGGTATTCGCCGCAGGTGCGTGGCCGACGTGCCTCGTTGATACTGCAATCCATCCAGGGCGTATTGAACACCACCGCGCCGGCCAGTTCGCTGCCCGGCTGAATCAGTGTGCGGGGATCAGCCGGCAGCGCGGTGTCATCCGGCGCG
>JASBUL010000065.1 GCA_030147945.1 Oceanococcus sp. | reverse complement strand
GGGCGGCCGCGTATCGCGAGGCCGGTGTGGAGTTGCGCGGCTGCCCGCGCGCGCAGGCCCTGGTCGATGACATGGCCAGTGCCAGCGACGACGACTGGGCCACCGAGTATCTGGCGCCGATCCTGTCGATCCGCGTGGTTGATGATCTGGAGCAGGCTATGGTGCATATTCGTCAGTACAGCTCGCAGCACACCGATGCCATCGTGACCGAGGATCTGGTCAAAGCGCGACGTTTCCTGCGTGAAGTGGACTCGAGTTCGGTCATGGTCAATGCCTCGACCCGCTTTGCCGACGGTTTTGAATATGGTCTGGGTGCCGAGATCGGCATCAGCACCGACAAGCTGCATGCGCGTGGACCGGTTGGCCTGCATGGTCTGACCACGGAGAAATATGTCGTGATGGGTGATGGCCATATCCGCTGATACAACATTGCTGGAACTCGCCAGCACCGCTCTGGACGACGGCAAGGCCAAGGACATGGTCACGCTGGACGTCCGTGCCCTGACCACGGTGACCGATCACATGTTGATCTGTTCGGGCACTTCGCAGCGTCACGTCAAATCGCTGGCCGAGAATCTGGTCAAGACCTGCAAGGACGCCGGCTACCAGCCGAGCGGCATCGAGGGTCTGGATGAGGGCGAATGGGTGCTGGTCGATCTGGGTGGCGTGGTTGCGCATGTGATGCAGCCGCAGGCCCGGGCTTTCTATCAGCTGGAGAAGCTCTGGTCGATGGGCCCTTCAAGCATGGACGACAGCCAGGCCGACGACGCCGAAATCCAGGAGTGAAGGCGTGAAACTGCGCGTGCTGTGCATCGGAAAGCGTATGCCAGCATGGGTTGATGCGGGTGTTGAGGATTTCCTCAAGCGTTTCACGCGGCAGTTTCCACTGAGCTTGGATGTGGTGGATGCCGCGCCACGCAAGGCCGGCATGAGCAGTGAGCAGCTGCAGGAGGCGGATACACAGCGGCTCATCCAGCGCCTCAAACCCAATGAACGTGTGGTTCTGCTGGATGAGCGCGGCGTGCGTCACGACACCCGCGGGTTCGCCGCCAGGATCGAGCAATGGCAACTCGACGGGCCGGATGTGGCGCTGGTTATCGGCGGTGCCGACGGTCATTCCAAGGCGTTCCGCAAACAGGCCAGCGAACTCATCTCGCTGTCGCCGATGACCATGCCCCACGGGCTTGCCCGCCTGATGCTGGTCGAGCAGGTGTATCGCGCCTGGACCGTGATTTCCGGACACCCCTACCACCGTGACTGATTGCCAGTTCATCCTCGCCTCGCAGTCACCGCGCCGGGCTGATTTGCTCGGCCGCTACGGTTTGCGTTTTGTCGTGCGCCCGGCGGATATCGATGAAAGCCGCCGGCCGGCCGAGTCACCGGACAATTTCGTGCTGCGTCTGGCCCGCGAAAAGGCCGCTGCGGTGGAGGGCGCTGGCTTGCCGGTGCTGGGCGCCGACACCGTGGTGGTGCTGGAGCAGGATGTGCTGGGCAAACCGCGCGACCGTGATGATGCACTGGACATGCTGTCGCGGCTGTCAGGTCGGGTGCATGAAGTGCTGACGGCCGTGTGCGTGCGCAACGCGCAACGCAGCGAAACCCTGCTGAGCCGGACCGAGGTGCAGTTCGCAACGCTGAGTTCGGCGCAAATCCAGGCCTACTGGAACAGCGGCGAATCTGCTGGCAAGGCCGGGGCCTACGCAATCCAGGGCTTGGCCGAGGCCTTTGTCACGGAAATTCGCGGCAGTTACTCCGGCGTGGTCGGCTTGCCGCTCCAGGGCAGCCTCGGGCTGCTAAAGTTATTCGGTGTAGAACCGCCCGTCTGGTCCGTGCATGAGTGACGAAATTCTGATCAACGTCAGCCCCCAGGAAACCCGCGTGGGTTTGGTGGAGCAGGGCGTGCTGCAGGAAATCTTCATCCAGCGCGCCAGCCATGTCGGGGTCATGGGCAACATCTACAAGGGCCGTGTCGAGCGCGTGCTGCCGGGTATGCAGGCCGCATTCATCGACGTGGGGCTGGATCGCACCGCGTTCCTGCACGCGTCCGACATTCATGTCGACGCGGCCAACTCTCCGGCCAGCGGCGCCGGTGACATCAACGCCTTACTGCGTGAAGGCGACTCCGTGCTGGTCCAGGTGATCAAGGAGCCGCTGGGCAGCAAAGGCGCGCGTCTGACCAGCCAGCTGACCATTCCATCGCGCTATCTGGTTTATTTGCCGCATGCCGATCATGTTGGCATCTCGACCAAGATCGAGGATGAGGACGAGCGCACCCGCCTGCGTGACCTGCTGACCCAGTTGATCGAGGAATCCGGACGCCCCGGCAGCTTCATC
>JASBUL010000060.1 GCA_030147945.1 Oceanococcus sp. | reverse complement strand
CTGCGTCAGGCTCAGGATGCCGATATGCCGCAGGGCGAGGTGTTTCTGGTCGGGGTTGGCCCGGGTGATCCGGATCTGTTGACCCTGCGTGCGCATCGCCTCATGCAACTGGCTGACGTGGTGCTCTATGACCGCCTGATTCCCGAAGCGATTATGGATCTGGTGCGTCGCGACGCCGAGCGTATCGATGTCGGTAAACGACGGCGTAATCACACCTTGCCGCAGGAAGACATCAATGCCTTGCTGGTGCGACTGGCTCAGCAGGGACAGCGGGTGTTGCGGTTGAAGGGTGGCGATCCATTCATGTTTGGCCGTGGTGGCGAAGAAATCGAGGAGTTGATGGAGGCCGGTGTGCCATTTCAGGTGGTGCCCGGCATCACCTCGGCACTGGGCTGCGCCGCATATGCGGGCATTCCCTTGACGCACCGCGACCACGCCCAGAGTTGCGTGTTTGTGACCGGCCATCCCAAGGCCGACGGCACCCTGGATCTGGACTGGCCGCGCCTGGCACACCCGCAGCAAACCCTGGTGGTCTACATGGGCGTGGGTTCGTTGCCCGAGCTGTGCGCGGAGTTGACCCGTGCAGGGCTTGCCGCAGATTGGCCTGCCGCGCTGGTTTTCAACGGTACGCGGCCGGATCAGCAGGTCATAACCGGTCGTCTTGATGACCTGCCGCAGCGGGTCGCCGAAGCGGGCGACGTCGACGGGCCAGGGTTGCTCATCGTGGGGCAGGTGGTGCGTTTGCGCGAGCGCTGTGACTGGCTGGCGGCTGCGCGCAGGGTTTGATTTCCAGCTACAAAAAAGGGGCCTGAAGGCCCCTTTTTCGATGCGCTTGGTCGGCTTACTCTTCGCCGGCAGCGAAACCCAGCAGATGCAGCAGGCTGGTGAACAGATTGTAGATCGACACATACAGGCTGATGGTGGCCAGTATGTAGTTGGTCTGCCCGCCATTCACGATGTCGCCGGTTTCATACAGGATCATGCCGCACATCAGTACCGCGAACATGGCTGAAACCGCCAGCGCCAGTGGCTGCATGTGGAAGCCCATCAGGCTGGCGATCAGGGACACGATGGCCAGACCGAATGCAATCAGGATGCCGCCGATCAGGAAGCCGCGCATGAAGCTGAAATCACGTCCGGATTTGACGGCGTAGGCTGACAAACCGACGAAAATCCCACCGGTCAGACCGAATGCGGTCATCACGATCTGGCCGCCGTTACCGAAGGCGCTGAGGTACATGTTGAGAACCGGGCCGAGGCCCAGGCCGAGCAAGCCGGTGACGGCGAATACGGCGTAAATGCCATTGACCGAGTTGGCGGTGCGCGGCACCACGAACCACAGCAGGCCCAGCGAAACCAGGCTGCAGATCAGGCCGGCGCCGTAGGGCAGGCCGACCAGCATGGCCAGCCCGGCCATGGCGGCGCTGAACAGCAGGGTCGCCGAGAGCAGCAGGTAGGTGTTGCGCAATACCTTGTTGACGCTCTGCGCACCGTCGGCTGAAAAGCTCGCCGGCTGGGTGGCAACAGTCGAACGATACGAATCCATACGAGTCTCCAGGAAAGGCTCAAGTGTGTTGTGTTGCGGTATTAGATTACCGGCTGGCGGCAAAGTTCTGCACTTTGCTCAGGCGATTTCAGTCGCGTGAAGCGCCGCGCGTGATGCTGACCGTGCCGCGACCACCAGACTGCAGGCTGTCCAGTGTGGTGTCCAGATCACGGGCGCGCAAACGCTTGCGGATCGCGCTCAGAATGCCGGTGGTGTCGAGGCCGCATTGCTGCAGCAGCTCTTCACGCTCGCCATGTTCAATGAATTGGTCTGGCAGACCCAGATTCAAGACCCGCACCTGATCATGCTGGGCCAGCAAAACCTCGTTCACCGCGCTGCCGGCACCGCCACTCACGGCATTGTCTTCCAGGGTCACGATCAGATCGTTCTGGTTGGCCATGTCGAGAATGATGCGTTCATCCAGTGGCTTGATGAAGCGCATGTCGACGACATCAGCGTCGAGGATGTCGCCCGCTTCCAGTGCCGAGGCCAACATCGGGCCGAAGCTGAGGATGGCCACGCGAGGCTGGCGGCGACCCTTGCCCTGGCGCACGATGCGCGCCTTGCCGATCGGAATCGGTTTGGCTTCGCCCGAGATTTCCACGCCCGGACCGGTGCCGCGCGGGTAGCGCACTGCGCTGGGGCCGCTGTGCATCAGGCCAGTGCTGAGCAGGCGCTGACATTCTTCCTCGTCAGCCGGCGCCATCAGCGTGAGGTTGGGCACGCAGCGCAGGTAGCTGAGGTCGTAGGCACCATGGTGGGTGGCACCATCGCCGCCAACCAGCCCGCCGCGATCAATCGCAAAGAGCACCGGCAAATCCTGCAGGGCCACGTCATGAATCAGCTGATCGTAGCCGCGCTGCAGAAAGCTGGAGTAGATGGCCACCACCGGTTTGGCGCCGTCAGCGGCCAGGCCTGCGCCAAAGGTCACCGCGTGTTGTTCGGCGATGGCAACGTCGAAATAACGTTCCGGATAGCGGCGCTGGAATTCGACCAGGCCGCTGCCCTCACGCATGGCCGGGGTGACCGCGACCAGGGTCGGGTGGGCTTCGGCCATCTGGCAGATCCAGTCCGAGAACACGTCGGTGTAAGTCGGCTTGGCGTGCGGTTTTTTCGGTGGCGTGGCGCCGGTGACCGGGTCAAACCCCGGCACCGCGTGGTATTTGATCGGATCGGCTTCTGCCGGTGCGAAGCCGTAGCCTTTTACGGTCAGCACATGCAGCAGTTTCGGCCCCGGCGTGTTGCGCGCTTTTTCGAAAGCCGCCAGCAGGGCGTCGGTGTCATGGCCATCGACCGGGCCGAAATAATGCATGCCCAGGGTTTCAAACAGCGCGCCTGCTTCACGCTCCGCAGACACGCTACGGCTCGCGCTGGGGCGGTCAAAAGCCGAATTACGCAGGGATTCGGTGGCTGCCGATTCCTGCAATTTCTTGACCAGTCGGGCCGAGTGTTCGCGCAGCCCGCCGACATTTTCGGAGATCGACATGTCGTTGTCGTTGTAGACCACGAGCACATCAAGACCGCTTGCACCCAGATGGTTGAGCGCCTCGAAGGCCAGGCCTGCGGTCATGCCGCCGTCGCCAATCACGGCGACCACGTCACGCTGCTGGCCGGTCACCTTGCGCGCGGCGGCCATCCCAGCCGCGGCGCTGATCGAGGTGCTGGAGTGGCCCACGCCGAAGGCGTCGTACTCGCTTTCGTCGCGGCACGGGAAGGGGGCCAGGCCACCCAGTTTGCGGATGGTGTCGAGCTGGCGCCGGCGTCCGGTCAGAATCTTGTGCGGGTAAGCCTGGTGCCCGACATCCCAAATCAGCGTGTCGCGCGGCGTATCGAATACGTGATGCAGCGCCACCGTTAATTCGACCACGCCCAGGCCGGCGCCGAGATGACCGCCGGTGACCGAAACCGCGTCGACGATTTCGTCGCGCAACTCGTCGGCAAGTTGGCGCAGCTGCTTTTCCGGCAGCCGGCGCAGGTCGTCTGGGCCGTCAACCGTATCGAGCAGCGGTGTCTTCGACGTGTGGTTATCACTCAAATGCCGGCTCCCATGCGCTGGAATTGCAGTGCGAAGATACGGTTCACTTGCGGCGCTCGACGATGAACCGCGCAACGCCGCGGAGAAAATCGGCGTTTTCGTCGAAGATTGCAAGATGCCTGACGGCCTGGTCGGCCAACATGCGGGCCTGGGCCCGCGCGCGCTCCGGCCCGAGGACGGATACGAAGGTGGCCTTGCCGTGC
>JASBUL010000048.1 GCA_030147945.1 Oceanococcus sp. | reverse complement strand
CTGATGTGCGAATTCCCGGCAGCGCGGCTGCATCACTACCTGATGCATCTGGGCCCTGTTGGGCGCGCCTTGCAGCACTGCGACAGCGCGCAACAGCAGCGCATCATCAACGCCATAGCCCCCGCATTCGAGACCTACCGTAGCGATGACACGATCACATTCACGGCTGCCTGCTGGTTGATCCAGGCCAGTGCGCCCTAGCGGCAGCGTCCCTGCCAGCGGGTGCGCAACTTGGCGCCGGCTGGCGGGGTCTAGTCCTGTTCGCGCGCAAGTCGCGCCTCATAAGACGCCATCAGCTGCGCCGGCATCGCCTCGGCGATGGCATCAGCCAGTTCCAGGGCATCGCCTTGGGTACCCAGCAGATCGGCATCCCAGTTCACTCCGACCAGCACCGCATCCTCAGCCATGCCAGGCAACCAGCGATGGAGGAAATCAAACAGCTCGATGCGGTCGACGTCGAAATCCTCAAAGCCGGCTTGGCGGACGCGTTCAGCCGCACCAGCTTCCGACCAGAACATCAGCACCACGGCGTTGTCGTCATCGCTGGACGCCGCGCTGGCCACCCCCTCGTCGGCGGCAAGAACAAACACCGCCTGAGTGTCGATGACTTTGGCGATGAATTTCACATCGGCGGACGATGAACTGGACAGATCAAGTGGCATGACGACGTAAGGCGATGATGGGAATCCCGCATGATACGGCCTGCGACCTGGCCCCGACATACCCGGCGCAGCGGTGTGCACACACAGCCACCGCCATTCAGGGGGTCATCACCTTCAACAGGGCCACCGCGCCGAAGCCGGCAAGAATCACCGCGCTGAGTCGGCTGAGCAGACCGAGCTGACCCAGCAATGTGTTTTTGAGCGGCCCGAATTGCAAGCCCGCGCTGACCAGCGCGTACCACAGCCCATCAACCATGAATGCCACCAGCACGGCCAGCCCTCGCTCCGCCGGCCCAGCGTCGGCGGGTATGGCGGCCGCAAACAGGGCCATGAAAAAGACCATGACTTTGGGGTTGGCCAGCGCCATGACCAGGCCATCGCGGGCTGCCCGATGGCGCGGCGGCGCACGTTCACCGACCGACATATCACTGCGCCAGCTGGCCAACGCGAGATAAAACAGCCACAGAGCTGAAAGCGCCCACAGCAGTGTCATGATCCAGCCTTGTGCGCTGAGCAACAGCGCCAGCCCGGTGACCGCGATGCCCGCGTAAACAGCCACACCACAGGCATGGGCCCACGCGCAGATTAAGCCCGCGCGTGGCGAGACCAAGGCGTGGCGCAGGACCAGCATCAAGCTGGGCCCGGGCGAGACCGCGCCCGCAATGCACGCCAGCACAACCAGCACCCACTCCGCGCCGCTCACGCCACGTCCAGAAGTTGAGGACGTTCCAGAAGCTGCTCAATGAGACGTATCATTTGCGCCACCTCAAGCTGCTCGCCGTGCACGCTGGAGCGGCACAGGTTGGCCGCATGCAGGGGCGCTTTGGACCTGCCCAACAGGCAGGCCAACGCATCGCCGCCCCCCATCAAAAGATCATCAATCACCGCAGGACTCAGCATCCCGGCACATTCGATCACCGGCAACTGGACGACATTGTGCAGAGCGGTCAACAACTTCGGGCCGACGAACTGAGCGGGCATGCCGCCGCGGTTTGCGCGCACCAGGCGCTGCGCCGTTTCGCAATAGAAATCGATGAAGCTGTTGTGGCCATCATCCCCGCCGCTGGCCTGGATCACCGCATTGTGCACCTTGCGATGAACTCGCCAACGCTGCGCGGCATCTGCTTGAACCCAGACCTCACGCCCGACTGCACAGGGGGCATCGGCCAGACTGAATTGCCCTGGGCGGAATATCAGCACATCGGCATCCAGCCAGACCACGTTCTGACACCCCTGTTTCAGAACGTCCTGCATCCAGACCAAACGTGCGATGTCACTGGCGATCACCGGGCTGATGTGTCGCGATGGACGCAAATCATCCGGCAATCGGTCAAACAATTCGTCGCCTACCCAGTGGTAGGCATAGTGTCGCGCCTGCGCCCATTCACGCACGCTGTGCATGCAACGCTCAAGCCAGCCGTGCCGCTCGGATGCGGGGCACGACTGCAGCACTGTCACATCGGGTGTCACCGTATCGGCTACTCTGCTGTGATGCATTGAATCGGGGGGCACTCATGACACCTGCCAACCCGCTTCAAGGCACGGTTAAACTGCGCACATGAATGTTATCGCCTATCTCAGCCATCCTGACTGCGCGCTGCACGAGATGGCGCCAGCGCATCCTGAACAAGCTGCGCGCCTTGCGGCTGTCGACAAGACCCTGCAAACCGATCAGCAAGTGGCGGCCGCCCTTCAGGCGATCGACGCACCGCTGGCCGAGCCAGCGCAACTTGGCCTGGCCCATGATGCCGATTATGTCGCCACATTGCTGAGCCTGCGACCGACGCCGGACAGTCCCATACGCCTGGATCCGGACACCGCCATCAACATGCACTCGCTGAGCGCGGCACGCCGCGCGGCCGGGGCGGTTGTCCATGCGGTTGATCTGGTGCTGAGCGGCCGTCACACGCGCGCATTCTGCAACGTGCGCCCACCGGGCCACCATGCCGAGCGCGACAAGGCCATGGGTTTTTGCCTGTTCAACAGCATTGCCATCGGCGCCCTGCATGCCATTCAGCAGCACGGTTTGCAGCGCGTTGCGGTCATCGACTTTGACGTGCATTTCGGCAATGGCACCTCTGACATCCTGCGCGATCACGACAACATTCTGCTGCTGTCGTCCTGCCAGTACCCGCTGTATCCGCTGGACGAGGTGCCGGTGGCCGGGCGTTCGGAAATCAATATCGTCCTGCCGCCGGAAAGTGACGGCAACGCATTTCGCGAGGCCGCCGTCAGCCAGTGGTTCAGTGCACTGGAAGCTTACGCGCCGCAATTGGTGCTGATTTCCGCCGGTTTCGATGCGCACGCCGATGATCCCCTGGCCGGACTCAACTGGCAGGCCGATGACTACGCCTGGGTCACCTCAGAAATCGTCCGCCTCACCGGCGCTGCTCACGGCATCGTGTCCAGCCTGGAAGGCGGCTACAACCTCGACGCACTGGGCCAGTGCGCCCTCGCCCATGTTCAGGCATTGATCGCATGACACGCTCACTCAATATTCGCCCCGCCGTGCGTGAAGACGCCGCACAGATTCTGGACTTCATTCGCCAATTGGCCATTTACGAAAAAGCCGAACATGAGGTGCTGGCCAGCGAAGACGACATCCTGCGCCATGTGCTACAGGACGACGCGGTGGCCAGCGCCCTGATCTGCGAGCGCGACGGCGTAGCGATCGGCTTTGCGGTGTATTTCTTCAGCTATTCAACCTGGCTGGGAAAACCGGGCCTGTTTCTTGAAGACCTGTTCGTGCTGCCCGAGCACCGCGGTGACGGCGCCGGCAAAGCCCTGCTTGTCCGCCTCGCCCAGCTGGCCGTGGATAAGGGCTGCGGCCGCATGGAGTGGAACGTGTTGAACTGGAACAGCCCTGCGATCGGGTTTTACGAGTCGCTCAAGGCGCGCCCACAAAGCGAGTGGACCACCTATCGGCTCCACGGCGAAGCGCTCGCCGCCCTGGCCCGCAACTGAAACGAAAAAGCCCCGGTCAGGCCGGGGCTTTGCAACGCCAAGGGCGTTGATCAGTTACCGAACAGTTTGCCGAAAGCCTTGTCGAGCGCCTTGTCCACGGCTTTGTCGGTCTGTTGGTCAACTTCGCTTTCGGTGCGGTTCTCCACCCGGTCAGCCTGACGCTCGGCTTTCTTGCCAAACAGGCCACCCAGGCTGAAACCACCACCGGATTTTTCATTCGACTGTGCCTGGCCGGCGCCACCGCCGAAACCCTGCATGTTGGGCATGGCCATCGGCTCGGCCGGCAGGTCAAAGCGCGACGACGCCACCCGCTCACCGGAGAGTGAGGTGACGGTCATTTCGTCGTTGAAGCGCAGGATGCCTTTGCCACGCTGCTTCAGCTCGTTGACCATCACATCCGCTTGGGCCGGGTCTTTACCAGCCAGTTTCAAAAAGGCCCGGCTCATGCCGTGCATTGCATTGCGCAGCTCACGGGCACGCTTGTCGCCCGACAGCACGAACTCGCCCTGCTGGGGCTTGCCGTTTTCGTCCACGTAGCTGACCGACCACACCTCGCCAACGATACCGGCCACGGTTTCCTTGCGCCCGGTGTTGGTCATGCTGTTCACGCGTGAGGCGCTGGGCTGGGTGTCCGGCATCATGCCGCGCATCATCTGGAATGCGGCGCCCGCGTCAATCACGGTTTCCTGGCCCGGCTCGCCGCTGACCATGTAGATCTTGCCGTCACGGAACACCATGTAGCCGTCGCGCCCGCTGCCCATCCGCAGCAGGTTGTCGCCGACATATTCCATCTGCATGACGTCTTTGCCGCTTTTCAGCACGGCAACGCCAGCCCAGGCCGAGCCACCGGCCAGCATCGCGACCACTGCCAATCCATTGATCATGTGTTTGCGCATGTTCATTGCACTCTCCTTAATCCCGATCCCCGCGGGCATGACCCGCATGAGCCGCATTCTGGGCCGGCCATCGCACAATAGCCAGCCCATCTGGCGCATCGGGGCCCACAGCTGTGATGCCGATCACATCGTGGGCGAAGGGCTATCAATCAGGTGCCGAGGCACCACGCCAACGCACCCCGTAGAGATCATGCCGGCGGTCCTTGCGGTTCTGCACCGTGCCGTACTGGCGCGCCGCACGCAGCTGCTCCAGGTTGAGATCGGCAAACGCCAGCATCTCGGTGTTTTCGGTGCAGATGGCGGCGATCCCGTCGCGGGCGAAGGGAAAATCACATGGGGTCAGGATGGCGCTCTCGGCGTAGTGGATGTCCATGTTGCGCACACGCGGCAGGTTGCCCACATTGCCGGCCGTAGCCACGTAGATCTGGTTTTCGATGGCGCGGGCGTGACAGCTGTAACGTACGCGCAGATGCCCCTGGCGCTCCTCGGTGGAATACGGCACAAAAATCATGTCTGCGCCCTGGTCCACCAGATAACGGGCCAGCTCCGGGAACTCCGAGTCATAGCAGACCAGCACGCCGATCGTGCCGCAGTCGGTTTCGATGGCGCGCAGGTAATCGCCGCCTTCAATCTGCCACCAGTAGCGTTCGCCTGGTGTGGGATGAATCTTGGGTTGCTCGTACACCGCCCCATCGCGCAGGAACACATGGGCCACGTTGAGCAGTCGCCCTTGTTTGTCACGCGCGGGGTGCGAACCGCCGATGATGTTGACGTTGTATCGGATCGCCAGCCCCTGCAGCAGTTCTTCAAGCTGGTCGTTGTAATCCGCCAGACGCAGCATCGACTGACGCGGGGTCAATTCTTCGTTCTCGATCGACAGCAACTGGGTGGCGAAGTACTCGGGAAACACCACGAAATCGCTCTTGTATTCAGCCACCGCATCAACAAAGTAGGTGCAGATGGCGGCGAAGTCGTCGAACGATTCGATGCGCCGTTGCTGGTACTGAACCACGGCCACGCGCACCACATCGGGCCCTCGATCAGGCGCGGTGATCGCATCGGTGAGCGAGTCCGCTTCGGCCGCATTGCGCCACAGCATGTGTGTGGCGTAACCGGCCGAGGCGGTGTCCGAGGGCAAATAGCCGGGCAGCACGCCGATCAGCTCAAAGCCCTGGCGGATCTGAAAGGTGATGACCGGATCGCGCAGTTTTTTGTCCGCCACCGCCTGGGCATAGGCTTGTGCCGATTCGTAATCCTTGGCCCGGCGGGCGTAGCTGGGCATGCGCCCACCGAACACGATGCCCAGCAGGTTGTTGTCCACGCACAGGGCGCGACGGGCGGCGTAGAGGCGCTCGCCAATCTTCAGACCACGGTAGTCCGGGTCTACGCAGACCTCATAGCCATACAGGTACTCGCCCTTGGCATCGTGGGTGCTACCGAAGCCGTCGCCGGTGATGCCATCCCAGGTGTGCGGTGCCAGGGCGCGTTCGCCACTGATGCGCAGGCTGGCGCAATAGCCAACGACTTCGCCGTCGTATTTGGCAACCAGCTGACCTTCCGGGAAGTTGTTCAAATGCCCGCGGATCTGCTCGCGGGTGTAGCCATTGCCCGGATAGATCTTCTTGACCAGCCGGTAAATGGCCGGGATGTCCTTCTTGAGGGCGGTACGAACGTAGAGTTTGGGCTGTTTCATGGGCCGCAGAATGCGCACATTCCGCGGCCCATGCAAGTGCTTTTAAAAAGCCCTATGCGGCCTGCGTTTTAGCCCAGCAAACGCGCCTTGGCCTCGGCATATTCGCGCTTGAGCTGGGCCACATAGTCACCCGTCGGCTGCACTTTTTTGATTGCACCGATGCCCTGCCCGCAGCCCCAGATGTCCTTCCAGGCCTTGGCCGAGGAAATACTGCCTTCGCCGCTGCCATCGGCACTGGCAAAGTCCATGGTGCTGGCATCGCCCTGCGGCAGGTTGTCCGGGTCCATGCCGGCGCGGGTGATGGATGGGCGCAGATAGTTGCCGTGCACGCCGGAAAACAGATTGGTGTAGACGATGTCTTCGCCACCGCAGTCGACAATCATCTGTTTGTAGTCATCAACGGCGCGGGCTTCTTCGGTCGCGATGAACGGGCTGCCCATGTAGGCCAGATCGGCGCCCATCGCCTGGGCGGCCAGAATCGCATCGCCAGTGGCAATACAGCCGGACAGCAGCAGCGGGCCATCAAACCATTCGCGAATCTCCTGAATCAGAGCAAACGGTGACAGCAGGCCGGCATGACCACCGGCGCCTGAGGCCACCGCGATGAGGCCATCCGCACCCTTCTCGATCGCCTTGCGGGCGAACTTCTGGTTGATGATGTCGTGCAGCGCAATACCGCCGTAGGAATGCACCGCCTCGAAAATATCGACCCGCGCACCCAGCGAGGTGATGATGATCGGCACCTTGTATTTCACGCACAGCTCCATGTCCTGCTCCAGACGCGGATTGGACTTGTGCACGATCTGATTGACCGCAAAGGGTGCGGCCGGGCTGTCCGGATTGGCCTGATTGTAGGCATCCAGCTCTTCGGTGATCCGAATCAGCCATTCCTCGAACACTTCAACCGGACGCGCATTCAGTGCCGGAAACGACCCCACAATACCGGCCTTGCACTGGGCAATGACCAGATCGGGATTGGACACGATGAACATCGGTGAAGCCACCACCGGCAGCTGCAGGCGGTCTTTAAGAATCGGGGGCAATGCCATGAATCGGGTCTCCACTGTGAGAAATGTAACTGATGGGTAACATAGCACAGGGTCAGGCCGCTCACACCCACCTTTTGATCAGTATTACGGCTGCGGTCGGATACGCTGCAGCTGTTCATCGTGCAGGCCGACCAGCAGCATCGCGCCGGCCTGATTGACCCGAAACGCCCCATAGCGCGCCGCTTCATAGCGTGCGCCGGTGCCCTCCTGAAAAAAGTAGGCATCTGTTGCGAAACGCACCCTGCCTTTGCGCTGACGATAGCGCAGAGTGCGCTGTCCAGCAGCCAGTTCACGGCCATCATCCAGGGCGACAAAGCGGGCCACACCCTGCGCATCCAGGCGCACAATGACCCGGCCGTTATTCGCATCGCGGCCGACCTGGGAACCAGAGTGTTCGGCGCGACGGATGGCATTGGCCAGAGCGAAGTTCAAGGCCATGTAATCACCCTGCATCAAGGAACGCGGATCAACCGGCGCCAACTGCAAGTACACCAGCTCGCCCTCGCGCAGCTGCCGCTCGGTCTGCAGGATGCGCCCATTGACCACCGCCAGGACCAGCACCAGGCCCGCCAGCAATGTCCACCTAAACATGATCGGGCTCCGGCGCGCCAGCACTTAAGTGGCGCAGCAGCAGACGCACGCTCAGCATGAGCACAGCGACAAGCAAAAGCACGCCGCTTTTTTCCAGCAGTGTCAGATCCAGCAGGTAATAGTAGTGGGCGGCAAACAACAGCAGAGCAAGCACCCCAACCCCGAGCAGCAGCCGATTGGCCAGTGCAAAACCGAGCAGGACCAGTGTGAGGGCGCTGCACAGCCCCGGCGCCGGAACGCAGGCCAGACCAATCAGGAACAATCCGACCAAACTCAGCACCACGCCAGGTCGCCGCCAATCCAGAGCGGCCCGCTGCAGCAGCACAAACCACACCCCGAGCATGACCAGCAGGCACAGCAGCTCGCCCTGCCAGGACGCCCACAGCTGCGACGTTGAAAGCGCCAGCGGGCTGGTCGGTGCGCCGAAGACATGCGCCAAACCCTGAGCGGCCAGCAGCGCCCCGGTCAGCCCCCAGGCCGGCATGCGCACACGCTGGATGTCCTGGGTTGCGGTCAACGCCTTAAGCCATAAGGTGGCCGTCAAGGCCAGCGCCAGCGGCGCATACACACCACCCCAGCCTAGCAAGGCCAGCCCCGCCGCCACGCAACTGGCTGCAGCAAAGGCCGAAAAGACGCGGTGAATGTCATTCGGCATGATTAGCGTCAGAGCCAGCTGCCACAGCGCAAGCGCCCACCACAGCGCGGCCGATTCAGACTCCAGCCAGTGCAACCCAGCCCATAGCACCAGCGCCTGCCCGGCCAGACTGATGGCCAGTGCGAGGTTGTCCAGAAACACGTTGAGCTGACGACTCAACAGGCCATAAGCCGCCGCCAGCGCAATGCCGCCCAGCACCAGGCAAGCCAACGGCTGTGCCAGCACCGGGGTCAATCCAACGGCCACGAAGGCCAGCAGGAACAGCGCGGCGAACCACCCGCACAGGCCCAGCAGCAGACTCACAAACCACGGCGCACTGGTGGCGCTTTCCATCGGCAGTGGGCCTGCAACCAGCCCGGCTTCGCGCAGTCGGGCCCACACGCGCTCCCGCGCTGTCATGACAAGCCCTCGCGGTAACGTTGATGCAGCCAGCGCGCCGCAGCGGCGCCTTGCCCGACCAGCAGCAAGGCCATCATCAGCAGACCGGCCGGGTTGAAGTCAGCCAGCAACAAGCGCCCGGCGACAGTGCTGATCACGGCGATCACGGACAGGCACAAGCCGGCCAGCACCAACAGATCACGCTGACGATAAAACGCCCAGCTGGCCGCGAACCAGCCCAGCCACAGCAGCAGCCAGGCCCACGACACTGCGCCACGCACCACCGCCGAACAGGCCAGCAGCGTCACCGGCACTGCGCAGGCCACGGCGACCACGCGCAAGCCCCAGCGGGCGCTTTGACGCTGTCTCATGGCGCACCACTGCGCAGCGCTCAGGGCCACGCCGTTGAGCACGAAAAGTGCCAGATACAAGCCGGTTTCACGCCCGGGCAGCATCGCAAACCAGTGGACGATCTGCGCGTGGGCCAACACCACACTGAGATTGAACAGGCCCAGCCAGATCAGCCACAACGCAGCCATCCGTGCGATCACCACCCACGGCGTGATCAGCACCGCCCAATAGAAAAACAACTGCCAGGGATCGGCGCCGGTCTGGTAGGTCTGCCCGTAGAACGCCAGCAACACGCCCACCAGCAAAGCAGCGACCAGCACACTGATGCGCCCGGCCAGTGCATCGCGCCCGAGGATCAGGCCGCTCGCAACCGCAAGGCCCAGTGCCCCCTGGATCAGCACGAACTTGCCGACCCGGCCCAGTTCGAGCCAGTTATAAGCGATGAAAAACCCGGCGGCGGCGACCAGGGCAAGCGCGCCGACCACAAGCAGCGCGCGGTCGGCGAAGTGACGCCACTGCGCCGCCCCCGGATGGATGCCGGCCAATGCGATGGCCGAGGCACGCGCAGCCATCGGGATGTGCCCGCGCCGAATCAGTTCGACCAGCGCTTGGCGGTTGTGCGACCTGCTGTCCATGCCCGGCCTCCTCTTGCGTCAGGCCGTCACACGATAGCACTCAGTGCGATTGCAGATTGCGCTTGAAACCCCAGGTGATGAGCCGCTGATACGAGGCCGGGAACAGGCGCACGATCACATCCAGCACCTTGGCGTCCGGCCCGACCACCACCCGCCGTTTGTTGGCCTGCACCGCACGAATGATCGTTTCCGCCGCTTTCTCGGCGCTGGTGATGAAGAACTTCTCGAACTCCGCCACCCCCTGCTCATGGGTTTTGCCGGTGAGCTGTTCGATGCTCTCGTTGGCCCGGCTGTCGCGTGCGATGTTGGTTTTGATCCCGCCCGGATGAACCGAGGTCGCACTCACGCAGGACTTCTGAACGTCCAGCTCCTGACGCAAGGATTCGGTGAATCCTCTGACCGCAAACTTACTGATGTTGTAGGCGCTCTGGGTCGGCTGGGCACACAGCCCGAACAAGCTGGAGGTGTTGATGACATGACCCTCGCCGGAGGCCTCCAGATGCGGCAGGAACGCTTTGGTGCCATAGATCACGCCCCACATGTTGATGCCGAGTATCCACTCCAGCTCGTCATAGCTGACGGCGGCAATCGTGCTAGCCAGCGCCACACCGGCGTTGTTGAAGATCAGATTGACCTTGCCGTGATCGGCCACCACCTTGTCGGCCCATTGATACATGGCTTCGCGGTCGGCCACATTGACCTTGTCGGCCGTCACTTTGACCCCGGCGTCTTTGAGCAGCGCCACGGTTTGCTCAAGCCCCTCGGTGTTCACATCGGACAGCGCCAGATGACAGCCGCGCCCGGCCAGGTTCAGCGCCAGCGTGCGCCCCATGCCAGAGCCCGCGCCGGTGATTGCGGCAACCTTGTTGGTGAAATCCTTCATGCGGCCATCTCCTCGAGTTGCGGCCAGACCGGGGCATCCCCGCGCGCCCGGACCAGTTGATATTGAGTGCTGACAAACTTACGTGTCGCCAGACGATACTGCCAGGTGAAGTATGGCCACAGCGTAGGATTGCGCCCATTGGCATCCATGTACCAGCTGTTGCAACCGCCCTGGCTCCACACCGTGCCGGCCATCTTGCGCTGCAATTTGTCGTTGAAGCGGGCCTGAACCTCAGGACGCACGTCCACTTCCAGCAAGCCCTGGCGATCCATCGCCTTGAGCGCCGACATCACATAGGCCAGCTGGGATTCGATCATGAACACCATCGAACTGTGACCCAGGCCGGTGTTCGGCCCGGTCATGATGAACATATTGGGGAAACCGGCCACGCTGGTGCCCAGATAAGCCTGCGGTCCGGTGTCTTTCCAGGCCTCGATGATATCCAGCCCGTCGCGGCCAAGAATCATGCCCGGCGGCAGCGGCGCGGTGGCGGCGAAACCAGTGCCCAGAATGATCGCGTCCACATCGCGAGCCTGACCATCACGATCGACCACCCCGTTAGCGGTGATGCGCTCTATGCCGTTGGTGATCACGTCGACATTGTCGCGGGTCAGCGCCGGATAATAGTTGTTGGACAACAGGATGCGCTTGCAACCCAGGGTGTAGCTGGGCGTGACCTTGGCGCGCAGCACCGGGTCACTGATTTTGCGCTCGATGAAGCGACGCGCCATCGGCTCCATCAACTTCATCAGCTTGGGGCCACCGGTAAAACCGGCGGCGCGTGCTTCCAGCATCCAGTAAATGCCGTTGCGGTAGGCGCTCTGAGCGCCAGGCACCTTGCGCAGCAGGGTCTGGGTGCGCGATTCCATGGGATGATCCGGCTTGGGCATGATCCACGGCGGCGTGCGCTGGTACAGATCAAGCTGGGCCACCTGGGGCGCAATTTCCGGCACGAACTGAATCGCACTCGCCCCGGTCCCGACCACGGCGACTTTCTTGCCGCTAAGGTCGTAGTCGTGGTCCCACTGCTGCGAGTGGAACATCTTGCCTTTGAAGTCCTTGAGCCCGGGAATATCCGGCAAGGCGGGCCGGCTCAACCCACCGGTGCCCAGCACCAGCGCGCGTGCGTGGCGAACCTGCCCGTCTGCGGTGCTGACCTCCCACAGATGCTGCTCGTCCAGGTAGCGGGCACGCGTGACTTCGGCGTTGAAATGCATGTGGCGACGCACATCGTATTTGTCCGCGCAATGCTCCAGGTAGGCGTGGATTTCTTGCTGCGGCGAGAACGAGCGGCTCCAACCCGGGTTCTGCTCAAACGAGAACGAATACAGGTGGGACTGCACATCGCAGGCACAGCCCGGATAGTTGTTGACGTACCAGGTGCCGCCCAGATCGGCTTCTTTCTCCAGCAGCACAAAGCTGCGCCGCCCTTCCTGCTTGAGTTTGATGGCCATACCCAGGCCAGCAAATCCGCTGCCGACAATGATCACGTCAACCGCGGGCTGATTTATCTGCGTCATGCGTGCTGCTCTTTTGACAATTGATGTTGTCACTTTTACATCTGACAATTCTTCATGTCAATATATGTGCATGGCCACCTCTGATCGAAAATACCGCGGCATGAGCCGCGAAGCGCGCCGCGAGCAGCGCCGTCGCCAGTTCATCGAGGCGGGCCATGCGCTGTTTGGCAGCGAGGGCTATCAGGCTGCATCGGTCAAGAAACTGTGTCGCGAAGCCGAACTCACCGAACGCTACTTCTACGAGTCGTTCAAGCGTCGCGAAGATCTGTTCGCCGCCTGCTACGACGAAAAACTCGACCTGCTGTTCACCACCCTGCTGGAGAATCTGACCTCAGGCACGCGCAGCGTCGAGCAGATCGTGGTTGACGGCCTGCTCAGCCTGTTCCGCACCCTGCGTGATGATCAGCACATGGCGCGCATTCTGATGATCGAGATCTACGGCGTGCCCTATGATCAGCAGCGGCTGTATGAACGCTCCATCGGGCGTTTCTCGGACATGCTGCTGCAGTTCATGCAGCGCTTTCTGCCAGCGCCGCCGGACGATCCCGATGTGGATCTGGAACTGCTCGCCACCGGCCTTGTCGGCGTGTGCATTCAGATGGCCCAGCGCTGGGTCATCAAAGGCTATCGGCAAACGCCCGAACAGCTGGCCGCAAACTGCATGCTGATCTTTCGCGGTCTGGGCCAGCAAACCGGCCTGCTGGAGCAGACCATCAGTCCGGCGTAACGATTGCGAAAGTCCCGTCTGGATTGTCGAACAGACGGAAGAAACGCAACAGATCCAACCGACTGCCCTCAACCGCGAGGTCATCCGACATCACGGTGTCCTTGAGTCCGGCCTGGCCAATGATCAGCTTGAGGAACAGCTCATGGGTCAGCGCCAGCGTGGCATCCGCGGAGGCATCAGGCGCCGCCTTGCGGTGGTGCAAAACCGCATTCTCAATCCACAGCACATGGTTTTCGTTCAGGTCGGTGAAGGTGAAATTGACCTTGAACGCAGCCTCTTCGGCACGCAATCCATTGAGCCGCGCCGCCATTGATGCGAAGAACTGCTGACGCGGTATCTCGCGCAGCAGCGCCACCGCATCGGCAAGTGCGGTGCCCTGTTTGACCTTGCCGTGGCGCAATTCATAGGCGCCGCTGAGGTACACATCGCGCCATGGCCCGGACTCGGCCTGATAACCCAATTGATCGTATGCCCGGGCCAGCAATGCCCGCGCCTGCTCATGTTCCGGCTGGGCGAAGACCAGATGATTGAGCAGCTCGGCAGCCCAGCGGTATTCCCCGGCCTGGTAAGCCGCCGTGGCTTTGTCCATGACCCCATCGGCGCCACCCAGCAGCTCAACATAGCGCGTGCCCGCGTCGCTCGGCGGCAGCGGGTCCAGATTCACCGGATTGCCGTCGTACCAGCCGAAATAAGCCTGATACACCGCTTTGGCATTGTGCTTCAGGGTGCCGTAGTAGCCGCGGTTGGCAAACTCCTGCTGCAGACTCGCCGGCATGCGCAAACGCTCGGCAATCTCGCGCGGGGTGTATCCCAGGTTGGCCATGCGCAAAGTCTGGTCATGAATGTACTTGTAGATGTCACGCTGCTTCTTCATAAAATCCACGATACGCTCGCGCCCCCACAGCGGCCACTGGTGGGTGCCGAAGTAGACATCGGCACGCTGCGCATACAGCTCCAGCGCTTCCTGGATGTACCCGCTCCAGCGCAGTGCATCCCGCACTTTGGCCCCGCGCAGGGTGTAAACATTGTGGATATTGCGCGACACCACCTCGCCGCCGCAGTAAGCCTTGAACTGCGGCAGGAAGAATGTCAGCTCGGCCGGTGCTTCGGAGCCCGGCGCGTTCTGGAATTCAAATTCAACACCGTCAATGTTCAGGGTCTGGCCGGTGTGATCAATGATGTCCGTAGGCTCGGCAATGCTGATGGTGCCGGCCAGCGGCGGCTCCTTGCCCAAACCGGTGTCGATATGCCCGCGCAATGAGCGGGCCAGATAACGGCCGTACATGTAACCCGCGCGGCGCTGCATGGCGATACCGGCCATCACGTTCTCACTCACCGCCTCGTCCATGAAACCGACCGGCGCCACGATGCGCACATCGGGGTTGTCGCGGGTGATCGCCTCAACACCGCCAAAGTGGTCGATGTGGCTGTGGGTGAAGATCACCGCCTGAATCGGCTTGTCGCCAAGGTGCTCTCGAGCGAAATCCAGCGCCGTCTGTGCGGTTTCAACCACGGTCAGGGGATCGACCACGATCCAGCCGTTGTCGCTGTCGATCAGGGTCATGTTGGCCAGATCGAAGCCGCGCAGCTGATGAATACCCTCGGTCACCTTGTACAGGCCATACAGGCTGTTCAGACGGGCCTGTCGCCACAAGCTGGGATTGGCCGATTGCGGCGCGTCCTGATCAAGAAAAGCGTAGGCATCCTGATCCCACACCACGCGGCCATCATCCATCTTGACCACCAGCGAGTCCGGCTTGGCAATCAAGCCACGGCCGGCGTCCTCGAAATCTCTGGGGTCGTCCAGCGGCAGGCGTTGCGCCAGCTCCTGATTGGCCCGTGCGGTGTGTGCCGTCGCAGCGCTGTGGCCCTGCGCATCACTGCCCTCTTCCAACGGCAAACTGGCCTGCTCGCAAGCCACCAAGCCCAACACGCCGAGCATCCCCAACACACGCCATGCGCTCATCCATCTCCCCTTGTTTGAATCTGTTTGTCCTGCGTCAGCGCGCAGCTTGGTTATGATGCCTCACCATGACAACAACACAAGGGAGACGGGGATGTTGATCACATCAATCTATGGTGGCCTGCTGGGCCTATGGTTTCTGGCTCTGAGCGTCCGCGTCATCAAGGGGCGCGGACGCGGCATCAGCATTGGCTACGGGGGCGATGCGCAGATGCTGCGGCTGATGCGCGGACACGCCAATTTCGCCGAATACACGCCGATGATTCTGATCCTCATTGCAATGGCCGAATATCAGGGCATGGCCAGCATATGGATTCATGCCTGGGCGGCCTGCCTGCTGATCGGTCGCGTGCTGCACGGCTACACCTTCTGCTTTCACGACAACTTCCCACCCGGACGCGTCGGCGGCACCGTGCTGACCTTCATTGCCCTGCTCGGCGCCTCACTGTCGCTGCTGTGGATGGCCATTCAGCGCAGCGCATGAAACCGCTGGTCATTTTCGGTGCCGGCAGCATCGGCTGCTACATCGGCGGGCGTCTGGCCGCATCCGGCACGGCGGTGCACCTGATCGGCCGCCCGGCGCTCGGTGAAACGCTGGATGAGCACGGCATACAGACCAGCGACCATCTGTGCGGATGCTGGCATGCCCGCCGTGACCAGTTCCGCTATGCCAGCGATGTCAGCGATGATTTTCCCGCGACCGATGTGGTTCTGGTGTGCGTGAAATCCGCCGCCACGGCCGAGGCCGGCGCGGCGCTGGCTGACGTTCTTGCGCCCGGCACGCTGGTGATCAGCTTCCAGAACGGCCTGCATAACGCCGAGGTTCTGGCCCAGGCGCTGCCGCACTGTGAAGTGCTGACCGGCATGGTGCCTTTCAATGTTGTGAACCAGGGCCAGGGGCATTTTCATCAGGGCTCGCAAGGGCAGCTGGAGGTGCAGCAGGCAACAGCCATCGCCCCCATCGGCGCGGCGTTCGATGCGGCGGGTCTGACCCTGCAGCAGCATCCGGACATGGCGGCCGTGCTGTGGTCAAAGCTGATTCTGAATCTCAACAATCCGATCAATGCGCTGGCCGGCATTCCGCTCAAGACCGAACTGTCACAACGCAGTTATCGACGCGCGCTGGCCCTGGCGCAGATCGAAACGCTGCGCCTGCTCGAACAGGCCAACATCGCAACCGCCAAAATCATCGCCCTGCCAACGCCCTGGCTACCGCATGCCCTGAGCGTGCCCGACTGGTTGTTCCGTATCCTCGGCGGCAAGATGCTGGCCATAGACCCGCAGGCCCGCTCGTCGATGTGGGAAGACCTGGAACGGGGCCGGCGCACCGAGATCGACTGGATCAACGGCGAGGTGGTGCGCCTGGCTGAGTCGCTGGGCCAGCAGGCACCGGTCAATCGCATGCTTATCCAGTTGATCCGCGAAGCCGAGCAAGGCGGCCGACGCGACTGGTCTGGCGACGAGCTGCTGGCCGTCTTGCGCCGCGCAGCCACCGCCGCGCCCTAGTTCAGGAAACTCCACATGCTGCAGAACAACACCGAAACCCAACGTATCGTTCAACATGGCCAGGGCGGCGAGCTGTTCATGATTTTCATCGTCAATCTCATATTGACGATCCTGACCCTGGGCATCTACCGCTTCTGGGCCATCACCCGGACACGCCGCTACATCTGGAGCCACACCCGGATAGAAGGCCACACCCTGGAATACACCGGCCAGGGGCTGGAGCTTCTGATCGGCTTCCTGAAAGTGTTCGTGATCTTCGTGGCACTGGGTATTGGCATCGCGTTCTTCCCACCGCTACTAGCCCTGCTGTATCTGGCCATGCCCTTTCTGATGGGCTTGGCGATCTATGGCGCGATGCGCTATCGCCTGTCCCACACCCGCCTGCGCGGGGTGCGTTTTGGGCTTGATGGCAAAGCCTCGGATTACGCACTGATGGTTCTGGGCTACACCCTGCTGCTGTTCTTTACCCTGGGCATGGCCGCACCGTGGGTGCGCTCGGCGCTGTATGGGGAGTTGATCAATCACATGCGCTTTGGCTCTGCGCGCTTTACCTACGATGGGCGCGGCGCACAAATGGCCGGGCCGTTCTTCCTCGCTGTCCTACTCACCATCCCGACCGTGGGTTTGATCTGGTTGTGGTATCGCGGCCGGGAAATCCGCTATCAAACCCGGCACACCCGCCTGGATCAGGTCCAGTTCGGCAGCCACCTGAGCGGCGGTGCGTATTTCTGGCTGGTGCTCAGCAACCTGTTGCTGCTGCTGTTCACCCTGGGCCTGGCGCTGCCGTGGGTGGCCTTGCGCAGCATCCGATTCATGCTCGACAGGCTTGAGCTGGATGGCGAGCTGGATTACGCGAGCATCGAGCAGAGTGCCGCTGAAGCCAATGCCACCGGCGAAGGACTGGCCGACGCGCTGGACGTCGGCGTATTTTGAAGCTGCACTACCCGGCGCAGTGGCTTGATGGTCGCAGCGCCGCCGTGCAGACGGTCGATGTGTGGACCCATGTCGATGAGCTGGTCATACAGGACGAGCAGCATCAGCGACTGGCCAGCTGGCCGCTCAAGCAGATCCGCTGCACCGACGAGTACTACAGCGGCCAGCCGCTGCGCCTGCACAACCCAGCCACGCCCGATGCGCGTCTGATCATTCACGACCAGGCACTGATCAGCTGGCTGCGCGGGCGCATCCCCGGCTTTCATGGGGCACAGAACCGCAAGGCGCTGGGGCTGCGCCTGGCCATGGCCATCCCCGT
>JASBUL010000043.1 GCA_030147945.1 Oceanococcus sp. | reverse complement strand
GGGGTCAGTGATTCTGCCCCGGCGACCTGGAAACAACCCATCTGCAAAGAAGGCGATTGGTTGTTGTTTTCGTCCTGACTGTAGGCGGACAAACACAGGGTTCCGGCGATCTGCTCATACTCCAACTCGCCTGGCGTCGCACTCCCGCACGAACTGGCCAGCTTGAATCGCTGTCCACCCAACCGGGCCTCCAAAGTGCCACAGGTGTCGGCCGGGAAATTGAGTCGGTGACGGATCGGCCCTTCACTGCGCGTGCCAGGCTCGACGGGCACGCCATCACAGTTGCGTTTAACCAGCGCCACCTCACCTTTGGTGCAGAAGCCCACCTCGTCGGGGAGGCTCACGCTGCAGGTTTGCGCCGGTTCATTCTTGCCCGGTGGCTGCAGCTCATAACGCAGATCAATCATTCCCGGCCCGCCGCATTGCTCGCGCACCACATCGCTGAGACACACGGCGCTGGTGTCATCGTTCATATCGCGCTGAACCGTGGTGCCGAAACCGGCACCGCCGCACTGAACATCAATGAGATCAGTACGACCGATGCGATCTTCAAAGGCCCAGGGTTTGTCCTCGTTGATCACCGCGATATCGCACTCGCAGTTCTCATCACCGCTGCGCGTCGAGGATGCATGCACAGGCACATCCGGCGTACTGCGATCGGGGAAGATCGCTCGTACCGGCGCGGACAACTGGCTCAAACGGCCATCCGCGGTCATGCTGGCGATGCGGTACCAGAACACCCAACCCGGCTGATCCGCCGGGATCTCATCCCGAAAACGCACCACCGGATCACCGGTCTGCAAGGTGCCCACGTTGATCTTGGCGTTCTCGACCCAGGCTGACACCCCCGAATCGGGCACCACACCGGCATCACACTGCGCACCATTGCCGATCTGCCGCTCGACACGGTCGCTGAAACCATCACCATCGGCATCCTGGAACGCACTTGCCTGAGCGAACGTATCGAAGCGATAAACCTTGTATGCGCTGACATTGGCACGCACTGCGCGGCGCACACCGGTGTCGCAGTTTTCCTTCAGACCGACCGATTCCACGCGCCCGCTCTGTTCAATCTCATCCCGGTTGCAAATGGCGCGGCCGGACAGGAATTCATCAATGTAGCCCTGCGGTGTGATGTGCTCCCACCACAGCTCCATCTCAGGATCATCGAGCCCCGCATCGGCATAGGTCCGCACATCCCAGGGTGCTGGCGGGCGGCTCATGTCAGGGATGGTGACCAGCACAGCGCGGGTCGCGCCATACTGGCCGGCGAAGTCGCGGGCAACCAGGTAATAAGCCCGCGTGTCACCCGGACGCAAACCCGCCGCGATGAGCTGATCGTGGGTTTCCAGAAACACCGGCTCACCGTTCTGGGCACCTTCGCTGGTGATCGGCGTGTCATTGACTTGCTGCAGGTCTGGGAAGTCCAGCCGCCCCACGCTGTTGTGGGCCAGACCGCGCGCTTCACGCGCCAGATCACGGGCCGTCAGCTGGGTGACATTGGAGACACTGCGGTACAGGTCGTAGCCGGATACGCTGATCTGATTGGCCAGGCGGTCGGCTTGATTCTCTCCCCCCGGCGTTTTCCAGGTCAGCGCCACGGTGTAGTGATCCTTACCCGCTTCCAGTTCGTCACACGCGCCCTGAGCAACCTGAGCGAAGTCATCCACTGCGAGATTGCGTGTGGATTCGGCCAGATTGACCGTGACCTGACCGGCTCGCACCGTCTCGCCGCCGCTGTGCTGTGCCAACAGTTCGTAGACATGATCCGCCGTCGCGGTGGTGTCGATAAAGGCACGGTTGCGTGCCCGTGCAATGTTGATATCCATGCGCGAAGCCAGAGCCTGGAACAGGCGATCGGACGCACGCGAGGAAACCAGACGCTGATGCAGCGCCGCAAAGAACTGGCTCGACTCGAACATCGCCACGTCAGGGTCGTTCAGCGCCAGACGCTTCAGCTGGGTCAACGATTCCAGGTAGCGACGCTGCTGGGCCGCGCCGGCGTACAGTGCCTTGATCTGACTGGCTGACATCACCGCATGCGCGGGCAATCGCGCCAGCTCCTCACCGTCGCGCAAAACCACGAACTCGGACAAATCGTCCGGCAATTCGCCCTCCAAAACGTCCCAGCGCAAATACACCGCGCGCTGCTGCTGGCCAGCGCTGGACATGGAACCCAGCGGTGCGGCTTTGCCCACGAAGTACAGCGCCTGCTGGGCCGATGCCATCACTGGCAAGCCCAGCGCAACAACAGACAGGGCACGCAGGGTGATAGTGACAATACGAGTAATCATGGCGCGCATCCCTTAGTGCAAGGCGCTGATGGACATGTCGAGCAACTTCCAGCTGCCGTCGAAACTGGCCGCGATACGGGCATCCGCGGTGCCACAGAAACTGTCGGCGCGACTGCGCTCAACCGAGGTCCAGCCCGCCGGTTCGCACAACCCCAGACCGGCCGCACCAAACCCTTCGCCGGCAAAGACAAAATCACCGTCGGTGTTGACCGTGCCCAGGGCGCGAATCTGCCCGCGAATGGCTCCAACACAACCGACTTTGCCGTAGGCGCCGCCGCCGACCAGCCCGCCGACCGTCAGCGGTGGCCCCGCCAGCAACCAGGCACCCGCATCCGCCGCCACACCAATGGTCAACGGACAACCATTGGTCCACACCGGGATGCTGGCCGATCCTCGAACGTAAGCGCCGAAGAAACCGCTGTCGGGTATCGGAATGAACTGGGCCACATTCGGGTCCAGCTCAAGCAGGATGTCCTGATTGCAGGTGCGCCCGGCCAGGAACGCCGCCTCAACCGCAATGGCGCTGAACACCGCGCCGGCTGCCGCACCCACATAGGTTTCGCGATCCCCCACACCGGCAGCGAATGCCGGGTCAAAAATCTTGAACTCGGTGAAGGCGATCTCGCCCTGGGTTTGCAGCCCGCCGAACACGCCTTTGGGCACGATTCCGCTGTTGCCGCTTTGATCCAGCGTGAAGCCCATGTAGATTTTCTTCATGGTGATGTCGGAACTGCCGAAACGGGCCGGCAGATTGAACGCAGACAGGGTCACATCCAGACGGCTCTGCCCCTGCGGAATGCTGCATCCGCCGGTCTTGTTATTGGCCGACCAGCTCACCGCATCCAGTGCCGCACCAAAGGTCTTGGGATCCTGACCTTCGGCATCGGCGCCCATGGTCCACTGCGCGCCGAGGTGCGCACGCTCCAGCTCGTCACCGGCAATCACCGCAAAACCGTCCATGCTGGCCGACTGCAAGGGAATCGCTTTGAGCGGGGCGGTCGCATCCGCGAGCAGCTCGTTGATTTCACCTTCGACCTTGGCCACCGCGCCTTTCACCGCCATGTTCACCTGGTCGGTGACATCCAGCACCAGCGAGTTGAGCTTGTAGCGCAGTTCGGCCATTTGCTTGTCCGCCTCGGCGCGCAGATTGCGCACCGGCGGGGCGTCCATCAGCGCCATCACCAGCATGCGGCGCAATTCATCCGGGCTGTAACTGGCGCCGGGCAAGACGCCCGCCAGTTGCGTGCGAATCGTGCGCTCAACCTGTTCGAACTCGCTTTCAACACGCTGGGTGATTTGCGCAGCGAGGAAGTCGAGTATGTCGACCTGACTGGGATCACGCGGGTCGGCAATCACGGTATTCACCATCGGGTGAACAACCCCAAGACCACTGGCAAACAGGGCGGAGCCGGTGATGTAGTCATCCAGCAGGGCTTTAACATCCGCCGCATCCGGCGGATTGGCGACTTGCTGATCAATTTGATCGAGCATGTCTTCGGCTCGCGCCAGAGTCTGATTAAAGGTGTTGAGCGGTGCGACGATCTGATCACGCACCGTGGTGGTCAACGCGCCAAGCTGATCGAGCTGGCTGCTGGCGGTGTTCAACACCCCGCTGACGCGCTGGACCTCGGTGTCGATCTGACCCAGCAGGTCGTCGGCTTCAGTCATCATGTCCGCAACCTGGCTGGAACAAACCGCAGTCTTGAGGCGCTCCTCAACTTCACCCAGGCGCTCGAGCAGATCCTGTGCGTTGCGCGAGACCGCCTGCTGCCCATCCTGCAGGGCTTGCGCCAGAGTTTCGTCCTGCGCGGCCAGCTGGATGATCGGCACCAGCAGATCGCTGCCTTTGGCCAGATTCAAAACGGTGCGCATCACATCCAGCGAAGCAAACAGCTGCGCCACATAACCGCTGGCCTCACCGGTGAGGCTGCCACCACAAACCGTGCTGACCACCTGGCTGGCCTGACGCAGCAAGCTGTCAATTTCGCCCAAGCTGTACTCGATCTTGGCCACCGCATCCTGCCCTTGCGCGACAACCGACTGAGCGCGCGAGACCTCATCGCCGATGCGCCCGGCGACCTGACTCAAGCCGCTGTGCAGCTGCCCGCTAGCAGCCGACAGTTGGGTCAAAGCGGTGCGAACCTCGGCTGGCACTTGAGGTACTGGCGACGGATCCAGCTGCCAGTTTTCAACTTCGCTGAGCAAGCGCAAACCCGGCTCACGTACGCTCTGCTCGGCCTGATCCAGCAGCGACAAAGTCGGCTGCAGAATCTCACTGCGCAGCAAACCGATGACCTGATCCGGCGCGCTGTGCAACTCGGCCAGCCCCTTGGACAGCGTCACCAGGGGATCTTCACGATAGGGTGACAGCGCGCCGATGGCTTCACCGCCCTCTTCCAGGGATCGGGTCAGACCTTCTTCGATCAGCGTATCCAGGCCGCGACCGGCGAAGCGATTCACCACATTGAGCTTGTCTTGAATGTCGCTGAACAGCGGCTCCAGAACCGGCCCCTTGACCACACGCGACTTGATCAGCAGCGCGTCCACCTTGGCCAATGAGTCCGGATTGCCCAGATCCATCTGTATCTGCAGCTCTTGCAGGGCCTGGATATCCGCGCTGGCGCCGAAGCTGAACTTGGTGCGATCCGATTCGATGAAATTGATACCGGCACCGGCTTCAAGCACCAGCAAGTCGATCGACTTGCGCACACCGATGAAACTCGACAGCTCGCGACCATCCAGTCCCATCGGCGCGAAATAGGCCGGCAGGCGGAAGCCGAAGCCGGTGTTGCCCCAGCTGTAACTCACATCGAATTGCAGCGCGCTGTTGTCGGCAAGCCCGGCCATCAGCGCCTGGTTGTTGCGGGCCAGATTCTGACCGTCCAACTCACCGCGCGGCAGCAAGGCCGACGGTGCAGCGACATAGCCGTCCAGTGATAAACCGAAATTGATGCTATTGAATAAGCGGTAGTCCGCTTCGACCGCGTTCCAGAACGGCAGACCGACCAACGCCTCGCCGTCCATCCAGGCGAAAGCCGCCTCCTGCCCGCCCGCGAAATCGGTGCAGCTCAGCAAGCGATCATTGGCGTTGCCGTCCACACAATTCAGACGCGCTTTGGACACCTGGGTGGCAAACCCGGCCTTGTCTTGCGTGGCATCCAGGGCAAATTCACCCAGGCCACGGCTTTGCTGGAAACGCACATAGCCATCAGGTGACCAGCCGATCTGCATGGCAATCGGACGATCCAGCGCCAGCGCATGGACACTCTGGCTGAGCGTGGCGAACAAGGGATCATCGCCACATTGCGCGGCGACATCGCCACTGGCATCGGTGAATTTCAGGCTGCCGATCACGCTGGGCATCTGCCAGCTGCCCAGGGCGGTCGGGCAGTTCTCGTCCACCACGCCGTTGCCGTTGTCGTCGCTCTGATCGCACAGCTCAAAGACCAGGCGCCCCTGGCCAAGATTGGCCGCACAATCAATCTGCAATCCGGCAAACAGGATGTCCGAGATCTGCGCGTCACCGGCCAGATCAAAACCACCGTCCAGCCAGGTGGTTTCGTCGATCTGATTGTCGACCGCGCGGATGGCGAAGCGCGACATTGCCATGTCGTATCCGGACAAACGCAGTGTTTGCCCCGCACCGCCCAGATTGGCGTTGAAAACACCGGTAAACCCGCCCGGACGCAGCACATACTTGGTCGCTACGCTGGCGCTCAAATTGCTGATATCGCCGCCGGAATCCACACGCAAGGCTTTACCGGCCAGACTGCGACCGCCGCCAAGTTGCGGGACGCCGGTTGCGTCCGAGTAAATCTGCGGCCCCACGCTCAAGCCGATGGGGGCATAGTTACCCAGGCGATAGGCCTCGCTCCCAACCGGATGAATCTCAAGGCCGTTCCCGCCGAAATTCAAATGCGCATTGAGCGCGCTGACCACATCAGACTGCGCGTCAAAGCGATAACCCGCCAGCGCTAAGGTCGCGCGATCGCCAGTCATCAGGTCATCGGGCCGGGCGAACGCAAAACGCCCCTCGCCCTTGCGCCCGAAGGCAGGTTGCTGCGTCGCCTGGACCAGCACGTCACCGACCGCAAATCCCTTGTCATCGCGGACCAATGCACCACGAACCTCATAGGGCAAGGCCGTGCCGGCCAAACAGCCTGCATCACGGCAATCGGCGCTTTGATCAAAGCGGTAGGTCACAACCGGGCTGTCCCACTCGTAAAAACGCGTCTCGCGCAAATGCACGTTGAACGCATCCCAGCTGACCTGCCCCGCAGGCACACTGATGCGCCCGGAACCCGCCGCAAAGCCCAGCGTGCCCTCCACGCCTTGCCGAGTGAGCTTGAGGCTGGTGCTGATGCTGCCGCGATAGAACACATCATTGCTGGCAAGACGACTCAGGTCATGACGCGGGTCCTGACTCGACATCGTGCGATGCTGAAGAAAACGCAGCCCGTTCACGTTGATCTGAGCGCCGTTTTCGGTCAGCCGCCCACCATCAATACGAAAACCGAATGGCAACCATTCGGTTATCAAGGTCAATGGCGTGGTCGCATTGCCCACGTACAGCACGGGCAGCAAGACACCCGGCAGCTGCGGCAATTCGGTGCCGTGGCCCTCCGGCAATGGCCACAGCGATTCTGCAAGGTCGATGTCAGCGTCGGTGGCGGTGATCGCGAAGCGCCCGCCATTGGGGGTCAGCGAGACACAGATTTCGCCGTCCAATACATACGGTGCATCCGAAGCCTGTGGATCACTGCCCAAGGCGCGCAAGGCTTGGTCGTCGAAACCCGGCTGGTAGGTCAGATAGCGACCGTCAAGCAGCACATCGCCACTCGGACAGCGCGCACCTGGCGCATCGTCCAGCACGATATTGCCGGGCAGCAAGGGCAAGCTCAGATCGCCGAATTGCACCTCGTCTTCCAGCGGAATCAATAGTGGCAACTGCGCAAGCATCGGCGCGTCAAGGAATTGTCCTTCAACCTGAAGACGCAGGCGGTAACCGCTGTTGCCACGTGCCAGATCCAGCAGGTCCTGCAAGGGCTGATCGGCCAGACTGACCAGAATCTGGGGGGCGTCGGCCAACGCATCGTCAGCGTGCAGCACATCGGCACCAAAATAGGCATAGGTGCCCAGGGCGGCCTGCGCCTGGACGCTGTCCTGGCTGTCCACCACATACAGCGTCAGCTCCACCGGCCAATCGCGCGCACGCTCAGCGCAAGATGCCGCAGCGCTGTTACAGCTGGCCTGAAGCACGATGGCCAGTCGCAATGCCAGTTCGGCATCATCCCCGACCAGACCTTGCAACGGGTTGACCGGGTTTTGGCATGGGTTCTCGCGCAAATCCGCCGCTGCCCCTGCCGATACGAAACAGGCACGCACCAGATCCACCGTGGTGCCGTCATCGCGACGCAATCCGGGTGGTTCCTGATCAGCAATGCCGGCACTGGCCGATGCATTGTTGATGCTCTCGTCACCATCTATCTGAATCTGGAACTGCTCCGTGCCTTCGCTGACATCATCGATCAGCAAAGGTATCGAGACCCGCACATCGCGCACATTGGCCGGCAGGGTCACCACCCGCGAACCGCCGACAAAATCGATACCATCAATCGCAGTGCCCGATGCGGTGTGCAGATTGATCTGGCGCTCGTCGCTGAAATCACCGGAGCGCCGCACCACCATCACCAGTTCGCCGTAGGATTCAAACGCACTGGTGCCGGCGATACTGATCCCAGGCCTGGGCTGCCAGCTGCAAATCAGGTTGCAGACCCAAACCATGTCGTCCGGAATCTGCAAATTGGGCAATCCGATCTGTCCAGCGAGGCGAATCAGGCGCTCAAGTTCCCGCGCATCCCAACCGTTGAATAGGTCAAACACATCGACGATGTCGATGCTGCCTTCGCCCAATTGCTTGTTGATCACCTCCCAGGCAACCGGCATCCGCCCCGCCAATCGCTGCTCGTCCATCAAAGCGGCCGACAGCAGCAACAAGGACAAATGCGGATCGCTGAGATCCGCGCCGTCCTTGATCTTGCCGAAATCCAGGGTGCTCAAATCCACGCCGGATCCGAAGCCCAGACCATTGCGCAGGTTCTGTTCGATCTGCGGCAAGCGTTGTGACAGCCCGCCCGAACTACCAGAAAAGCTGGGCGGCGGTTGCAGCGTCATCCCTCGCATGATGTGCGAGACAATGTTGATGTTCTCGGTCTGCGGACCATTGACCCGGAACAGCGTGTACATCGGTGTATCCAGCGTGATGCTCTCGCCGCTGAGTTCGTCGACGAACTGGCCTGTAGCCTCGAGTTCAACCAAGGCTCCAAGCGGCGCCTGCATTTGATAGCCGCCCTGATTGTTGACGTTCACCGGGAGTTGACCCCGCACGCTACCCTGCTCGTTGAGCATGCGCGCCTTCATACTCAACTGATTGAACAAGCCCTTCTGCACCACACCGGTAATCGGCACATAGGTGGCTGCCGTAGGCGCAGGCGTTGGAGTTGGTGTCGCACCGGGCGTTGGGCTGGGCGCAATCGACGGGCTTGGGCTTGCTGAAGGACTGGCGGTTGCCGTGGGGCTGGGCGTGGGCAACGCCGTGGCGCCTGGTGTGGGACTGGCGCTCGCCACAGGCGTGGCGGTCGGGCTGGCGCTGGGGCTTGGACTCAGCGTGCTGGTCGGTGTCGCTGTCGGCCCCGCGCTGGGCGTGGCCGAAGGCGTAGTCACCGGTGTGGGGCTGGCGCTGGGCGATGCGCCGGGCGTGTTGCTGTCAGAGCCTGATGAACAACCGACCAGCCCCAGCAAAGCGGCTGCCAGCATCAGATTGCGAGTCCCGCAGCCCAGATTGAATGTGTTCGCGACCGTGTATCGGGCGTCCCGCGTCAGCCAGTGCATTGCACGTCCTCGTCATCAACCAGCCGCAATCGTTACGGCCCTTGTCTTTTAAGTACGATGACATGCGTCCGAACGGACAGTCTCAGTGAATTTCTTCACCCAGGACGTGATGCAACCACGCTTTGGCCTTGACCCAGTCGCGTCGCAGTGTACGTTCCGTGATGTCGAGCAAGGCGGTGATATCGTCGTCGGAGTAACCGGCGAAGTAACGGCATTCCACCAGCGCGGCAAGCCGCGGATTGAATGCTTCAAGCTGGGTCAAAGCCTGATCGAGATTGACCAGGAACTCGTCGCTGGCCGCTTCACCCACATCATGCTGATCCTCCAGGCTCACCGCGCTGCTGGCGCCCTGGCGCTTGGCCGTCAGCCAGTAGCGTGCTTCATCCACCAGGACCTGACGTATTGCGTGGGCCGCGACCCGCAGAAAATGCTGGCGACTTTCCCAGCCCCCGGAATGGCGCAGTTTGAGGTAGGCCTCACCGACCAGCGCGGTGGTGTTCAAGGTGTCCCCGACCTGATGCTGGCGGCGCAAAGTGGCGGCCAGACCTTTCAGCTCCGCATACAGCTGTCGCGTCATATCCTGCAGTTCGACTGACGAGCCAGATTGGGCCATGGGTACGCTTGAACGCATCGGGTGGATGTCCGTGCAATGCTAGCATCTCGTACTGAGAAGTAACGCGAATTGGATCACGAAATATGCCCGCGGCAGTCTCGCTTAGCCCACAGGAATGGCAGCAACTCGAAAACGCATTCGACGCGGTCGCAGACCTTCCTGATGCTCAGCGTGAGCAACGCCTGACCGCCCAGCTGCATGACCGCCCGGACCTGCTGCAACACGCCCTGGGCTGGTCGCGCTCACTGGGCCAGGCTGACGACTTTCTGGAGCCACCCGCGCAAGCCGCAGACAAGCCCTACACGCTTACGCGCAATGAGCAGATTGATGACTGGCAGATTCTGGAGCCGCTGGCCCATGGCGGCACCAGCGAGGTCTATCTGGTCAGCCGCAACAGCGAAGACTTTCAGCAACATGGCGCGCTGAAGCTGTTGCGCAATGGCAGCCTGGGCAAACAGTTCAAGCGAGAACGGCAGCTGCTCAACCGACTCAGCCACCCCAACATCGCCCACTTTCTCGACGGCGGCACCACCGCCAGCGGCCACGCCTATACGGTGGTCGAGTATGTGCCCGGCCTGAGCCTGAGTGAGGCCTGCCATCAGCAGGATCTGAGTCTGGCGCAACGCCTGCAGCTGTTTCTGAAAATCTGCGATGCCGTGCGCCACGCCCATGCACAGCTGATCGTTCATCGCGATCTCAAGCCCGGCAATGTGCGCATCTCGGTGGATGGCGAGCCCAAGCTGCTCGACTTTGGCATCGGACGCTTGCTCGACAATCCGGATGATCTGGAAACCACCCAGGTGCTGTTCACGCCGAGCTACGCCGCCCCCGAACAGATCGAGCAAAGCCCGGTATCGGTCGCCACGGACATCTACGGACTCGGCGGCGTGCTGCATTTCATGCTCTGCCACCGCGCGCCCTGGGGGCTGGACAAAGCCAGCTTGCCGGTCGCCATCGAACGCATCCTGGATGACGAACCACCCAACCTGCTCAGCGGCCTTGCGGGTGAGGATGCGCCGTTTTCACGCCGTCTGTTGCAGGGCGATCTCAATCACATCGTGCAGAAAGCGATGGCGCGTGACCCCGCTCAACGTTACCCCAGCGTTGATGCTCTGGCAGCCGACATCAAAGCCTTTCTGGAATACCGTCCGATCCAGGCCAGCGGGCACACGCCCGGCCAGCGGGCCTGGCGCTTCCTGCGACGCAATCCGTGGCAAAGCGCCACCGGATTTACCCTGCTCAGCGCGCTGGTCGCCGGCCTGGCGCTGAGTCAGTTCCAGACCCAGCAGATTGCCGCCGAGCGTGACGCCGCCCTGCGCTCGGCCGAGCGCGCCCATGCCGTACGCAGCTCACTGTTTCAGCTGCTGCACGCCAGCCAGTCCGACGACCAGGCACTCACCGGCTCGGACCTTTTCGAAAGCAGTATCAGCGACATCCGCAAAGTGTATGCGGATGACCCCGACACGGCCGCTCAGATGCTCGCCGGATTCGGCCAGCTGTATTTCATCAACAATGACTACACCCGGGCCGAGCCCTTGCTGCGCGAGGCGCTGGCACTGGCCGATGACAGCGCGGTCGGCAGCTGGCCGATGCCCGAAGCGCGCATCGACCTGGCTCAGACCCTGTTCCGAACCGGCAACTACGCAGAAGCGGCGAGCTTTCTTGAGCAGGCGCTCAGTGTGATGCAGCAGGACCCCATGCGTTGGCGTCACGACCTGATTGACTCGGCCTCCCTGAAGGCCCAATTGCTGCGTAATGAGGGCAACACCGAACAGGCCATCGCGGTGCTCAGGACGGCCTTGGACCAGCAGCTGGAATGGGCGGGCGAGAACAGCACCGTGACCGCAATCCTGGCCACCAACCTGGCCACCAACTATCTCTATGCCGGTCAACTTGAGCAGGCTCAGCAGGCATTTCGCCAAGCCTGGGACTACTGGACGCAGACCCAGCAGACCGAATCACCCGATGCGCTGAATCTGCTCAACAACTGGGGCCTGGCTGCCCTGCGTGATGGTGATTTGAACACCGCACAAACGCGCCTGAATCAGGCCCATGAACTGAGAACCAAGCTGTTCGGCCCCTCGGCCGCGCTGGCCGCCCTGAAAAAAAATCTGGGCGAAGCATATTGGCACCTGGGCGACCACGCGGCGGCCCTGCAGCTGATGTCCGAGGCGGAATCGATGACCGTCGAATTCGTCGGCGCCGCCTCGCCGTTGCATATCGGCATCAGCAGTTACCTTGCTGATTTGTATCTTGAAATCGGTCGCGCCGACGACGCCAGCCAGGTTCTGCAGCGCTGTTGTCGGGACATGACAGCACCCTACTCGCTGCTGCAGGTCCGCGCCCACGCGGTTGCGCTGAGCACCGATGCGCTGGTTCAGCGACAGCCGGCCAGTGATGATGCGTTCACACGCACCTTGGCCATGATCACGGACAACGGCCAGACGGCCGATCTGGTGCGGGCTTTCGTGCAGGAAAAATGGGCCCAGGCCCAACTGGGCGACACCACCGCGCTTGAACATCTGGCCGCGTCGGTCGCGCTGCGTCGTCAGGCTCAGGGGCCTGACCACTGGCAAACGCTGGCTGCGCAGCTCAAGTGGGCCCAGGCGCTGGCCCTCCACAACCAGCGCACACAAGCACGCGAGCTGGCCGACGCGGCCGTGCTCGCCGCGCGCCGACGCTACGGCGAGAACAGTGCAGCGGTTGCTGCCCTGGAAAGTCAGAACCCGCAGTTTTAAGCGCTTGTCAGGCGGCTCGCGGTGGCGTCAGCACGGGCGGCGGCGCATCCGGCTCGAAACCCGGCCAGTCGGCCGGGGTCAGCGCGGCCATACCATGCGCCTGGCGCGCCTCATCGCAACGCGGATTGTGCAGACCGTCCTCGAAACTCGGCGGATACTCGCGGCATACGCTGGCCCGTCGCGGGTGAATTGAACAGCTCACCGCCACACCGACCTCACCCTGCAACGCAATGCAACGGGCGGGCTTGCGATCGGTGCCCCGCATCACGCGCAGGTGGGGCGTAAGCACCTGAGTCAGCTCCACCGGCACCCCGTCGGGGGTGACATCGTCAGCTTCAGCCCAATAAAACGACGCGCGATAGTGGGCGCAGCACGCCCCACACCGCAGACAGGGATGAACCCACGGCGCCCCTGGCGCCTCAAATATGGCAGTAACCAAGCAGTTGCGATCTCACGCTAACCGACTATTCGGCGGCGGAATTTTGCGCCCGCCTGTCGGAAAATCAAGCCACCCGTGGCCGAAAACCGCAAAAAATAATCCTTACGGACGGTTGTAACTTATGTTCAGTTCGTTAAGACTGCCGTGGCCCGGAGAATTTGGGGCATCCATCTATCAGGAGACAACATGTCAGACACCGTATCCAAGAAGGACATCGTGGCCGCCATGGCCAAAGAAGCCGGCATTTCGCAAAAGGATGCCGCTGCTGCTCTGGACGCTTTCACCAGCTTGGTGGGCAAGAGCGTCAAGAAGAACAACCGTGTTTCGATCATCGGCTTTGGCTCTTTCAGCCTGAGCAAGCGTGCCGCACGCACCGGTCGCAACCCGGCCACCGGCGAAACGATCAAGATCAAAGCCAGCAAGTCGGTGTCCTTCAAGGCCGGCAAGGCTCTGAAAGATTCGCTGTAAAAAACGGTACGACTGCGGTCGGTTGCCGAGGCGCCGACCGCAGCTTTTGCATACCCCAGGAGCGACTCAATCATGACTTTGCACATTGAACTTGCGCCCCTGCTGTCCATACTTGCGGGCGTCGCCATCCTGATCAAACCCCGGCTGCTGAACTACATTGTCGCCGCCTACCTGATCGCCATCGGCCTGATCCAGATCCTCGGCATACGCCTGACCTGACGGTCACAAAGTAGTAAATATTCACACTTTGTAGTGATCACCGGCCGCGCACGCGGCCTGAGCGGCTAGACTCCTGCCCATAAAAACCCACCCGTACCGACTGGGGTTCGGTGCGCAGGAGAGAGCCGTAATGAAAACCCGTTCCATCGTGTCCATGCTCAGCGCCGCCCTGGTGCTGGCGGCCTGCAATGCCAATTCGCCCAGCGCGGGCGGTGGCGGCACACTGTCACCCGTACCCAAAGACCGCTATGCCCTGGCCGGCGGCTGCTACGCCGTGCAATCACTGAGCAGCGGCGACTATTTGGCCAGCGTGGACGGTGGTTACAAGGCTGCAGCGGCGGACCCGGTCAGCGGTGAAGCCTTTTTCATGCAGGCCGCCACACTCGGCAAGTATCTGTTCTATGCCACCGACCGCACGGCCATGCGTGCTGATGGCGAGGCCGTGCAGGCCAGCGCTGAGCTCAGCGACGACGCCATCTGGACCATCGACTACGATGCCGCCAGCGATCAGTTCAGCATCGATTCGCAGAGCGCCGGGCTGAGCCTGATCACCACCGAGGACGGCACGCTCGCCCTCGGCAGCGGTGGTGCCGACAATGCCGCCTTCCGCTTCGTGCCGACCGACGAACCGTGCAGCGCCTACCCGGAGATGCCCACCGCGATCAGCGGCGAAACCTTCAAGGGCCGCGGCGTGGATCAGCCTGTGGTCGGCTTTGCCGATGTGCACACGCACATGGGCATGTCCAGCGAAATGTCCTATGCCGGCGATGTCGGCCCTTCAGCCGGCGGCGTACTTTACGGTGAAGTGTTCCATCGCTTTGGTGTGCCACATGCGCTGGAAGACTGCGCCGATTTTCACGGCCCGCAGGGTATCCGTGACGCCAACAACATTCTCGAAGGCACACCCGTAGCCACCCACGACACCCAGGGCTGGCCGACTTTCGTTGGCTGGCCGCAGCGCAACTTCCTGACCCACCAGGTGATGTATTACAAGTGGGTCGAGCGCGCCTGGTTGTCCGGCCTGCGCCTGATCGTCAACCACGGCACCAACATCGCGGCCCTGTGTGAGGTCGGCAAGCTGTACTCACTGACCCCGACCGCGGACTGCAACGACGCCAGCGTGTCGACCAAGCAGGTCGAATACCTTTACGAGGTCCAGGACTACGTCGATGCGCAGAATGGCGGACCGGGCAAAGGCTGGTTCCGCATCGTCAAGAGTCCGCAGGAAGCACGCGCCGTCATCAACGACGGCAAGTTGGCGGTGGTGCTTGGCATCGAGGTGGCGCAGGTCTTCAACTGCGGCGTGACCATGCTGCCCGGCGGCATCGAAATGCGTGAATGCGACGAGCAGCAGATCAGCGAAGAGATCGACCGGCTGTGGGAGCTGGGCGTGCGCCATATCTACCCCTTCCATGACATCGACAGTTCGCTGGGCGGCGCCGGCATCTTCAGCGGCGACGTAATCAACTTCCTCAACTTCCTCGACACCGGCCGTTTCTGGGAAACCACCGAGTGCCGTCCCTACCCCGAGGACGAGCCGGCCGTGCGCTACCCCGGGACCGAGATGACCACAGCCATTCCAGGCACCGGCAACGATCCGCTCACCGCGCTGCTGCTGGAAGCTACCGGCGGCACCCTGCCAACCTACCCGCCGGGCAAGCGCTGCAACGCGCGTACCGTGACCGATCTGGGTGAATACGCGCTTAACGCCATCATGGACAAGCGCATGGTCATCGACATCGACCACGCCGCCTATCACAGCAAGGACATCATGCTCGACATCGCCGAGCAGCGTGACCCGCCCTACCCGATGGCCTCCTCGCACGATGCCCACGGTGGGCTGACCAGTGATCAGGCCATTCGCATGCTCAAGGCCGGCGGCACCATTTACCCGTACAAGGGCAATGGCATCAAGCACGTCGAGTTCCTGGAAAAACTCAAGTTCTGGCGCGAGCGTGCCGGCGTCGAGAGCGAGCAGTTGCTGGGCCTGGGTTACGGTGCAGACGCCAACGGCTTTGGCGGCCACCCCGGTCCGCGAGGCGGTGACGCCGTTCCGGTGCAATATCCCTTCACCCTGTTCAGTGGTGACGACTGGGGTGGGCAGTTCAGCGGCTTTGCACCGCTTACCGTGGACCTGTTGAGCATCCCGGAAAGCGGCAAGTTCTGGCATATCGACGAAGTCGGCATGGCCCATTACGGTCTGGTCGCGGACTTTGTCGAAGAAGTGCGCCTGGAGGGCGGCAGCGAAGCCCTGGAAGCCCTGTTCAATTCGGCCGAAGCCTACATCCAGATGTGGGAACGGGTGTACAACCGCGACTGACATGCGTGCGGCCGGTTTACTGATCAGCATTGCGGCGCTGGTGCTGGCCGGCTTGTGGTGGGTGATGAAACCCAACACAGCCGGGCAGTCACAGGCACCGGCCGCGCAGCACACGTTCCACTTCCAGCTGCATCCGGCGCAGGCCGAGGCGCCGCGCACACTGAGCGTTTACCTGGGCGACCAGGTCGCCCTGAGTGCACAAAGCCCGGCCATGGCGCACCTGCATCTGCACGATTACGACCTGCATCTGTATCTGGCGCCGGACTACCCTTCGCAGGTGCACTTCCAGGCCAAGACCGTGGGTCGGTTTGAACTGGAGTGGCATGAAGCTGGCCAGCGTCTGGCCACGCTGGAAGTCTACCCACGCCCGTGATCCGTAGCCTGGCTGTTGTGCTCGCGCTGGCCACGCCGACGCTCGGCCATGCGCATTCCTTTGGCGAGCCCTATCGCCTGCCCATGCCCTACTGGATGTACATCTACGGCGCCATGGCCGCGCTGGCGCTGTCATTCGTGGTCATGGGCTTTTTCCTGACCCGTGCCGACGCCCAGATCAAACCGCCGCAATATGCCTTCGGCGACAGCCTGCTGGCCCGCGCGCTGCACGCCCTGCGCATGCCTTTGCTTGTCTTGAGCAGCACGGCCATGCTGCTGGCCATCGTCACCGGGCTGGGCGGCACCATCGATCCCTACCGCAATTTCAACATGACCTATTTCTGGATCGTGTTCGCGCTGGGAATGCTTTACGCCAGCAGCCTGCTGGGAGACATCTACGCCGCCATCAGTCCGTGGCGCGGGCTCAGCATGCTGTTCAGGGGAGGTACCCTGGACCAGGGACGGATCCGCTATCCGGCCGAGCAACTCGCCTACTGGCCGGCAGTGGTCCTGTACATGAGCTTCATTGCGCTGGAGCTGCTGGGGCGCACACGACCGTTCTCACTGTCCCTGATCCTACTGGCCTACAGCGCACTCAATCTGTTTGCCATCTGGCTGATCGGCGCACGCGCCTGGTTTCGCTATGGCGAGTTTTTCGCGCTGATGTTTCGCCTCGCCGCGCAGCTGGCGCCGCTTGCCTACGCGCCGGATCAGTCCGGGGCCCAGCGCCTGCGCCTGCGCTGGCCGCTCAGCGGCCTGCTGCACCAGCGGGTCGAACACCTGAGCCTGCTGGTCTTCATACTGTTCATGCTTTCGTCCACCGCCTACGACGGACTGCGTGAGACCAGTCTGTGGTTCAGCCTGTTCTGGAAAGATCCTTTCGGCTGGATTACCCCCTGGCTGGGTCAACCGCCGATCTACGCCTATGTGGCATTGCGGCCCTGGTTCGTGGCCTACGAGCTGGTCTGGCTGATTGCATCACCGTTCATCTATCTCGGGCTGTTCTTGCTGTTCCTGTGGCTGGGGCGGCTTGTCACACGCAGCACCCTGCCTCTGTCAGAGCTGGCCCTGCGTTTCGGCTACAGCCTGCTGCCGATCGCACTGGTTTATCACGCGACGCACTATTACACCCTGCTGCTCAATCAGGGGGTCAAAATTCGCGCCCTGATCTCCGATCCGTTTGGCTGGGGCTGGAATCTGTTTGGCTCGGCCATCAGCGGTCGTGTGCCGATCATTCCGGACATGGGCGTGGTGTGGAACACCCAGGTGTGGCTGATTCTGATCGGCCACGTGGCCAGCGTGTATCTGGCTCATGCCGAGGCCCTGCGCAGCTTCCCCAGTCGCACGCAGGCCACCTTGAGTCAGATTCCGATGCTGCTGCTGATGGTGCTGTTCACCGGTATCGGTTTGTGGATTCTGGCCCAGCCGCTGCAGGGCTAGGCCCAACGCGCGCGATCAACAGCCGAATCAGGAGGTGGCGCGCTTGTTGCCGTTGGCACGCTGCGATGAGGCCGGCTTGGCCTGGGTCTGCTGGCGTCGTTCGCGGTAGCGTTCGAGGATGCCGCGCCCTCGACCGGGCCGCTTGGAACGACTGCTGCGAGTATTGAGCAATCGTCGCACCATGGCCTTGTCGGCCGTGTCGAGATTGAGATAGCCCTCATCCAGACAACGTTCGATCAGCTCATGGTGATCGTCATCCAGATCGGCGCAAACCAGCATCTGTTCCAGCGCCGAATTCATCTCCTGAAGGTCATCTTGATCCATTGTCGCCTCCTTCACCGATGCCTCAACTGCTACCGGTGGTGATACTCCTATCCATCGGCCAGTGCAAGTCCTTCACACCTGTACACGAGCGCGACAGCTTGACAGTCAGGGGTGCGCATTTTTAGCTGTCAGACCTCGACACCCGGAGAATAGCCATGAGCAGCACACCGCGCATTCCGCGTGACCGCGACGACGACTACAGCGAACAGGCTGCTCAGCAGCGCCGCGATTTCGTCGCCGAACAAACCGGCACCCGCCTGACCCACGCCGCGCACTACGACTTCGATCCGCAGGCGACCCGCGGCAACATCGAACACTTTACCGGGGTGATCCAGGTGCCACTGGGTATCGCCGGTCCGCTGCTGGTGAACGGTGAACATGCGCAAGGCCAATTCTTCGTGCCCATGGCCACCGCCGAGGGCACGCTGGTGGCCAGTTACAATCGCGGCATGCGTCTGACCCGCGAAGCCGGAGGCGTGCAGGTAACGGTCGCCGACGACGCCATGCAACGCTCGCCGGTGTTCACCTTCGCCAGCGCGCGTGAAGCGCGCGACTTCGGTGTGTGGATCGAGACCCAGATGGATTCGATACGTGAAACCGCACAGGCCACCACGCGGATCGGCCAGCTGCGCAACATCGAGCACTATGCGGTCTCGCGCTTCCTGTACCTGCGCTTCAACTACACCACAGGCGATGCCGCCGGGCAGAACATGTGTGGCAAAGCCACCCACGCCGCGTGTCAGTGGATACTCGCCCATACGCCCTACCCGGTGCTGCGCTTTTCACTCAGCGGCAACATGGACACCGACAAGAAGCCTTCGCTGCTTAACATGCTGCACACCCGGGGCAAGCGGGTGATCGCTGAGTGCACGGTGCCCAACACGCTGCTTGAACGCATCATGGGCGTCAACGCACAGACCCTCTACGAACGTCGCATCATGTCCATGAGTGGCGCCTTTCTGGCCGGTTCGCTGAACAACGGTGCGCATGCCGCCAATGGCATCACCGCAACCTTCATTGCTACCGGTCAGGATGTGGCCAACGTCGCCGAGTCCTGTGTTGGCCTGGCCGTGGGCGAATTGACCGAGCAGGGCGATTACTATTTTTCCATCACCCTGCCCTCGCTGATCGTGGCCAGCTATGGCGGCGGCACCGGACTGCCGGGACAACGCCAGTGCCTGGAAATGATGGATTGCTACGGCGCCGGCAAGGCCCGCAAGCTGACTGAAATCATCGCTGCCACGGTGTTATCGGGTGAACTGTCACTGGCCGCTGCCGTGGCCAACGGCGACTGGGTCACCAGTCATGAACAGTACGGACGCAATCGCTAGCGTCGCGTCATCCGGCCGCGGCCAGCTTGAGCCCGATGATGCCGGCGACCACCAGGCCCAGGCTGACCAGTTTGAGCGGCGTCACCGATTCGCCCAGCCACAGGATGCCGACCACCGCCGTGCCGACCGCACCGACCCCCACCCATACGGCATAGGCGGTACCCAGCGGCAGCTGACGCAAGGCCATACTGAGCAGATAGAAACTCAGCCCCATGGCCACCAGGGTGATCAGCGAAGGCAAAGGCCGGGTGAACCCTTCGGTGTATTTCAGGCCGACCGCCCACACCACTTCAAACAAGCCTGCGACCAGCAAAATGAACCAGTTCATATGTATTTTCTGGATTTTTGCAGGGTCGTCCCCGCGACTACCAGGCCACGCTCAGGTCGTCCTGAGCGCCGGTGGCCTTGCGCCACACCTGTCTTGGACCGCAGCGGACACACAAGGTGCCCGCGCGATCCGCCTGAACCGTGTTTCAGTCAGCGTCGAAATAGCTGCAGCAGTAATCCGTGACCTGGCTGACGCGCAGCTGAAACTTGGCCTTGGCCGGCACCTCGAACGCATCACCGGCCGCAATCTGGCGCCACGCCTGATCGGGCAGCTTGACTTCCAGCTCGCCGGCGGTGATCTCCATCAGCTCACGCACATCGGTTCCGAATTCGTACTCGCCCGGCATCATCAGGCCCAGGGTCTTGCGGCTGCCATCGCTGAAGATCAGCGTCCGACTGCTGACCTGGCCATTGAAATACAGGTTGGCCGCGCGGGCCACGGATACGTTGTGAAAGTCTGACATCGCTTGTCCTTGTGGGGTCGAAACGCCACGCGATACAGCGTGGCGGCGGGCGTTTCTACCACAGTTGCCGCCCTGCATGTTGTGCACGCGCAAAGCCGGCGACGGAATTCGCAGCAGGCCGCATTCAACACTCGAGCAGGCGGCCCAGCGCATACGCGGACCGCCTCATTCCCGGGTGACCTAAGGACATCAGAAATGCCTATCTCCAAACTGCCGCGCGCTGCGGCAATCCTGCGTGCGCTGCTGCTGGCCGCGCTGTGTATTCCGCTGTGGGCCTGCAGTGACAGCGGCTCGGGCAGCAGTGAGGATGACGAACGCCCGAGCGCGTTCATGCTCATCGGCCAGAGCGATTACAGCGAGATGTTTTCCAACCGTGGCGGCACCACCGACGCGCTGGGTCTGGGGCAACCGCTGGGCGCCATCGCCACCGACGGTGAACATCTATACATCGCGGATTACAGCAACAACCGGGTGCTGGGCTGGAACAGCCTGCCGCTCAGCTTCGACGTTGCGCCTGACTTCGTCCTCGGACAAAGCGACTTCACCAGCAACAGCGCCGGCACCGGCCGCCAGCAAATGGCCCTGCCAGCCCATGTGTCGATCGGTGACGGCAAGCTGTTTGTAACCGACGCCGGCAACAACCGCGTGCTGATCTGGAACAGCCTGCCGGAGCAAGCCCAGGCGCCGGACCTGGTGCTTGGCCAGACCAGCTTTGATGACGGTGAACCGGGCCTGGCCGCCGACCGCCTGTCGTTTCCGGTGTGGACCCAGTATGCCGCCGGGCGCTTGCTGGTCTCGGATCAGCAAAACCATCGCGTGCTGTTGTGGAACAGTTTGCCGGCCAGCTCAGGCGGCGCTGCTGATGTGGTCATCGGTCAGGCCGACTTCGCCACCGCCGAAGCCGACGACGAGGACGCCGGCCTGACCAATCCGGCCGGCCTGTGGAGCGACGGCTATCGCCTGCTGGTTGCCGACAGCGGCAACAACCGGGTGCTCTACTGGTCGCAGCTGCCGCGCCAGTCCGGTCAGGCGGCCACCTATGTGGTGGGCCAGTCGGACTTCGCCCGGGTTACGGCCGGCGCCAGCCAGTCGGCTCTGCGCACCCCCTACGGCCTGGCTTCGGATGGCAGTCGCTTTTACGTCGCCGACGCCGGCAACAACCGGGTGCTGGAATTTGATGCCTTTCCGATCGCCAACGGTCCACTGGCGACCGATGTATACGGGCAGAACAGTTTCACCACCATTCTCAAGAACGACACCGACCTGGATGGCGTCAGCGACGACGAAGCATCGGAGCAGACCCTCAACGCCCCCACCGGCATTTTCCTGCTCAACGGCGTGCTCTATGTGACCGACCGGAACAATCATCGTGTGCTGTTCTTCCCCGGCTAAGGCCCTGCTTGTGCTGATCGCCCTGAGTATCAGCGCATGCAACAGCGTGGGCGCAGGCACCCAGCCCACCGGACTGGTTGTCGGCGGCCCTTCCGGCGAAACCAGTGTGGACATTGCCGAATGCTCGATCTTCAACCTCTACGCCTACCTTGAGGTCAATGACGAGGTGGACACCACGGCGGATTTCTCCAGCCGGGTTGACTGGAGCTCCGACAACCCGACGATTGCCGAGGTCTCCAATGGCGATGTCGTACCCGAAGGGCTGAGCGACGGACAGGTCTATCAGCGCGGCGTGGTGATCGCGCGTCAGCCCGGCGCCGCCACCATCCGGGCACACTATCTGGATTTCAGCGCCACCATCGTGATCAATGTATCGGGCCTGTCCGCTTTGAGTATCGAGCCAGCGCTGACCACCCTGGCCGCGGGCACCAGCCAGCAGTTCGTGCTGCAAGGCCAGGTCGCCGATTCGGTGGAAGCAGTGGACTTCAGCGCCAATGCGCAGTGGAGCTTGACCACCCCGACCACCAATCTGCGTCTCAGCGACGATGCCAGCGGCACGCTCATAGCCGGCAGCAGTGGCGACAGCACCACCACCTTGCAGGCTCGCCTGTCCGAATGCGGGCGCCACACCAGCACCCAGCTCAAGGTCGCCACACCCAGCGCCTATCGCATCGAGTACGACAACGGTGACAACCCGCGCCTGCCGCTGGGCTACAGCGAGGCGTTCTCGGTGTGGGCCGATTTCAACTCGGGCCAGCGCCAGAATCTGAGCGCGCAGATCAGCACCGACCTTGACGACGATGACCCGCTGCAGGCGCTGGTCGCGCAGTCCTCACCGCCGGGCCAGGAACGGGTGCTGATCTACACGCAGGCGGAAACCGCTGATCAGGCTTTCGAGATCAGCCTGCCCGGCGAAGAGGAGATGCGCCTGATGAGCAAAGCCTGGACGGTCAGCGAGCAGGATTTGCAGGCCATCAGCAGCCCACAGACCGAATGGCAACTGGTCTTCCCCGACACCGCCCAGCTTCAGGTCATGGGCCAGTTTGACGATGGCAACGTGCTCGACATCAGCCGCCATGTTGACTGGAGCTCCGCCGATGACAGCTTGCTGAGTGTAAGCGACGTGGCCGCCAATGCCGGGGAAATCGCCGGCGCCAATCTCAATGCCCGCGTCGAGGTGGAGGCTCTGGCCCCGCAAAATGCCGATCTCGATCCACTGCGCTTTTCCATCCAGCTCAGCGCGGCGCCGTGATCGCCCGGGCTAGGTGGCGGGCCCACAGCGCATAGGCCCGCGCCCCCGGGTGGAACCCGTCAGTGGCCATGAACTGCGTGTCCGCCGGGTAGTCAATCGGCACACAGCTCACGGCCGCATGCGCATCAGCAAGGCGGCGCATGTCACGATTGAGCGCCTGAGCACGCAGCCCCAGCCACCAGCGCAGGGGCTGCGGCAAGGCCGGGAAACGGTGCATGGGCGGCACCGGTGTCAGCACGACAAGAGGACGCCCAAAGCGCCCTTCAAGCAAGCCCACCAGCGCACGCAGATTGGCGCGCCAGCGGCGTCGTGAGGTCAATGCCGTGACATCATTGACCCCGATCGAAACCACCACCACATCGACCACCTGTGCCGGCGCATCAGCCAGCGCATCGAGCAACTGCGCCGAAGTATCGCCGCTGCGTGCCAGCAGCTGCCAGCTCACCGTGTGGTCTGCCGCCAGCGCCGCAACCAGCTGTCCGCTCAGCGCCTGCTGCTGATCTGCCACGCCCACGCCCGCAGCAGCGGAATCTCCCACGATCAGCAGACGCAGGGCCGCGCCCTGGCCGGTCGTGCCTATACGCGCCCCTTGAGGCTCCGGCAGTTGCGGCGTGCGCTGGCGCACACGCCGCCCCTGCAGATACAGCATTGGCCCGATCAGGGCCAATGCAATGTGTTGTTTCACTGCGCTTCATTCCGGCACGATCAAGCGCCTGACTATAGGCGATAGCCGGGCGCAGGCTATACCGCCCGGCTTGGTCGACGGCGGCGCCACATCAAGGCGGCGCTCAGGCCCAGTAACCACATCCCAACAGCTCCGGCACCGCGTGTATCGACGCTGCGCGCGGCGCTGTCCTCGGCCAGACCGTAGTCCGATGCCCGCTGGGTCGGGTGCGGACCGGTAAACACCTGTTTGTTGGGATCCCACGGCGATTCACCCCAGCCGCGCTCCAGAATGGTGATGTTGTCGCCCTGGATTTCGACATAGGCGTAGGACACATTGTCGGTTTCATCCGACTCGATCACGTTGTTGTATTCGTCCACCACCGCGTTGATTACGTAGCGGCCATTGCCCTGTCCGTCGAATTCCACATATTGGCCGGGACGCTGCCAGCGATACACATCGCCCCAGCCGACCGACAGACCGACAAAGCCATCGGTGACCGAAAAGCAGCTGCTCAGCGGGCTGTCGCCGCCAGGCACTTCGGTGCCCTGAGCGAAGGCCCGCCAGTCACCCCACAGCTGATCAGCCGGGCAAAAGCCGGACTTGGTCCCGGTGCCGACGCGGTGGAACTCGCCGCTGACCGGGTCGGTGACCAGGGCCAGGTAGTAGCTCAGGATGTAGTCATCATGAAAATGCGCATGGGTGGGATGGAAGGAGTAAGTCCCGGCCTCCACATATTCAATCGAACCGTCGCTGTAGTGCACCGCCTGCTTCATGTCGCCCACCACCAGGCGTGAGAAGGCTTCCTCCGGATTCAGCTCGGCATTGCCGGCGATGAAATCCTCAAGCAGACGAAAGCGCATGTCGTAGATGCCCTCTCCGATGTTGATCGGCCCGGAGGTCAGACGCAGGCAGTGCTTGGCATCGGCGCCACCGGCCTCGGTCGGCAGATACTCATCAATGGAACAGGAAGCCAACGTGATGCCGGCCACGGAGGCCGGCGGGTTGATGGTGTCCGGCGGATAAATACCGTTGAGCGGATTGAGCGGCGCGGTAAAGGTGAACTCGTACGGCGGCACAGTGCGCAGGTTCGGATACAGCGGACGACGATTGGCCTCGCTGGTGGCGATCACGCTCTCGGGGGTAACCGATTCCAGCTTGGCGCGTAGCCGGTACGATGCGCGATCGACATCCTCGGCCCGCACCACCACGGTCCACACACCGGCCTGCGGGTTGTCGACCTGGGCTTCGGAGTTGAACTGATTGCTGGTGCTGTCGCTGCCTCGCAACTCTCCGCTGGGGTCATAGATTTCCAGCGCAAAGGTGTCGCTGCGCTCGGGCGTGGCGATACCCACGCGCAAACGCGCACCACCCGGCACAAGCTCCAGGCTGTAGGTCTCGCAGCTGTCCTCATCACAGCTCATGGCCCGCCCGTCAAAGGTGCGGGACTGATGCCAGAAATAGGCCTCATCCAGTTCCAGACGGCCATTGTCCGCTTTGGTCGGTTCGTAACGCTGGGCGTAGCTGATCTGCTCGGCCTTGCTCAGCACCACATGCTCGCCAGCCGGATGATGGGCCGCGGCCGCCGGCAGCCCGGCGAAGAGCAGCAAATACGAGGTTGCGGTTTTCATGTTGATCTCTTCGTGCGTGGCCTTAAAGGCCGGTGAGCTCGTACAGCGCCTGCAGGTAAACCTCCAGCGGCAGGTCTTCCGGCGCCGCCGAAGTCGCGGTCATCAGGGCCTGCTGCAAACTGGCATTGAATTCGCCGATCAGCGGCAGATCGGCCAGCGGACTGGCGACCAGATCCGGCGGCTTGCGGTGATGAGTGGCCTGCTCGTAGTCGTAGGCGATCGCCAGCGCGGTGGCTTCATCGAACTGGCGCACGAAGATCTCCATGCCACGCGGCACACCAACGGATTCATCAAAACCCACCGGCACCACCACCGAGCCCATCTGGGTGGTCGAACCGAAATCGCAGGTCCGCCCGCCGGTCGGCCCCGGCGACAGGATCAGGGCATCAAGGCGAATCGGCTGACCGGTGGCATCCAGCACCGGCTGGCCTTCGGCGTCGGTCAGCTGATCCATCATCGCGGTGACATAGTTGCGCTGCGCCACGATGCCATCGAGCTGCTCCTGGGTCGGCTCCAGATCCGGATCATCGACCGCCACCAGTGCAAACAGCGGAGCGGTGCGCGGCCCCACCCGCAAGCTTTCGAGGATGCCCTCATCCAGCGTGCAATCGGCCCGCCCGTTGGCTTCGCTGCTGAACGCGCTGGACACGCAGCGGCGCGGGCTGTGCCCTCCTTCTGCCTCGAACTGACGGAAGTAATCGTTCATATCGAAATGCCGTGAACCCGCGCCCACGTTTTCGAAATCCGGCAGATAGACGTCGTGAATGTAGGCCCCCATCTCGGCCATCTTGGCCACCGCTGCTTCGATCAACTCGCCCTGTGCACCGGTGCCGGCGGGGCTTTCGAGCGCGCCGATCTGACGAGCGATGCCGATGTGCCGGCCTTTGACGCCATAGGCCGCGCGGTCCAGATAATCGGCATAGTTGGCCGGACGCTGCGCTGCGGGGAACGCCAAGGTCTTGGGATCACGCGGATCAACCCCGGCCATCGCCGTCAGCATCAGCGCGGCATCGCGCACATTGCGGGTCATCGGGCCGCCGGTATCACGCGCATGCGACAGCGGAAAAATGCCGTGCTGTGAAATCACGCCCAGACTCGGACGTACGCCGACCAGCCCGTTGACCGAACTGGGATGCCGGATCGACTGGCAGGTGTCGGAACCGGTGCCGCCCAGCGCGTAGTTGGCCGCAATCGATGCGCCCGTGCCGGACGACGAGCCGGCCGGACTTTCCGCCGTGTTGTACGGGTTGGTGACCTGAATCGCGCGAGCCGAAAACCCGGTGGTGAAGAAGGCAAATTCGTCCTGATTGGCCTTGCCCAGAATGACCGCCCCGGCGGCGCGCAGCCCTTCCACCGAATCGGCATCCAGCGAGGCCTGATGACCCAGCATGGAATACGAACCCGAAGTCGAGGGATGATCGTAGGTGTCGTAGTTGTCCTTGAGCAGCACCGGCATGCAGTGCAGGTAACGATCACCCACGCCCTCCTCGGCATACAGCGCATCCAGCGCCCGCGCCTGATCCAGCGCATGGGCATTGATGTGCAACACACCACGCACTGGCAAGCCGCCACTGGGCTGCGGGAAATTGTCGATCGCCAGGATGCGGTCAATGTACATCTGCACCAGGGTTTCGCAGTTCAGCACCGAGCCATCGGCAAGCAGAGTTTCACCGGCCAGGGCCTTATGCACGCTGGCCATGTCGGCTTCGATAAGTTCGAACACCGCGGTTTCGCCCTGCGGCTGGCGCCCACCATCACTTTGACACGCGCACAGCGCTGCAACCGCGACGCCCAGCGCCGCGCGTTTGAAATTGATCACTTAATGAGATTCCGGTTGTTCCAGTGTGAGCACACTGTGGTTGTCGGCGAGCATGTCGGAGGGGGGCTGCGCCGCGCAGATCTGACGCTCGCGGCTGGCCCGTTTGACAAAGAATTGAGGTGCCAGGGAATAGCCGCTCAGAGCGCATGTCGTCACCGCGTCGTCGCCGTCAAGTTGCGGCGGTTCGCTGGCCGGCAAGGTGATCACCTCAGGGTGATAGCGTTGCGCGCGACCGCCCGGGTCGCTGGCGGCTGCGGACAGGCTGAGCACGGCAGCCAGTGGGGCCCAGAGCAAAGCGCCGGGTGTTGATACATAAGGCATGAGTTCACTTCCACTTCCACGGTAACGGGATCGTCCCGGCCGGCCATTCACCGAATCCCCACGAACGGTGGGACCGACCGGGACGCTCCACTCCCTGACGCTGTGGTCCGCGCTGATCGCGGGACGCGAACCACTCAGGTTCGCTGCCGACCATGGCGTTTTTTTCCCCGAGCCCCCGCCGAGTACTTCGGTCATGGTGCAAACGCAGTGGGTTGGCAACTGCCATGGCAGATAGCACAGAACGTGCCAGCTTCCGTACGCTGGACAGTGCACCTTATTAAGCGCTATGAACGTGCTGCTGATGGCAACGCTTCAAAACTGTGCACCTGTGCATAGTGATGAAGCCCCATCATGGAACACGCCGGCGAAACTGCGTCATGGCTGTGCATGATGTTTGGCGCGGTTATTGCTTCGTCGTGGCTCGACACTCGCTCAGGATCACAACGAGGACCGCGCCGCATGTCGATTTCCGTGGCATTGATTCACCGCACTGAATATGCCTATGACCGTCAGGTCAGGATGTCACCGCAGGTTATCCGCCTGCGACCGGCACCGCATGCGCGCACGCCGGTTACGGCGTACAGCCTGCGGATCAGTCCTGAGAACCATTTCCTCAACTGGCAGCAGGACCCGCAAGGCAACTGGCAGGCCCGCGTGGTGTTCCCCGAGCCGGTCGAACATTTCCATGTTGAGGTCGAAGTGGTGGCCCGCCTCGACGTCTTCAGCCCCTTCGATTTCTTTGTCGAAGACAGCGCCGAGCATGTGCCCTTCCAGTATGCCGATGAACTGAGCAGCGAGCTCGCACCCTACCTGCGCTGCAGCAAGGGCGGCAAAGCCTTCAACGCCTACCTCAAGGGCATCACCCTCAAAGGCCAGCGCACGGTCGACTTTCTGGTCGAGATCAATCAGCAGTTGCAGCACGCCATCGACTACCGCATCCGCATGGAACCGGGGGTGCAAACGCCGGACGAAACCCTGACCAAGGCCTCCGGCTCCTGCCGTGACAGCGCCTGGCTGCTGGTGCAGCTGCTGCGCCATCGTGGCATCGCGGCACGTTTCGTATCCGGCTACCTGATTCAGCTCAAGGCCGATGTCGAAGCCCTCGACGGCCCCTCCGGCACCGATCACGATTTCACCGATCTGCACGCCTGGTGCGAAGCCTATGTTCCCGGCGCCGGCTGGATCGGCCTGGACCCCACATCCGGCCTGCTCGCCGGTGAGGGGCATATCCCGCTGTCCGCCACACCGGAACCCGGCAGTGCGGCGCCGATCAGCGGCGCTGTGGACGAATGCGAGGTGAGCTTTGCCCATCACATGGCCGTGACACGTCTGGCGGAATCGCCACGCGTGACGCGGCCCTACAGCGAGGAGCAGTGGAACGCCATAGACACCCTGGGCCAACAGGTGGACGCCGACATCCAGGCTTTGGACATGCGGCTGACGATGGGCGGCGAGCCCACCTTCGTTTCCATCGACGACATGCAGGGCGCAGAATGGAACACGGCCGCGGTTGGTCCGGCCAAACAGCGACTGTCAGCTGAGCTGGCACAACGTCTGCAACGCATCTTTGCCCGCGGTGGATTGATCAGCTTCGGTCAGGGCAAATGGTATCCGGGCGAGTCCTTGCCACGCTGGGCTTACAGCATCGTGTGGCGGCGTGACGGCGAGCCGATCTGGCGCGACAGCCAGCGCCTGGCCCCCTATTCCGAAGCCGCCCAGCCCGATGTCGAGGATGCGCGCGTGCTGATGCAGGCGCTGACGCAAGCCCTGCATATCAGCCCGGACTGCATCGTCCCGGCCTACGAAGACCCCCTGCACTGCATGGCCGAGGAAGGCCAGCTGCCGCCGCATGTGGAGGTCACCGACGCCGACATCGATGACCCCGAGAAACGGGCCCGGCTGACGCGCATTTTCAGCCAGCCGCTGAGCGCGCCTCGCGGCTTCGTGCTGCCCATACAACACTGGCAATCCGACGCACGCGGGCGCCACTGGCTGTCCGAAGTGTGGCAGTTTCGCCGCGGCAAACTGTTTCTGATACCGGGCGACTCCAGCATTGGTCTGCGCCTGCCGCTGGAAGCGGTCGGCCTGCCAGCCGGCAGCAGTATTGAACCCCTGATCGCCGACGATCCAACCCGCCCACGCCCACCGCTGCCCCCACGCATGGGCGCCGAAAGCCCGACCAGCAGCGACAATCCACAGCGCCCTCCGCCCAGCGGTGGCGGCAATCATGCACCGGGCAGCATCCGCACCGCTCTGGCCGTGGAACCTGGCCAGGGTGTGCTCAGCGTGTTCATGCCACCGGTGCGCCGCGCTGAAGAATATCTTGAGCTGGTCGCCACCATTGAGCAGTGCGCCGCCGAGCTTGATCAACCGGTGCGCATCGAAGGCTACCCGCCACCGTTCGACCCGCGTCTGGAGCAGATCAAGATCACGCCCGACCCGGGGGTGATCGAGGTCAACATCCATCCCGCTGCGAGCTGGAACGCGCTGCGCGACAACACCACCCAGCTGTATGAGGCCGCGCGCCGCGCCCGCCTGGGCACGGAAAAATTCATGATCGACGGCAAGCACTGCGGCACCGGCGGCGGCAACCACATCGTGGTCGGCGCCGCGACACCGCTGGACAGCCCGTTCCTGCGCCGCCCCGATCTGCTCGCCTCGGTGATTCGCTACTGGCAACGCCACCCCAGCCTGTCGTATCTGTTCGGCGGTCAGTTCATCGGCCCAACCAGCCAATCCCCGCGGGTGGATGAGGCACGCGACGATCTGCTTTATGAGCTCGACATCGCACTCAAGGAAATCCCCATGCCGGGGCAGACACCGGCACCGCCCTGGCTGGTCGACCGGGTGTTCCGCAACCTGCTGACCGATCTCACCGGCAACACACACCGGGCGGAAATCTGCATCGACAAGCTGTACTCGCCAGATGCCGCCACCGGACGACTGGGCCTGGTCGAATTTCGCGCCTTCGAGATGCCTCCGCACGCTCAGATGAGCCTGGCCCAGCAGCTGCTGGTGCGGGCGCTGCTGGTGTGGTTCTGGCGCGAGCCGTATCAGCGCCCCTTGCGCCACTGGGGCAGTGATCTGCACGACGCCATGCTGCTGCCCCACTATCTGCGCGAGGACATCGACGCGATTGTGGCCGAGCTGCGTCAGGCCGGCTTCGCCTTCGACCCGGCATGGTTCGCGCCGCACTATGAATTCCGCTTTCCACGCTACGGCGAGGTGCGCATCGGCGAGACCACGCTGGAGCTGCGCGGCGCGCTGGAGCCATGGCCAACCATGGGTGAAGAGCCTGGTGGCGGGGGCACCGCGCGGTATGTCGACTCCTCACTGGAACGCCTGCAACTGAGCGCCCGCAACCTCGACACCAGCCGCTACGCCGTGCTCTGCAACGGGCGCCGCCTGCCCCTGCAATCGACCGGCATCAGCGGCGAATATGTGGCCGGCGTCCGCTACCGCGCGTGGCAGCCATGGTCCTGCCTGCATCCCACAGTGGGCGCCCACAACCCGCTGGTCTTCGATCTGGTTGATACCTGGTCGGGCCGCGCCATCGGTGGCTGCACCTACCACGTGCATCATCCCGGAGGGCGCAGCTTCGACACCTTCCCGGTCAACGGTCATGAAGCGGAAAGCCGCCGTCTGGCGCGTTTCTTCGCCTTCGGTCACACCCCCGGTCCGGTGCAGCTCCCTGCAGCGGAACTCAATCCCCGCCACCGCGTCACACTGGACCTGCGGCGACAACACACAGGAGCGTTCTGACATGGGCGTGCCGCGCGCGTTCAACGCGTTGAAAATGGATGGTTTCTACGACGAGCTGGTGTCACCGGCGCGGCGCAACGAACCGGTGTCCTCCCGCATACTCAAGGTCCTGTCGCAACTCAGCCAGGATGAGCTGGATCAGCGCCGCGAAGCGGCCGAACTGGCCATCCGCAGCATGGGCATCAGCTTCACGGTGTACAGCGAAGGTTCGACCATCGACCGCGCCTGGCCTTTCGACATCATCCCGCGTGTCATCCTGCTTGAGGAATGGCAACGCATAGAACGCGGGCTGAAGCAGCGGGTCAGCGCCCTCAATCGCTTCATCAGCGACATCTATGCCGACCAGCAGATCATCAAGGACGGCGTGTTTCCATCCTGGGTGCTGGAAAAGTCGGTCAATTTCCGTCCCGAATGCGTCGGGGTCAAACCGGCCTTCGGCGTCTGGTCGCACATCTGTGGCTCCGACCTGGTGCGCGGCAAGGACGGCACCATGTACGTGCTTGAAGACAATCTGCGCGTACCGTCGGGGGTGTCGTACATGCTCGAGAACCGCGCCATCATGAAGCGCATCTTCCCCGAGCTGTTCGAACACCAGGACATCCACCCGGTCGGTGAATACCCCGGCCAGCTGCATGCCACCCTGGCCGCACTCAACCCCAACGGCAGCCGCCATCCCACCATCGTGCTGCTGACCCCCGGAATCTACAACTCGGCCTACTTCGAGCATTCCTATCTGGCCCAGCAAATGGGGGTGGATCTGGTCGAAGGCTCCGATCTGGTGGTGCAGGATGATGATTGCGTGTACATGCGCACCATCGGCGGCCTGCAGCGCGTGGACGTGATTTACCGTCGCATCGACGATCTGTTCCTGGACCCGGAGGTGTTTCGTCCCGACTCCGCACTCGGGGTTCCGGGTCTGATGCGCGCCTGGCGGGCCGGCAAGGTCGCGCTGGCCAATGCGCCTGGCGCTGGCGTGGCCGACGACAAGGTGGTGTACGCCTTTGTGCCGGACATCATTCGCTACTACCTGGGTGAGGAGCCGATTATCCCGAACGTGCCGACCTGGCAATGCGCGCGACCGGATGATTGCGCCTACGTGCTCGACAACATCGCCGAGCTGGTGATCAAACCGGCCAATGAATCGGGTGGCTACGGCCTTTTGATCGGCCCGCATTCCACCCCTGCACAACGCAAGAAGACCATCGCACAGGTGCGCAAGGACCCACGCAACTGGATCGCCCAGCCGTGCCTGAACCTGTCCACCACGCCGACCCTCACAGCCAAGGGGCTGGCGCCGCGGCATGTCGATCTGCGCCCGTTCATTCTGTCCGCCGAACAGCAGTACGTGACCAATGGCGGTCTGACCCGGGTGGCCCTGCAGGAAGGCTCGCTGGTGGTCAATTCCTCACAGGGCGGTGGCAGCAAGGACACCTGGATTGTTGATGCCCAGGCTCTGGGCGAAGCCGGAGACCGCGCATGATGCTGTCGCGCATTGCCGAACGCTTCTACTGGTTCGGACGCTACCTGGAACGCGCCGAGAACACGGCCCGCCTGCTGCTGAGCTACTCCGACATGGTCCTCGACCTGCCGCTCAAATCGCGCGTCAGCTGGTATCAGCTGGTCGAGATCACCGGCTCGCAAACAACCTTTGACCAGCATCATCGCAGCGCCGGTGAAACGGTGGTGCTGCGCTATCTGATCGAGCAGGACATCAACCCCGGCTCGATCCACTGTTCGCTCAAGTTCGCGCGCGAAAACCTGCGCACCATCCGCGATCGCGTGCCGCGCGAAATGATCGAGAGCATGAACGAGCTGTGGGCTTATTTCGGCAGCGAGAGCGCCGGATCGGTGCGCCGCAGCGCCGCGCGCATGCGCTTTCTGCGCGGCCTGATAGACCGCTGCCAGACCGTGCGTGGCCACGTCCGCGGCAGCATGTGTCGCAATGATGCGTTCTATTTTCTGGCCATCGGGCGCATGCTCGAACGCACCGACATGACCACCCGCATCATGGACGTGCGGGTCGACGACCTGCTGCCTGACGAGGTGGACAATCTGCCCGCCTTCGATGCCCTGCAATGGATGAGCGTGCTGCGTTCGCTGTCGGCCTACCAGATGTACCAGCGTGAGATGCACGGCCAGGTCAAGGCCAGCGCGGTAATCGAATTCCTGTTTCTGAACGAGACCTTCCCGCGCTCGGTGCACTACGCACTGGATTCGGCCCGCGCCTGCGCCCAGCGCCTGCCTCGCAACACGCCGGTCATCGAGGCGCTGGATCAATTGCTGGCGCATGTCGGCGAATTCAAGGCCAAGCTGCTGGCCAGCGATCCCACCACCCTGCGCGAAACCATCGATGACATTCAGGCGGAAATCAGCGATATCGACCGCCTGTTAAGTCATAATTACTTTTTGCACGACGCCGCGCAGAGTCAGCAGCAGTAATTCGGGGTTGCCACCTTTGGGTCCACTTTTTGATCGCTACACGCGGGCCTCGAGCCGCTTCGACGAACTGACCGGTGACGACGGCCAGCTGCGACCGCACTGGCAGTATCTGGCCAGCGCCCTGGCCGAGCTGGAGCGCAGCGATCTGGCCGAACGCCAGAACGAAATGCGTCGCCTGCTGTTCGAGAACGGCATCTCCTACAACATCTACGACAAGGACAAGGTCCGCACGCGGGCCTGGCCGATGGATTTGCTGCCGCTGGTCATGACCAGCCGGGAGTGGCGCGAAATCGAGGTTGGCGTGGCCCAGCGAGCCGAGCTGATGCGCCACATCATGCACGACATCTATGGCGAGCAGATGCTGATTCGCCATGGCCTGCTGCCAGCCCAGCTGGTGTTCGGGCATCGCGGTTTTCTGGCTCCCTGCACCAGCACAGCCCTGCCCCTGGATCAGCAGCTGATTCTGTACGGCGCCGATCTGGGGCGCGATCCGCAAGGCAACATCTGGGTCACCGGTGACCGGACCCAGGCGCCCTCGGGGATCGGCTATGCGCTGGCCGCACGGACCGTGAGTTCACGCGTGCTGCCAAGCATCTTCCGCGAATCCAATGTGCATCCGGTGCTGCCGTTTCTGCGTGATGTGCGCAGCCGGTTGATTCAGCTGGCCGAGGATGAACTTGACCACATCGCGCTGCTCACCCCGGGGCCGGCCAACGAAGCCCATGCCGAGCATGCCTATCTGGCCCGTCAGCTGGGCCTGCCACTGGTCGAAGGCAGTGATCTGCAGGTCACCGGCGGCGCCTGCTATCTGGTCAACGGTGATCAGCGCAAACCGATCAGCGTGCTGCTGCGGCGTCTCGACGATGACTACTGCGACCCGCTGGAACTCAACCGCCATTCCCTGCTCGGCGTGCCGGGCGGCCTGCAGGCGGTGCGCAACCGGACCTTGAGCTTTGCCAATCCGCTGGGCAGCGGAATACTCGAAAATCCGGCCCTGATGGCATTTCTGCCGGCCATCTGCCACTTCCTGCTCGGCGAGGAACTCAAGCTGCCCTCGCAAGGCACCTGGTGGTGTGGCCGGCCAAGCGACTTCGACTATGTGCAGGCGCATTGGGAGGACATGGTGATCCGCACCTTCCAGCCCAATCGCAAGAACCCGGCGCTGGCGGTGTGCCGGCTCAGCGAAAACGCCAAACGCGGACTGCTCGATCGCATTCGTGCGCGGCCCGAGCACTATGTGGCGCAAAGCATCAATGCGCACGCCAGCGTGCCGCTGCTGGCGGGTCACGAGGTGGTCAGCCATCCGGCCGAGCTGCGCACATTCGCGGTCAACGCCAAAGGCGGCTTCCGGGTCATGACCGGCGGGCTGGCGCGGGTTGGCAGCAGCCCCGACAGCTGGCGCTTTTCCAGCCAGCTGGGCGGCGTGAGCAAGGACATCTGGGTGCTCGCATCCGAGCCGCAACGCTACGCTCAGACCTTGCCGCAGTTTCTGCCGCGCTTGCACTCCGGCGCGACCAACCTGCAGCCGCATATCTTCGAGAAGCTGCTGTGGCTGGGCCGCTACACCGCCCGTGCCGAGTTGCTGGCGCGCATGTTGCGCATGAGCTTCGAACGTCTGGCCGACGCCCCGCCACAAGCCCCTGATGCACTGACCCACAATCTGCTCAAGGCGATCACCTGGCAATCCACCCTGTATCCGGGTTTTGTCGGTCCGCTGGGCGCCGCCCAGCTGGATGATCCGGTACCCGAACTGCTGCGAGTGACCTACACCGATCTGCCCGGCGGTCTGCGTCACGACATCACCGCCCTGGCCGGTTCGGCCGACATCCTGCGCGACATTCTCGGCCAGCAGATTTTCCGCACCCTGACCCAGCTGGAAATGGCCCTGCAGTTCCCCGGTGATTTCAGCACCGCCCGCGCTGCGGTGGACACCACTCTGACCCAACTCAACAGCCTGCAGGGTCTGTTGTGGAGAACCCTGACCGAGGACCGCAGCCGCTCGATGATCGAGGTCGGGCTGAGTCTGGAACAGGCCCTGGGTATGGTCCGGCTGGTGCGCTCCTTCAGCACCGAAAGTGGCCCTGCCGCGCTGGCTAACGCCGGCAGCCTGCTGTTCGAGCTGACCAACACGCCAAGTGCGCTGACGCCCGATGTGACCACCTCGCCGCACGCCAGCGTGCTGCGCAATCTGCTGCTGTCGGATGCCAATGCCCAGTCGCTGCGCTATCAGCTGATGATGCTCGAACGCCTGCTGCGCAGCCTGCAGTCGCCCGGCCACACCGACCCGCTGGCCAGCGAAATCACAACCCGTCTGACCCAGCTGGCGACCTGGGAGCCGGAGCAGCGTGTCGACCCCGACGGACATCTGCTGGATGACAGCCTGGTTGAGCTTGACCGCTGGTTGCGCGAACTGGCGCAGGGCATTGAGCAGCGCTATCTGCCGCGTCGTCCGATGCGCCAGACCCAGCTGGTGGAGGTCGCCTGATGCGCTACCGTCTGCGCCACTACACCCACTACAACTACGCCGAAGCGGTTGACCAAGCACACAACCAGGTGCGCATGATGCTGCGCGACGTGCCCTATCAGCGCTGCATAGAGCGCGGCATACGGGTGCGCCCTGGGCCGCGCTACGCCAAGATGCACATCGACTATTTCGGCAACCGCGTGCTGTATTTCGAGATTGATCGGGAGCACCGCGACGCGCGCATCTTTGCCACCCATATCGTCGAGGTCAATCGTCCGCCCGGCCCACCACCAGAGCAAACTGCGGCCTGGGAACATGTCGCCGCACGTTTGCACGGCCTGGATGACGAACAGGCCCGCAGCCTGCAGATGTATCGCCTGCCCTCGCAGCTGGTGAGCATGCCCGAGGGCATCGCCGAGCTCAGCCAGCCCCATTTCAGCACCGGGCGGCCGATACTCGAGGCGGTGCAGGCCTTGTCCAAAAGTATCTTCGAGAACTTCAAGTTCAACCCCAAAGCCACCACCATCGCCACCCCGGTAGCCGATGTGCTCAAGCAGCGTCAGGGCGTGTGCCAGGACTTTGCCCACTTGATGATCGCTGCATTGCGTCAGCGCGGGCTGGCCGCACGCTATGTCAGCGGCTATATCGAAACCCTGCCCCCGCCGGGCAAGCCGCGCCTGGTCGGCGCCGATGCGTCGCACGCGTGGGTCAGCGTGTGGTGCGGCGACGATGGCTGGCTCGACATCGACCCAACCAACAACTTAACGCCGGGCGAGAATCACATCACCACCGCCTGGGGGCGCGATTACGACGATGTGATCCCGCTCAACGGGGTGATCTTCGGCGGCGGCGACGAATCCAGCCTGACCGTGCGCGTGGATGTGGAGCGGCTGCCGCCCGCAGCCAGCTGATCAGCCGGTGTTGCGCATGCCTGCGGCAATCCCGTTGATGGAGCGCAGCAGCGCCTCCTTCCACACCGGGTCGTCCGGGCGCTGACGACAACGCTGGATGAGCAAGGTCTGTATCGCATTGAGCGGATCCAGATACGGACGCCGGCGTTCCAGCGAGCGGGCCAGCACCGGATCATCGCCGAGCAGTTCCTGTTGCCCGGTGATCGCCAGAATTTGCTCGCGGGTGCGATGGTATTCGGCCCGAATCGCCTCGAAGATCGGCCGCGCCTGCTCCCCTCCCATGGCCGCGTAACGTGCCGCGATATCCATATCGGCCTTGGACAGCCCCATCTGGGTGTTGTTGAGGAAATTGGCGAAATACGGCCATTCGCGGGCCATGTGGCGCAGGCGTGACAGCGCTTCGGGATCCTCACCCGTGATCTGCTCCAGCGCGCTGCCCACGCCCAGCCAGCCGGGCAAGGTGTGGCGCGACTGGGACCAGGCAAAAACCCAGGGAATGGCGCGGATCGAGGATTTCCCGCGCTCGGCCTGGCGCCGATGGCTGGGCCGCGAGCCGATGTTCATCGAACCGATGTCACTGACCGGGGTGGCTTCGTAGAAGTAATCGAAAAAGCCATCGGTGTGCTCGGTCAGGTCACGGTAGCAGTGCTCGCCAACCTCAGCCAGGCGGGCCATGGTGTCAAGAAACGGCTGTGGTGCATCCTCGGCCTTGAGGGCATGCTTGATGACACCCGCCACGCCCACGGTCAGTTCGTAAACCGCGGTCTCCGGATTGTTGTAGCGGTAGAAAATCATCTCGCCCTGCTCGGTGAACTTGATACGCCCGTTCACCGTGCCGGGTGGCTGAGCCAGGATCGAGGCGTGTGTCGGCCCGCCACCGCGCCCGACCGTGCCGCCACGGCCATGGAACAGCAAGCAGCCCACACCCTGCTCCTGACACAGGCGCGTGACCTCGCGCTGGGCGCGGTACAGGTTCCAGCTTGAGGCCAGAATGCCGCCGTCCTTGCACGAATCGGAATAGCCGAGCATGACCTCCTGATCCCCACCCGAGGCGTCGAGCATTTCGCGGTACAGCGGATCGCCCAGCAGGGTCTGCATCACCGGCCGGATGTGGGCCAGATCCTGGATGGTTTCGAACAGCGGCGAGATACGAATGCGGCACACCGCGCCATCGGCATTCCAGCCGGTCAGACGGTAAACCGAAGCCAGCGCCATCACTTCCAGCACGTCGCTGGCCGCATGCGCCATGGAAATCACATAGGCGCCAAAGACCTCGTCGCCGAACACTTTCTGCGCCTGCGCCATCATGCGGATCGGTTCCAGCACCTGCCGCACAGGCTCGCTGAAAAACTCCATCGGCGGAGCTTCGGGCGGCTGGCGTATGACCCGGCCGAGGACCTGCATACGCAGGGCTTCATCCAGCTCTTCGTAGTCGTCACAAACCCCGGTTTCGCGCAGCAGGGCCGCCACCGCTTCTTCGTGCCGCGGCGATTCCTGACGGATATCCAGCCGCGCCAGCGAGAAGCCGAACGCTTCGGCGGCGTAGATCAGATCCTTGAGACGGCGGTCGGCGATGTTGGCGTCACCGTGGCTGCACAGGGAGGCGTGAATCAGCTTGAGATCATCGACCAGCGCCTGGCTGCTGGGATAGCCCCCGGATGCGCGGTGCGAACGCCGCGCCCGGTTCTCCAGTTCCTGCTGCACCTGCCGACTCATCGCCTGCAAGCGCTGGCGCATCAGATACAGCTTGCGCCGGTACGGCTCCTGACTGAAACGCTCGGGCAAGGCACCGGTGCGCTCCAGAAAGGCCTGCTCGTCGGCGGCCAGGGCCTCTTCAAACGCCGGCGTCGGCGTACACCAGCGCCGCGCATGCGAAAGCTCGTCCATCAAGGCATCGGTTTCGCGCAGGTAAAAACCCAGCACTTCCCGGATCTGCATGCGCAGCGCATACCAGGTGGTGTGCACGGTCACGAAGGGGTTGCCATCACGATCACCCCCCACCCACGAGCCGAAACGCAGGAACGGCGGAAAGCGCACGGTCTGCTCAAAGTGACGCCCCAGCGCGCGTTCAAGATTGCGACACAGCACCGGCACCGCAGCAAAGATCGACTGATGGAAGTAATGCAGGGTGTTGCGGATTTCGTCTTCAGCGGTGGGGCGCTGACCGCGCAACTCCTCGGTCTTCCACAGGATCTGAATTTCCCGACTGATCGCATCCAGCACTTCCGGCGACTCGCCCAGCTCCAGCGCCTCGTTGGAGGTGAAGATGCGGCGCAGGGATTCCATCACGGTGCGGCTTTTGGCTTCGGTGGGATGTGCGGTAAACACCGCGTTATAGCGCATCTGCCCGAGCAGCTGCGACATCTCACGCGCATCCATACCAGCCTCGACGGCACAGCCCAGCGCTTCGTCAAACGAACCCACCCACAAACGCCCACCACCCTCGACCTGACGGCGACGCCCGCGGTGCTGGCACAGCTCATCCGCCACGTTGACCAGCTGGAAGTAGATGGCAAAGGCGCGGATGACCTGCATCAGGGTTTCTGCATCCAGCGACTCGATCAGCGAACCCAGTGCATCCAGCGTGTCGGCGGCGTTTTCCTGTCCCGCACGCAGGGCTATGAAGCCGGTGCGCAGCTCCTCGACAACTTCAAACACCCCGGGACGGGCATGTTCGGCAATCACATTGCCGAGCAACTTGCCCAGCAGTTTGACCCGCGCACGCAGGGTGAAATCCTCGGCATCGACGGCCATGGTGTTCATCAACGCAACTCCTCAAGAGCAGAACCTGGATCTTCCCCGCCATCGCCGGCCAGCGGATCGGCGGGGTGTGAGGCCTGAGCTGGACGGCCGCAGGCAATCGCCACCGCGCGGCGCGCCCGCTCGGTGATGGCCGCCCAGTCACGCCGGGCAATGAGATCATCCGGCGCCAGCCAGCTGCCGCCGACGCAGGGCACATTGGGCAGCGCCAGATAGCGCGCCATATCGTCCTCGCCGATGCCGCCGGTGGGACAGAATTCGATATCCGGCAACGGGCCGGCGAAGGCCTTGAGCGCATCCACGCCACCGGCGACCCGGGCCGGAAACAGTTTCAGCGCGCGAAAACCTGCGTCACTTGCACGCATGACCTCGGTCGGGGTCATCACACCGGGCAGCAGCGGGATCGGACGCGGCGCCTCAAGCAGCGCCGGAGGCAAGCCGGGCGAGACCGCGAAAGCCGCACCAGCCTGCGCGCTGGCCAGCAAATCCGCAGCGCTGCGCACGGTGCCGGCCCCGACCACCACACCGGGCAACTGAGCCATGGCCTCGATCGCGGCCAGCGCACAGTCGCTACGCAGGGTCACCTCAAGGTAAGGCAAACCACCCTCAAGCAGGGCCTCGGCCAAAGGTTGGGCGACCTGAAGATCGCGCACAACCAGCACCGGAATAACCGGCGCACCATGCATCACATCCTGAATCCTCAGCAAACTCATGCCTCTCCCTTCGCCTAGAACACGCTGGCAGCGCCAGCTTCCGCCCCATTGTTGGCCTGGCGCAGATGCCCGAACATCTCGCGTCCGTAACCGGCTGAACTGGGCGCCACCGCTGCCACTTCGCGGCCGGCCCACAGGTCCTCTTGAACCAGCGCACTCAAGGTGCCGGCCTCGGCATCCAGGCGAATCAGATCCCCGTCACGCAGCTTGCCCAGCGCCCCACCCTGCGACACCTCAGGGGTGACATGAATGGCCGCAGGCACCTTACCCGATGCGCCCGACATGCGCCCATCCGTCACCAGAGCCACCTGAAAACCACGGTCCTGCAGGATACCCAGTTGCGGGGTGAGCTTATGCAGCTCGGGCATGCCGTTGGCACGAGGCCCCTGTCCCCGCACCACCGCGACCAGGTCGCGCTCCATGCGTCCATCCTTGAACGCAGCCAGCAGTTCTTCCTGACTGTCGAACACCATGGCCGG
>JASBUL010000030.1 GCA_030147945.1 Oceanococcus sp. | reverse complement strand
GAGCGTGGGATCACCATCAAAGCGCAGGCCGTGCGTCTGAATTACACCGCCGACAACGGCGAGACCTATCAGCTCAACCTGATCGACACCCCCGGGCACGTGGATTTTTCCTACGAGGTGTCACGCTCGCTGGCCGCCTGCGAAGGGGCCTTGCTGGTGGTCGATGCGTCGCAGGGCGTTGAAGCGCAGAGTGTGGCCAACTGCTACACCGCGATCGAACAGGATCTGGAGGTGGTGCCGGTACTCAACAAGATTGACCTGCCGGCCGCTGAGCCCGAGCGGGTGATCACCCAGATCGAGGATGTCATCGGCATCGAGGCGCGCGACGCGCTGACCTGCAGTGCCAAGACCGGTCTTGGCGTGCGTGAGATTCTCGAGCAACTGGTCAGCCGAGTGCCGCCGCCGCAGGGCAATCCGCAAGGTGAATTGCAAGCCCTGATCATCGACTCCTGGTTTGATAACTATCTGGGGGTGGTTTCGCTGGTGCGTATCGTCAATGGCCGTCTGGCCAAGGGCGAAAAGATTCGCGTGATGTCGACCGGCCAGAGTCATCAGGTCGATCATGTGGGCTATGCCTCGCCCAAGCGCGTGCTGTGCGACGCACTGGAATGCGGCGAAGTGGGCATCGTCATTGCCGGCATCAAGAATGTCGATGGCGCGCCGGTTGGCGACACCCTGACCAGTGCCGAGCAGCCGGCTCAGGCCCCGTTGCCCGGTTTTCAGCTGGTTCAGCCGCGCGTCTTCGCCGGGCTGTATCCGGTCGATGCCGACGATTTCGAGGATTTCCGCGAGGCGCTGCAGAAACTGCGTCTGAACGATTCGGCGCTGAATTTCGAACCGGAAACGTCCGGTGCGCTCGGGTTCGGTTTCCGTTGCGGCTTTCTCGGCATGCTGCACATGGAGATCGTGCAGGAGCGCCTGGAGCGGGAGTATTCGCTCAACCTGATTTCCACCGCGCCAACGGTTGTCTACAAGGCCATGACCCGGGGCGGGGAAGAGCTGGAAGTCGAAAACCCGGCGGAGTTGCCGGATCCGGCTACGCTGGAGAGCGTGCTTGAGCCGGTGATCTTGGCCCGCATTCTGCTGCCGCAGGAATTCATCGGTGCGGTCATGCAGCTGTGCATGGAGAAGCGCGGTACCCAACGCAAGATGCAGTACCACGGCAGCCAGGTGTCGATGGAGTTCGAACTGCCGCTGGCCGAGGTGGTGCTGAATTTCTTTGACCGGCTGAAATCCATCAGCCGTGGCTTCGCCTCGTTCGAGTATGAATTCCTGCGTTTCGAGCCTGCTGATCTGGTCAAGCTGGAAGTGATGATCAACGGCGACAAGGTCGATGCACTGGCGACCATCGCGCATCGTGCGGATGCCGAGCGGCGCGGGCGTCAGCTGGCGGAAGCCTTGCGTGAGATCATCCCGCGTCAAATGTTTGACGTGGCGATTCAGGCCTCGATCGGATCGCGTATTATCGCGCGGACAACGGTCAAAGCCCTGCGCAAGAACGTCACCGCGAAGTGTTACGGCGGTGACGCCACGCGTAAGCGCAAGCTGTTGGAAAAACAGAAGGCCGGCAAGAAGCGCATGAAGCAGTTCGGCAAGGTGGAAATCCCGCAGGACGCGTTCATGGCCGTGCTCAGCCGCGATCAGAAGGACTGATTTGGTGTTTGCTCCCGACGTACATTTCGATTTCGCGGCAGCCTTGCTGCTGGCCGCGGTTGTCACAGGCGTGGGCTGGCTCATCGATGCCAAGCTGTTTGCTCCGCGCCGTACCGCGCAGGCCGAGCCGGGTAAATGGGCGGAATTCTGCCGCTCGTTCTTCCCGGTCATCCTGATCGTTCTGCTGTTGCGCTCCTTCCTGGTCGAACCTTTCCGGATCCCGTCCGGCTCCATGATCCCGACCCTGGAGGTTGGCGATTTCATCCTGGTGAACAAGTTTGCCTATGGTTTGCGCATGCCGGTTTTTCACAACCTGCTGGTGCCGCTGGGCGAGCCGGAGCGTGGTGATGTGATGGTGTTCCGCTACCCGCGTGACCCCAGCAAGGATTTCATCAAGCGTGTGATCGGGTTGCCCGGCGACAGCGTGACCTACCGCGACAAGACGCTCTACATCAACGGCGAGAAGATGCCGCGCGAGGTCAGCGGGTACTACAGTGCGGATGCGGCCGGTCGTAAGGTCATCGCCGAGGAAATGATCGAACAACTCGGGGACGTGGAGCACCGCATACTGGTCAGCCCGCACCGGCCCAATGACGATGCCGAGTTCACGGTGCCCGAGGGCCACTATTTCATGATGGGCGACAATCGTGATGGGTCCGAGGACAGCCGGGCCTGGGGTTTTGTGCCCGAGCGCAACCTGGTGGGCAAAGCCTTTTTCATCTGGATGAGTTGGGACGGCCGAAAAAATCGCCCGGCTTTGGATAGAATCGGCAACACGATCCGGTAACGGAAAACAGGCAACGGGGAAGAATGATGACAACGATGAAACGGCAAGCCGGCGGCATGTACAACGTGATGTTTTTGCTGGCGGTGATCGGTGGTGGGGCACTGCTTGCGATGGTGATTGCGCCGATTTACATGAATGAGGCCAAAGCCACCAAGATCGTGTCGCAGACAGCCAAATCGCCGCAGAACTACGAGTTGTCCCAGTTTGAGTTGCGCAAGAGCCTGCAGCGCCGCTGGGATGTGGACGACGTCAAGCATCTCAAGGTTGCGGACGTCAAAATCAAGAAAAACAAGGGCGGCAAAGCGCTGGCCTACAAGTACGAGGTGCGCGAGCACCTGTTCGCCAACTGGGATCTCGTGCTGACCTTTGACAAGGAATATCCGATGGTCAGGGGTGGTGGCTGATATTCCACGGCTTCAAGACTTCCCGTTTCGCGATGCCGGGTTGCGCAAAGCTGCGCTGACCCACCGCAGTGCTGGTAATCGGCACAACGAGCGGCTCGAATTTCTGGGCGATGCGGTGCTTAACTTCGTCATCGCCCAGGCACTGTATCAGCGCTTGCCGGACTGCGATGAAGGCGACCTGACCCGCATGCGGGCTCATCTGGTGCGAGGCGAAACACTGGCCGCGCTGGCGGCTGACATGAACCTGGGCATGGACATCGAACTGGGCCCGGGTGAGCTGAAAAGCGGTGGCCACCGACGGGCATCGATACAGGAAGATGCGCTGGAGGCGCTGCTCGGGGCGATACTCTGCGACGCCGGTTTCGAGACGGCGCAGCAACAGATTCTGCGGCTGTTCGAGGCGCGACTGGCAAACCTGCCGCGCCCCGACGAGCTCAAGGATCCCAAGACCCGGTTGCAGGAACGCCTGCAGGCAACGGGGCGCGGCTTGCCCGAATATCAGCTGGTTGCCGAATCCGGACCGGCACACCGCAAGCAGTTTGAAGCGACCTGCGGTGTCGCCGATGTGCTGACCCGGGGGACAGGGCGGAGCCGTCGCGCGGCGGAACAAGATGCGGCCAGGCGTATGCTGGAACAGCTGCAAGTACCATGAGAGTTAGGCGGACATGACACGGGCCGGAACAGTGGCGCTGGTTGGGCGTCCCAATGTGGGCAAATCGACGTTGATGAATGCCTTGCTTGGCGAGCGCTTGTCGATTGTTTCGCCCAAGGCGCAGACCACGCGTCATCGGGTTATGGGGGTGCTGACACGCGCTGACAGCCAGTACGTTTTCGTCGATACACCTGGGCAGGCGGATATTCAGGGCAAGGCCCTGAATCGGTTGCTCGATCGCACTGCCATCAGTGCGATGGCGGACGTTGACGTGACCCTATGGGTGGTCGAGCCACGGCGCTGGACCTCGGCCGATGACCAGATGCTGGCGCGTATGCAGCGCGCCCGCCCTGGCAACCTCGGCCTGATTCTGAGCAAGGTTGATCAGATCAAGGACAAGAGCGCGTTGCTGCCGGAGATCGGCCGTTTGCATGCACTCATCCAGCCCGACTTTCTGGTGCCGCTGTCGGCCACCAAAGGCGACAACCTGGAAGCCTTGTTCAGCGAGCTCGATCAGCGCCTGCCTGAAGGGCCGTGGCTGTACGACGCCGATACCCTGACGCCGCATTCGGCGGAGTTTCTGGTTGCCGAGCACATACGCCAGCAGCTGTTTTTGCGCCTCAACAAGGAATTGCCGTACGCCACCACGGTGACCATTGATCGCATGTCGCAGAGTGATCATGGCAACGAGGTGCATGCCACGATCTGGGTCAACCGGCCGTCCCACAAAGGTATCGTGATCGGTAAGCAGGGCCAAGGGCTCAAAGCCATCGGGCAATCGGCGCGCGAGCGTCTGCAAGGGCTGTTCGATCAGCCGTTCGATATCCATCTGTGGGTCAAGGTGCGCGAAGGCTGGGCTGACCATGAAGACAGCCTGCGCGCATTCGGGTACGGGGCAACCGAGTGAGCCTGCGGGCCAGCGCCGAGCCGGCCTGGATACTGCATCGACGACCGCTGCGCGAAACCAGCCTGATTCTGGATGTGCTGACCCGTCATTACGGACGTATCAGTCTGGTCAGCCGTGGTGGTCGCCAGGCTCGTGCCGGCGGAGTGCTGCAGCCGTTTCGGCCGCTCAAGTTGGATTTTGTTCAGAAGTCCGAGCTCGGCACCTTGAGCCGCTTCGAGCCGGACGGGAGCGCGCCGCAACTCAGCGGTACCCGGCTATGGTGCGGTTTCTATGTGAACGAACTCATTCTGCGCCTGGCCGCGCACAACGATAACCAGGCGAGCGTGTTGTTTGATGCATATCTGGAGGTGTTTGAGCGCCTGCCGGAACAGGATCCGGCGCCGCTTTTGCGACAGTTCGAATACCGCTTGCTGAGTCATCTGGGTTACGCGCTGCAGGAGGATGTGCTGAGCCAGGCCGCAGCCTTTCGCTGGGATCCCTCGCGTGGTCTGGTGGCCGCATCGTCAGGCGTTCCGGCGGCGGCCTTGCAGGCTTTGCTGGAGGGGGCCAGCGATGCCCGGATCAATCCTTGCCGTAGCCTGCTTGGCGAGATGCTGCGCAGTCAGCTAGGGCCGAAGCCATTGCAAAGCGCCACCATGCTGCGTGAATTGACCAGTCTGCAGGGCGCGCGCGCTGCCGGGTCGGGCGCAACAGGTTAGAATCGCCGCTTTTTGCGGGTCCGTCGCATGAGTCAGCACACCTCCCCCTTGCGTCTGGGGGTCAATATCGATCACGTTGCCACGGTGCGCCAGCAGCGCGGAACCCTTTATCCGTCGCCACTGGCTGCGGCTTTTGTCGCCCAGTCGGCTGGTGCGGATGGCATCACGGCGCATCTGCGTGAAGACCGTCGACACATTCAGGAGCGTGACGTTCAGGAGCTGCGCCAGGCGCTTGGTATTCCCCTGAATCTGGAGCTTGCGCCCGAGCCCGACATGCTGCGCATCGCCGAAGCGCTGGCACCGCCAGCGTGCTGTCTTGTACCGGAAAAACGTGAAGAACTGACCACCGAGGGCGGCCTGGACGTGGTCGCCGGTTTGCCGCGAATTCGCGAAGCCTGCGAGCGCCTCAGCGCGGCCGGCAGTCGCGTGTCCCTGTTCATCGAAGCTGACCCCGCACAGATCGATGCGGCGGTCGCTGCGGGTGCCGCGGTGGTCGAGTTCCACACCGGGGGTTATGCCGATGCTCAGGATGCGGGTGATCAGGCGAATGCCGTATCGCGTTTTCAGAAGATGGCGGAATACGCGGCCTCGGCCGGACTGGAAGTGCATGCCGGCCATGGTCTGACGGTTGAAAATGTTGTTCCGATCGCGCGCATTCCGCAGATTCAGGAACTGAACATCGGTCACAGCATCATTTCCGATGCCGTGATTATGGGGATGGCGGCTGCGGTTGCTCGCATGAAAGCGGTGATGATGCGTGCGCGCAGCATGCCGGCGACCCGCTCGGCCATCTGAGGCTAAGGCGTCGGGCGCAGGCCTTCGAGGACATTGCGCACGGCGCTGCTGACGGCGGCCATGTCTTCGCGCAAGCTGGCCGGCTCGGCCAGCGTGTCCAGCGCGTTGAGCCGCTTCTCGAGCAGAAAAACGTGTGACTTGAGCGGCTCCAGGTGAAAAAAGGCCGCGGTGCCGTGTAGCTGGTGGGCGGCCGCTCGGGCGGCCTCAAGGTCGCTGTCGATGAACGCCGCGTCCAGCTCATCGAGCTGCTTGGGCAGCTCTTCCTGCATCATGGCAGCCAGCTCAGGGTCGCGCACCAGATCGGCACTGACCGGACGCTTGGGCGCAGGCTGCGGCGGTTTTTCGAGGTGCAGCCAGGGGTGCAGGCAGCGCAGCAGTTGCGCCTGATCGAAAGGTTTGGTCAGCAGATCGTTGAGGCCGGCGTTGAGCCACTCGCGCTCCTGATCGGGCGTAAGGTAGGCCGACATGCCGATGATCACGGCCGCGGCCCCGGGGTCTTCGTCGCGGATGGCTGTGGTGGCCTGCTGGCCATTCAGCTCCGGCATGTTTAGGTCCAGCAGCACATAGGGGTGACGCTGGGCGCGCCACAGCTCCAGCGCTTCGCTACCGTGGCTGGCCAGGGTGACCTTGGCGCCGAGGTTTTCCAGCAATGCTTTGAGAAAGTACTGGCTGGCCGGATTGTTTTCCGCCACCAGCACATGCTGTCCGTTCAGGGCCGCGCTGTCGTCGCCATCACGCAGGTGTCGCAAATCGCTGAGTGCGCGGTACAGGGTGGTGCGGGTGGCCGACTTGGGCAGCACCAGGGCGGCGCCCCAGTCCTGCAGGCGACGGTGCACACGCGCGTCGACGCTGTTGACCATGACCCCGACGGGACAGGGACTGGCCTCGATCATTTCTCGCAACAGATCTTCGTTCAACTCATCGCTTTGCAGACTGAGCAACACGATGTCGGCATGGCCCCCATCCAGGGCGCGCTGCAGCGCGGCTGGGGAATCGAACTGGCGGCTGTGTACGCTCCAGAACGCCAGTTGGTGCTGCAGCGCACGCCAGCTGGCGGGATGGCGTTCCAGCAGCCACAGTTGGGTGCCGCGCAAGCCGTCCCAGCTCGTTCGCATGGTCGTTTGCGGATGCGGGCTGAAGGGCAGGGTGACCGAAAAAACGGCGCCCTGGCCAGGTTGACTGTCCACCCGGATCTCGCCGCCCAGCAGGTCGGTGAGTTTGCGTACGATGTTCAGGCCAAGCCCGCTGCCCGCGATTACGCGCTGGCCATCCTGCTCGAAGCGCTGATAGGCGTTGAACAGCTGATCTTGCTGGGTCTGGCTGAGTCCGGGGCCGGAATCCTGCACCTGCAAACGAATGCGCAGCATGTTGTTGTCGTCAGACACGCGGGTGGCGCGGACGATCACCTCGCCGTGATCCGTGAACTTGACCGCGTTGGACACCAGGTTGGTGAGGATTTGCTGGACCCGTCCGGGGTCGCCGATCAGGCGCGAGGGTATGTCGTGATCGACAATGCTGACCAGCTCGAGATTCTTCTCGTAGGCCAGCGGCGCCATCAGGGAGATCGTATCTTCCACGATGTCGGCCAGGTCCAGGCCCACCTGATGGATGTCGAGCTGTCCTGCGTCCGCACGTTCCATGTCGAGAAAATCATTGACCAGCGAAACCATCCCGGCGGCAGATTTGCGGATGGTCTGTACGTAGGTCAGCGATTCGTTGGCCAGCTGGCCCTGCTCGAGCAACTCGGCGAAGCCGACAATGGACGTCAGCGGGGTGCGCAGTTCGTGGCTCATGGCCGAGAGAAATTCGGCGCGCTTGGTCAGGCGTTCTCGACTGTCCGCCAGTTGGGCGCGGGTCGTATCGAGTTCCTGATTGAGCTGCTCGACATGGTCGTTGCGCGTGGCTGGCGGATGGCGGGCGAACTCGGTCAGGGTGTCACGTGCGTAGCGCAGGCGTTGGGCCAGAACCGCCTGGACGCTGGCGATCTGACCGCTCAGTCCAGTGGTGTGCGGCGGTGGCCGGTTCAGGTCGCCACCGTCCAGCGCCTGCGTCCAGTGCAGCAGTGACCGCCAGCGCCGCATGATCCAGCGGTAGCACAGCCAGCTGATGAGTACGGCGCCCAGAGCGCCACACAGCAGGGTGACCAGAGTTAACCGGGCAAGCGCCCCGCGCTTGGCTGCCGGTAATGCGAGCGGCTTGACCACCAAAGTGTAATCGCCGAGCAATGGCAGTTCCTGGCGTTGCGGCCGTGGCCAGCCATCATCGGTGCTGCTACGGGTCTGGTGCCAGACGTGCGCGCCCTGGGCGTCTTCGAGCCAGATTTCGCGCCAGGGCCAGGCCTGCACCGTGGCGCGGAAAGCGGCTTCGTCTTCCCACTGAGCGCCGCGGTCGAGCTCGCTCGCGATGCTCAGCATTTGGGTCTGCACATGGTGGTCGAGCATGCGCTGGCTGGTGCTATACAGGGCCAGTGAAGCGGCCAGTAGCATCAGGGCGCTGATCGGTCTGCTCAGGCCCAGCAACGGCCGCCATTCAATCGCGCGCGTGGTCACGGTGTCGTGCTGAGTTGGGGCTGAACGAGGTAGCTGGCATGGGCCGCAATGAATCCGGGAGTGCTCATCTCTATAATACGGACTTGCTGGCACCTGAACCGGTTTCGTGCGTGAAGATCGGATGGGTGCTTTTCACTTCAAGGGGAATCACGGATGTTGAGATCAACGGGAGCGGCCGTCGCGGTCGTGTCGGCGCTGGCTGCCGGCAGCGTACAGGCTGAAGGCACAAGCTGGTGGGAATCCAGCCGACTGGGCCTGATGGGCACTTATCTGACGCCTTCAGAGGTGCGTGAAGCCGAGTCGGAGCAGCCGGGAGCCGTGCTCTACTGGGGCTTGCCACTGAGCCCATACGAGGGTTGGAGCACGCAGATTTCCGCCGCGTGGAATGAAATCGAGCGCGACGACATGAGCGGTCAGGACCAGCTGTATCAGCTGGGTGTAGACATCTTGCGTCACTTCGATATGACGGCGTCGTTGTCGCCGTTCGTGATCACCGGTCTGGCGGTGGCCTACGAAGAGATCGGTGAAGATGACCGCACCCGTCCGAGTATCAGCCTGGGTGGTGGCGTCGATTGGCAGACGCCGTTCCAGCCGATCAGCCTGCGTCTTGAAGCGCGCGCTGTTGCCTTGGAGAACGAGTACGACAACTTCGATTCCGGGCGTGCTGTGCTAGTGGACGGGCGTTTCGGGCTGGGCGCGATGTGGGCTTTCGGTAAAACGGCGGCGCCGGCAGCCGATGCCGACGGTGACGGCGTGATCGACGGCGAAGATCTGTGCCCGGATACCGCGCCGGGTGCCAAGGTTGATCGCACCGGTTGTGATGCGCTGAGTGAGCGCGACAGCGATGCCGATGGCGTCAGCGATGCCCTCGATCAGTGCCCGGGTACGCCGCCGGGTGAGGTGGTCGACGCGCAGGGTTGCCCGCTGGATGATGCCGTGCTGCTCAAGGGGGTGAACTTTCAGCTCAATTCGGATGAGTTGACCGCATCAGCGCGTGACGTGCTGAGTCCGGTGGCGGACCTGCTCAATGGCGGACTTTCGGAAATCCGTGTCGAGATTGCCGGCCACACCGATGCGCTGGGAAACGATGACTACAACCAGGCGCTGTCGGCCCGGCGTGCCTACGCGGTGAAAGATTTTTTGGCCGAACGCGGTGTGTCGGCTGATCGCATGGTGGCGACAGGCTACGGCTCCAGCCGACCGGTGGCCGACAATGCCACTGAAGAAGGCCGGGCAAAGAATCGCCGCGTGGTTTTTCGCGTGCTGAACTGATCTGAGAGGGCGCCGCACGGCGCCGTTTCAAAAGCCAACCCCGAGCCGATTTGCTCGGGGTTTTTTTATTCTGTTTTCAATGCGATGCGTCGGCTTTATGGCGATTGTTTGTGTGCCATGAAAGGGTCCGCCGTTTTATTGACGTTTTCTTCACCTTGACGCGCGCACAGTACACCTCAAGTTCAGCGGCATCCGAGGTGACCATGCCGAAGCAGATGACGAATCGCCGTAGCAGTCGCACTACCTTTGCGAGCCTGCGGAACCCTGCCGACGGGTGGCGTTCTAAGCTGGTGTACTGCGCACTGTTTGCCACATTCGGATGCTTGATGGTTATCAACTGGATATCGCTGACCTGACCTCTTTTCAATCCCCCTAGGCCTTGACTCCCTGCAAGGCCGCCTGACCGAAACGCAGCATCATGTCCTCCCCTGGCTCCCCCAAGCCACATTTGCGACTCGGTTAGACTTGTACCGCGGCCTCTGTGCCGCGGTTTTTTTTGCCCTGAATAAAAAGACGAGGCGACGGGAATGTTAAAGACGGTGCTGGGAGGCGTTGTACTGATTATGCTGGCCTATCTGCTGCTGTGGCCGGTCAATATTGATCCGGCAGCCTGGCAGCCGCCAGCACCGCCCACCGACGATGCGCGTTTTGCCGCCAATGACCGGCTGGCTTCGCTTGAGCGCATCGCCACGGGCATCGGACACGGTCCGGAAGCTGTCAATATCGACGCCCAGGGGCGTCTGGTGACCGGCTTCATCGATGGTCGTGTGATGCGCTTCGCCTCTGATGGCACCCAGCCGGAGCTGTTAGCCGACACCGGCGGGCGGCCGTTGGGCATCGCATTTTCGGTGGCCGGAGACGTGATCGTTGCCGATGCGATCAAAGGTCTGTTGCGCATTCGTCAGCCGGGCAGCTTCGAAGTTGTGGCCGACAGCGCCGAAGGTGTGCCACTGGGCTTTACCGACGATGTCGATGTGTCTGCGGACGATATCGCGTACTACTCCGATGCCTCGGTCAAATTCGGCGTGCATCACGTCATGGATGACGTGTTTGAACATCGTCCCAATGGTCGCCTGGTGGCGACGGATCTCAAGACCGGCAAGACCTGGGTTGTGATGCCTGACCTGTATTTTGCCAACGGGGTTGCGCTGGGGCCCAATGAAGATTACCTGCTGGTCAATGAAACGACCCGGTATCGCGTCCTGCGGTACTGGCTGAAAGGCGAGCGCGCGGGGCAGAGCGAAGTGTTCATCGACAACCTGCCAGGCTTTCCCGACAACATCACGTTCAATGGTCAGAACATGTTCTGGCTGGCCCTGTATGCACCGCGCACCGCGCCACTGGATGCACTGCTGCCGCACCCGTTTGTGCGCAAAATGGTCTGGCGCCTACCCGCCGCGGTGCAGCCTGGGCCGGTCTTGCACGGTTTTGCTCTGGGTTTGAATCTTGAGGCTGAGGTCACGGTGAATCTGCAGGACGCGGGTGAGTCGGCCTATGCGCCGATTACCAGCGTTCGTCAGGGCGCCGAGTATCTGTACTTCGGCAGTCTGCTGGCGCCGAGTCTGGCCCGCATGCCGCTGTCCGAGGTGCTGCCGGATTGAATGCGGCAGGTTTGCGCTGGCTTTGCCAGACTTTTGACGAGCTGGACGCAGCCACGCTGTATCAAATCATGCGTCTGCGCCAGGAGGTGTTCGTGGTCGAGCAGACCTGCGCCTTTCTTGACGCGGACGGCTGGGACTTGCGTGCCTGGCATCTGGCCGGCTGGGCCGACGACCGCCTGCTGGCCTATGCCCGGATCTTCGAACCCGCGGTTGTACGCGAGGAAGCGTCGATTGGCCGTGTGGTTTCAGCGCCGTCACATCGTCAGCAAGGCCTGGGCATCAGCTTGATGGATCAGGCTGTCGACAAGGTCCGCAGTTTTGGTCCGGGTGTGCCGGTGTGGATAGGTGCGCAGGAGCGTCTGTGCCGGTTTTATGCCGGTTTCGGCTTTGCCGAAACCGGCGAACGTTACCTCGAAGACGGCATCTGGCACCGCGGCATGCAGGCTACGACAGATCAGCTAGGGCGGCGTCCAGTCGCTTGAGTCCTTCACTGATGTCGACATCCTCGATGAGCAGGCTGGGCGCCAGCCGTAGCACGTCGGGGCCAGCGACCAGGCACAGCAGGCCATGCGCCAATGCCGCGGCATTGAGATCGCGTGAGCGACCGGCCCACTGGGCCTTGAGTTCACAACCCAGCAGCAGCCCCTGGCCGCGGATGTCGCCGAACATGTCGTACTTGTCGTTGAGTGTGCGCAAGCCGCTGATCAGTTGATCGTGACGCTGCTGCACGCCTTGCAGCGTGTCCGGGCTGGCGATGATGTCGAGCGCAGCCAGGCCCACAGCACAACCCATGGGATTTCCGCCAAACGTGCTGCCGTGCGTGCCAACCACCAGGCTTGCCGCGATGTTCTCGGTCGTCAGCATGGCGCCAATGGGAAAACCGCCGCCGAGACCTTTGGCGCTGGTCAGGATGTCGGGCGTTACGGCGGCGCCCATATAGGCGTAAAGATGGCCGGTGCGGCCTGCGCCGGTCTGCACTTCGTCGAAGATCAACAGGGCGTTGTGCTCGTCGCACAGTGCGCGCAAGCCGGCCAGATAGCCGTCCGCCGCTGGGCGAACGCCACCTTCGCCCTGAATCGGTTCGACGATGACGGCGCAGGTGTTGGGGCCGATCACTTCGCGCATGGCGTCGAGATCGTTGTATGGCACGTGACGGATGCCGCCGGGCAGGGGGGCGAAACCCTCGCTGTATTTGCCCTGGCCGCCAGTGGCCACGGTGAACAGGGTGCGACCATGGAACGAGCCGGTTGTGGAGACAATTTCGTTCTTTTCAGAACCGAATTTGTCCCACGCGTAGCGGCGCGCTAGCTTGAGCGCGGCTTCATTGGCTTCGGCGCCCGAATTGCAGAAGAACACGCGATCGGCAAAGGTCAGCTCAGTCAGCCGCTTGGCCAGGGCCAGTGCGGGCTCGGTGACCATCAGGTTGGACACATGCCAGAGCTTGCCGGCCTGCTCGGTCAGTGCGGCCACCAGCGCCGGATGGGCGTGACCCAGGGCAGAGACCGCGATGCCGCCAGCAAAATCCACGTATTCACGGTCGTCACGATCCCACAGACGCGAACCGCGGCCGCGCACCGGAACAATCGGGGCGGGAGCGTAGTTCGGGGTCATGTAGCGATCGAAGTCGGCGCGAGTGACGTGGTTCATGGTGTCTCTTGAGCAAAAGAGGCAATTTTATGTCATGCGTCGGCTTGCAGGGTATTCGCTTGCAGGAAAATTTCCGGTATCATGCGCGCCCTGCAGTGGTGGGCGTAGCTCAGCTGGTTAGAGTCCCGGATTGTGATTCCGGTTGTCGTGGGTTCGAATCCCATCGTCCACCCCATTTCTTTTTCGTCTGCGCAACCCGGATCGGGCCTTCGCGCAGGCGCTGACGCCGCACGTTTTGCGCGTTACAATAGACGGTTTCGAGCGGGCCATTAGCTCAATTGGTAGAGCATCGGACTCTTAATCCGCTGGTTGTAGGTTCAAGTCCTACATGGCCCACCAGTCTCGACCGCTCTGCTACACACGTTTCCAGGCGGTTGTTTCGTCAGCACGCGACAGTGGCGGAATTGGTATACGCGCTGGATTTAGGTTCCAGTGGGGAAACCCGTGAGAGTTCGAGTCTCTCCTGTCGCACCATCCATCTCGCAAATCGCACCATTTAGAGTAAGTCAAGAACATGCAAGTCAGCGTTGAAGCCGCAGAAGGGCTCGAGCGCCGGATGCGCGTCAGCATCCCCGCCGCCGATTACGAACAGGCCGTCAAGAAGAATCTGCAGAAGATCGGTCGTCATGCCCGTGTTGACGGGTTCCGTCCGGGCAAGGTTCCTGCCCAGGTGCTGGAACAGCGGTACGGCGCTCGCGCACGTCAGGATGCGCTGAGTGATCTGCTCGAAGACAGCTATCCCAAGGCGCTGCAGCAGTCGGGCGTGCAGCCCGCAGGGCAGCCGCAGATCGAGTTCGAAGCGATCGAAGCCGGTCAGGATATGGCCTATGTCGCCGTTTTCGACGTCTACCCGGACATTGAACTTCAGGGTATTGAGGACATGGCGGTCAAAGAGGCAGAAACCGAGATCGGTGATGCCGACGTTGACAGTCTGCTGCAGAAATTGCGTGAGCAGCGCAAAACCTGGGCCGACAAGGAAGGCGCTGCCGCTGAGGGTGATCGCGTCAAAATCGATTTCGCGGGCACCATTGATGGTGAAGCCTTTGAAGGCGGCAGCGGCGAAGACACCGATCTGGAGCTGGGTGCCGGTCGCTTCCTGAAGGAGATGGAAGACGGCATCGTTGGCATGAGCGCTGGCGAATCGCGCGATGTGCCGGTGGCTTTCCCCGAGGACTACCATGCGGAAAACCTCAAGGGTAAGCAGGCCAGCTTCGCGGTGACGGTGAAATCGGTGCAGGCCAGCGCATTGCCCGAGGTTGATGCCGAATTCTGCAAACAGTTCGGGCTTGAAGATGGCGATGAGGCCAGCCTGCGCGAAAAGCTGCGCGAGTCCATGGAGCAGGAAAAAGTCCAGGCGATTGCACGCTACACCAAGCAGCAGGTGCTGGAAAATATCCTCGAAGCCAATGATATCGATGTGCCGTCAGGTCTGGTCAGTCAGGAAATCGAGCGTATGCGTCACGACGCCGCCCAGCGTTTTGGCCAGGGCCAGAAATCACATGATGAGCTGCATCAGCTTCTGCCGGATGCGCTGTTCGAAGAGCAGGCCAAGCGCCGCACTGCGCTGGGTTTGCTGATCGGCGAGATCATCAAGAAAGAAAGTCTGCAGGTTAGCGACGAACAGGTTGAAGCCAAACTGGGCGAAATTGCTGGTGGTTTCGACGATTCCGACGCGGCCATGGCGTACTACCGCCAGAACCCGCAGTTCATGCAGTCCTTGCGGGCCATGGTGCTGGAAGACCAAGTCGTGCAACATTGCCTGTCCAAGGCGAAGCGTGAGTCGGAAAAACTCAGCTTCGAGGAACTTACCGAGAAAGCACCGAGTCAGGGATAACGATGGAAGAACGCATGCACTACGTTCCTTATGTGGTTGAGCAGTCGGCACGCGGCGAGCGCGTGTTCGACATCTACTCGCGTCTGCTCAAGGAGCGCGTGGTGTTTGCGGTCGGTCCGGTCGACGATCACATGGCCAATGTGATCGTCGCCCAGCTTCTGTTCCTTGAATCGGAGAATCCGGACAAGGACATCCATCTGTACATCAATTCGCCTGGTGGCGTGATCACCTCAGGCTTGTCGATCTACGACACCATGCAGTTCATCAAGCCTGACGTCAGCACGCTGTGCATTGGTCAGGCTGCGAGCATGGGCGCCGTGCTGCTGGCCGGTGGTGCGCCGGGTAAGCGTTTTGCGCTGCCGCATTCGCGCATGATGATCCATCAGCCGCTGGGTGGCTTTCAGGGGCAGGCGACCGACATCGAAATCCACGCCAAGGAAATTCTGTTCATGCGTCAGCGCCTGAACGAGATGCTGGCTGGTCATACCGGAAAAACGGTGGAGCAGATCGCCAAGGATTCCGAGCGCGATTTCTTCATGAGCGCGGAGCAGGCCAGCGAATACGGATTGATCGACAAGGTGCTGGACTCACGCGCGGCCAAGGCTGCTGAATAAGCCGTCAGTCAGGCGGCGTGCACCAGCCGCGGGTGTGTGATCGCCGCCAGTCGGCACGAGACTTGCATCGGACTGCTGGCATGGTATAAACGAAAGCAGTGGTCCAGAAGGTGAAACAATGAGTGATGACAACCGCGGCAGTGGGGGCAACGGGCGAACCCTGTACTGCTCCTTCTGTGGCAAAAGTGAACACGAAGTTCGCAAGCTGATTGCTGGACCTTCGGTGTATGTGTGCGATGAATGCGTTGAGCTGTGCAACGACATCATCCGCGAAGAATTGCAGGCCAAGCCCGTCGACAAGGGTTTGCCCAAGCCGCATGAAATCAAGGCGGTGCTCGACGAGTACGTGATTGGCCAGGAAGCGGCCAAGAAAACGCTCGCGGTGGCTGTTTACAACCACTACAAGCGCCTCAACAACAACGCCGCTTCGGACGACGTTGAGCTGTCCAAGTCCAACATCCTGCTGATCGGCCCCACCGGGTCGGGCAAGACGCTGCTGGCCGAGACCTTGGCACGGGTGCTCGATGTGCCGTTCGCAATCGCGGACGCCACCACCCTGACCGAAGCCGGTTATGTGGGCGAAGATGTTGAGAACATCATTCAGAAACTGCTGCAGAAGTGCGACTACGATGTCGACAAGGCCCAGCGCGGGATTGTCTATATCGACGAAATCGACAAGATTTCGCGCAAGTCCGAAAACCCCTCGATTACCCGTGACGTTTCTGGCGAAGGGGTGCAACAAGCACTGCTCAAGCTGATCGAAGGCACGGTTGCTTCGATTCCGCCGCAGGGTGGACGCAAGCATCCGCAGCAGGAATTCCTGCAGGTCGACACCTCGGGTGTGCTGTTCATTTGCGGCGGCGCCTTCGCGGGGCTCGACAAGGTGATTGGGCAGCGTTCGAAGAAGGGCGGTATCGGTTTTCAGGCTGAGCCCAAGAGCCCGGAAGATGGTCGTGCCGTAGGTGAGATTCTGGCGGAAACCGAGCCGGATGATCTGGTCCGCTTCGGCTTGATCCCTGAGTTCGTCGGGCGTCTGCCGGTGATTGCAACCTTGCAGGAGCTTGATGCGGATGCGCTGATCTCGATCCTGACTGAACCCAAGAACGCGCTGACCAAACAGTATCGCAAGCTGTTTGATATGGAAGGTGCGGCCCTGGAGTTGCGTGAGGATGCGCTGGCTGCCATTGCGCGCAAGGCCATGGAGCGCAAAACCGGCGCGCGCGGTTTGCGCACGATTATGGAAAGCATTCTGCTTGACGTCATGTACGACCTGCCATCGATGGAGAATGTCGAGAAGGTTGTGATTGACGAGTCTGTGGTGCAGGGCGCGGCCAAGCCTTTCATTGTTTACGGCGCATCGGAACCCAGCGCCGAGGCTCAGGCCAGCTAGGCTTGTAGGGGCCGGAGGCGATCGCCATGCCGGCCCGAATTGTGATCACCCGCGTTGCGGGCGACATGGCGGGTGCGACGCCAACACAGCTTGAATCCGTTTTGGCGAGCCCCCATATGATGTGCTTTGCGGGGGGTGACCCTGCGTATTGAGGCTGCTGATGAGCGATAGATCTGAATCCCTGTCCCCGGTTTTGCCGCTGCGAGATGTCGTGGTGTTCCCGCATATGGCGATGCCGCTGTTTGTGGGGCGCGAGAAATCCGTGGTCGCGCTCAAAGAAGCCATGAAGACCGACAAGCGCATTTTGCTTGTGGCGCAGCGCACCGCTGAAACCGAAGACCCGGGCGAGAACGATCTGTACCCGATCGGCACTTTGGCCAACATTCTTCAGTTGCTGAAGCTGCCCGATGGCACGCTCAAGGTGCTGGTCGAAGGCAGCAATCGCGCACGGATCAATACGCTGGAAGATCGCGACGGCTATCTGGTTGCGGATTGCACTGAGCTGCCCGAATTGCGCAACGAAGCGGAAGAGCGTGAGATGGACGCCATGGTCCGCTCCACGCTCAGTCAGTTCGAGCAGTATGTGAAGCTGAACAAGAAGGTGCCGGCCGAGTTGCTGCCGTCACTGACCAGCATGGATGACGCCGGTCGTCTGGCCGACACCATTGCGGCACATCTCAACCTGCGCCTGGAAGATCGGCAGCAGGTGCTTGAGCGTTTGTCGGCTGCGGAACGCCTGGAATACGTGCTGGGTTTGCTGGAAGGCGAGATCGAAGTGCTGCAGGTGGAAAAGCGCATCCGCGGCCGGGTCAAGCAGCAGATGGAGAAGAGTCAGCGCGAGTACTATCTGAATGAGCAGATGAAAGCCATTCAGAAAGAGTTGGGGGAAACCGAAGAAGGCCCCAACGAAATGGAAGAGCTGGCGCAGAAGATTGAAAAAGCCGGCATGCCCAAGGACGTGCGGGCCAAGGCGGACACCGAGCTGAACAAGCTCAAGATGATGTCGCCCATGTCTGCCGAAGCCACCGTGGTGCGCAATTACCTGGACTGGGTTGTCGGCGTGCCGTGGAAAAAGAAAACCAAGTCGCGCATTGATCTGGCGATGGCTGAGCAGTTCCTGGATGAGGACCACTACGGGCTGGAGTCGGTCAAGGAACGTATCGTCGAGTATCTTGCGGTGCAAAAGCGCGTGAAAAAATTGCGCGGCCCTATTCTGTGCCTGGTTGGTCCGCCCGGGGTGGGCAAAACCTCGCTGGGTCGTTCCATTGCACGTGCTGTGAATCGCAAATTCGTGCGCATGAGTCTTGGAGGCGTGCGCGACGAAGCTGAAATCCGCGGTCACCGCCGGACCTATATTGGTTCCATGCCGGGCAAAATTTTGCAGAACATGAGCAAGGTCGGGGTGCGCAATCCGCTGTTCCTGCTCGACGAGATCGACAAGATGGCGGCCGATTTCCGGGGCGATCCGGCCTCGGCCATGCTCGAAGTGCTTGATCCCGAGCAGAACGCAAGCTTCAACGACCATTATCTGGAGGTCGATTTCGACCTGTCGGATGTGATGTTCGTAGCCACCGCCAACACCTTGAATATTCCGGCGCCGCTGCTTGACCGCATGGAGGTGATTCGTCTGCCGGGCTATACCGAAGACGAGAAGCTCAATATTGCGCGACGCTATCTGCTGCCCAAGCAGATCAAGAACAACGGCCTCAAGGACAGCGAGATCAACCTGTCGGACGGCGCTCTCAAAGATGTGATCCGCCATTACACCCGCGAGGCGGGGGTGCGCAATCTGGAGCGCGCGGTGGGCAAGATCTGTCGCAAGGTGGTCAAGGAGATCATCGAGAACGAAAAGATTGACCACATCAATGTCGGCTCGCGCCAGGTCGAAAAATACCTGGGGGTCCCGCAATTCCGTTATGGCAAAGCCGAAGACCAGAATCAGATTGGTCAGGTCACCGGGCTGGCCTGGACCGAAGTCGGCGGCGAATTGCTGACCATCGAGAGCGCGGTTGTCGAGGGCAAGGGCAAGCTGGTCTACACCGGCAGTCTGGGCGACGTCATGCAGGAATCGATTCAGGCCGCGCTGACGGTTGTGCGCAGTCGCTCCTCAGCCTGGGGCATTGATCTCAAGGATGTGCAGAACAGTGATATCCATGTCCACGTGCCGGAAGGGGCAACGCCGAAGGACGGTCCCAGCGCTGGCATCGCGATGTGCACGGCCCTGATTAGCGCATTTACGCGCATTCCGGTGCGCGCGGACGTGGCCATGACGGGCGAAATCACCCTGCGTGGCGAGGTTCTGCCGATCGGCGGGCTCAAGGAAAAGTTGCTGGCTGCGCACCGTGGCGGCATCAAGACGGTGGTCATCCCCATCGAGAACGAGAAGGATTTGTCTGAAATTCCCAGCAATATCAAAGGGAAACTGAAGATTCATCCGGTGCGCTGGATCGATGACGTGATTCGCCTCGCGCTGGAAAAAGCGCCGGAACCGGCACTCGACCAGAGCGCCAAGTCAACCGTCAAATCGACCGAGGATTCGGCCCGCGCGCACTAGCTGTAGACCGCGCGCGGATAATCCTGCAATAATCGAAAAACAACGGCACACCGGCGTTTCGACGGGTGCCGATGCCTTCATGCTGAAGGTTCACAAAGGCTGATCCCATCCGCTTTTCACGCTTGCGCTGGTTCAAGCGCAGGAGATCATGCTTTTGTGTCTGGGGTGATCATTTTTGACCTTAAAGAGGGGAAGTATCCGATGAACAAATCCGAACTCGTGGAAGCCGTTGCCGCCAACGCAGGCCTGTCCAAGGCTGACGCTGGCAAGGCTGTGGAAGCCATGTTCGACAGCATCTCCGACGCTCTGAAGAAGGGTGACAAAGTGTCGCTGGTGGGCTTTGGTGTGTTCAGCGTGCGTGAGCGTGCAGCACGTACTGGCCGCAATCCGAAGACCGGCGAAGTGCTGAAAATCGCTGCAGGTAAAACTCCTGGATTTAAAGCTGGTAAAGCTCTGAAAGACGCTGTAAACTAGCGTTCTTTCCAGGGGCCACCTAGCAGCTACCGCAGCTAGGGGTCGCAGGTGGCGCCAAGGGTGCTTAGCTCAGCTGGTAGAGCGTCGCCCTTACAAGGCGAATGTCGGCGGTTCGATCCCGTCAGCACCCACCAAAATTCGGAGCGGTAGTTCAGTTGGTTAGAATACCGGCCTGTCACGCCGGGGGTCGCGGGTTCGAGTCCCGTCCGCTCCGCCAACTATTGAAAGGCACCCTTGCGGTGCCTTTTTTGTTTTTCCCTACAGAACTACATTTGGGGGTCATGAATGTTGCAGAAAATTCGGGACCGTGCGACCGGCCCACTGGCCTGGTTTATCGTCGGCATCATCTGCATACCTTTCGCATTTTTTGGGATCGAGGCGTTTCGTAGCGATGGTGCTGCGCGCAGCGTCGCGAAGGTTGAAGGTCAGGAAATCACCGAGGCGGCGTTGCAGCAGCGCTATCAACAGCGTTATCAGCAGTTGCAGCAGATGCTCGGAGAAAATTTCCGTCCCGATATGATCAATCCGGACATGCTGCGCGAAAGCGTGCTGCAAGGCATGATTCAGGAAGCGGTTACCGATGCGTATCTCGCGGATCAAAGTTACCGGGTTGCCGATGAGACAGTTCTGGCGACCATTCGCGGCGAGCAGGCGTTCCAGCAGAACGGTCATTTCTCGCCGACCTTATATAGAGACACGCTGGCACGTCAGGGTATGAATCCGGTTCAGTACGAGGACCGTGTGCGTACATTCCTCACCGACCAGCAATTGCGTCAGGCGGTGAGCAATTCGGTCATCGTGACCGAGGCCGAGCTGGCCGCCGAATGGGCGATCGATCGCCAGCAGCGCCGCTTCAACCATCGCGTGTACAGCGCGCAGGCCGTGCGCGAGTCGATCAGCATCGATGATGCCGCGGTCGAGGCCCGCTATGAGGAGCGTAAAGCCAGTCTGATCACGCCGGAGCGCGTTCGCGTGCATTACGTGGAACTCGATCAGATGGCGCTCAAGCAGCAGGTCGATGTGACCGCTGAGGCGTTGCAGGCGCTGTACGAGGAACAAAAGGACACGCGCTTCAAGGTTGCCGAGGAACGCAAGGCGCGCCATATCCTAGTCAGAGCCAGCGAGGACGACGCACGCGCCAAGATCGATGCTGCGGCCGAGCGACTCGCCGCCGGCGAAGATTTCGCTGCGGTGGCGAAAGAGGTGTCCCAGGACCCGGGTTCCAAGAACAAGGGTGGCGATCTCGGCTGGGTGTCCGCTGGCATGATGGTGGCGCCGTTCGAAGATGCAATGTTTGCGCTTGAGGCGGGCGCGGTCAGCGAGCCGGTGGAAACTCAGTTTGGCTGGCACTTGATTCAGGTCCAGGACATTCGTCCCGAGCGCGTGCGCGCGTTCGACGAGCCCGAGGTCCAGACCGAACTGGACGACCTCTACCGCGAGCGCGAGGCCCGGGCCCGTTTCGACGAGCTGGCTGAGAAGCTGGAGCAGGTGAGCTTTGAGAATCCGGCATCGCTGGATCCGGTGGCCGAACAGCTTGGCCTGGAAATCAAAACCTCGGAGTGGATGACCCGCGACGGTGGTGCCGGTATCGGTTCAAGCGATGCGGTGATTGCCGCAGCGTTTTCCGATCTGGTGCTGAATGCGGGCGAGAACAGCTTGCCGCTGGATGTGGGCCGCCGTCAGATTGTTCTGCGCGTTGCCGAACATGAAGAGGAGCGCCCGCAGACACTGGAGGAAGTGCGCAGCGATCTGGTGGAAGCGCTGACCCGTGAGGCCGTGGAGGAGAAGTTACAGGCCATGGCCGAGGCCGATCGTGCCGCTCTGGCTGACGGCAAAACCCTCGCAGACCTGCCGGCTGAAAATGGTGCCGAGAACCAGAAACCGGTGACGGCAGAGCGCGGTGATTCGGCGCCGGCGCGGGTCATTATTGCCACCGTGTTCGGTATGGCTACGCCGCAGGATGGCACGCCAAGTTACGAAACGGCCAGATTGCCCAATGGCAATCTCGCGCTGATCGAGTTGACGCAGGTCACCGATGGCAACTGGGCGGATGCGATCGAAACCGAAAAAGAGTCGACCAAGCGTCGCATGATGGCCAAGCGCGCCGATCAGGAATACATGGCCCTGCAGGCGGCCCTGCGTGCACAAGCCGATGTGAAGGTGTTTGCAACGACCTTCTGAGCGAACTCGCGCATAAAAAAGCCCACGTTATGTGGGCTTTTTTGTGTCCGGTGGATACGGGAGGTTTAGCTTCGCGCCTCGATTTTCGCCCAGCTGTCGCGCAGGCCGACGGTGCGGTTGAACACCGGCGCCTCGGCGCTGTGGTCCTTGCTGTCGGCAACGAAATAGCCGAGTCGTTCGAACTGGAAGCTGGCGCCCGCTTGCGCCTGTGCCAGTTCGGGTTCGATCCAGCAGCCGTGCTTGATCACCAGCGATTCGGGGTTGAGATGGGCGATGAAATCCTCGCCGCCGCGATCCGGGGTCTCATGGTTGAAGAGGCGATCATAAAGGCGCACGGTAGCCTGCTTGCCGTGGCTGGCCGAGACCCAGTGGATGACGCCCTTGGGTTTGCTGCCGTCCGCCGGGTTGGCGCCCAGCGTGTCGGCATCGTAGCGACAATGAACCTCGACAATCTCACCCGTGCTGTCGGTCACGACATCGTCTGCGATCAGCACATAGGCGTTGCGCAGGCGTACCGATTTACCCAGTACCAGGCGCTTGTACTTCTTGTTGGCTTCCAGCCTGAAGTCTTCGCGTTCGATATAGATCTCACGGGTCAGCGGCAGCCGCCTCTCGCCCAGCTCTTCACGACTGGGATGGGCCGCGGCGGGCAACCACTCCACGCGGTCCTCAGGGAAATTGGTGATGACCAGCTTGAGCGGATCGATCACGCACATGGCGCGCGGGGCGTTGTCGTTCAGGTCATCGCGAATGGTGTATTCCAGCTGGGCCACATCCACCGTGCTGTCAGCACGGGCCACGCCCACCGTTTCCCAGAACTTTCGAATCGACTGAGGGGTGTAGCCACGGCGACGCAGACCTGAGATGGTCGGCATGCGCGGATCGTCCCAGCCATCCACATGGCCGTCGTCGACCAGCTGCTTGAGCTTGCGTTTGCTGGTCACCGTGTAATTGATGTTGCCGCGTGCGAATTCGTACTGGCGCGGTGTGGAGGGCACCGGCAGGTGCTCGATCAGCCAATCGTAGAGCGGGCGATGGTCTTCGAATTCCAGGGTGCAGATGGAATGGGTAATACCTTCCAGCGCATCGGATTGACCGTGGGTGAAATCATAGGTGGGGTAGATGCACCAGGCATCGCCGGTTTGATGGTGATGGGCCTTGCGGATGCGGTAGAGGATCGGATCTCGCAGATTGATGTTGGGCGAGGCCATGTCGATTTTCGCCCGCAACACGCATTGACCTTCGTCGAAGTCACCGGCGCGCATGCGGGCCAGAAGCTCCAGGTTTTCCTCGGCACTGCGGTCACGATAGGGGCTGTTGCGACCCGCTTCGGTCAGGGTGCCGCGGTACTCGCGAGCTTGCTCGGCAGACAGGTCGCAGACATAGGCCAAGCCCTTGCTGACCAGATGCTGGGCATATTCGTAGAGTGTCTCGAAATAGTCCGAGGCATAGCGGACGTTGCCGCTCCACTGGAACCCGAGCCAGCGGATATCGGCCTGAATGGCGTCGATGTATTCCTGGCTTTCCTTGTCCGGATTGGTGTCGTCGAAACGCAGGTTGCAGCGCCCGCCAAAGTACTCGGCCAGGCCGAAGTTGAGGCAAATGGATTTGGCGTGGCCCAGATGCAAATAGCCGTTGGGTTCGGGCGGAAAGCGGGTGACCACTTCACCTTGCAGGCGTCCCGACTCCAGGTCTTCGCGGATCAGACTGCGCAGAAAATTGTGTCCGGGTTCAACAGGGCTGCTCATCAGATATTACATCCAGGCGGTCGGGCCGCAGGTCAAAAGGCGCGATTATATCGGGCGCCGGCAGGCATCGTCGCCTTTATCCGCGTGGCTTTTCGTAGTGGTGCCGGTCGAACCGGCGGTGGCCCCAGAAGTATTGCTCCGGATAGGTCCGGATCAGCGCTTCAAACCAGGCATTGGCACGCTCAATGGTGTGGCGCAGGGTGGCTTCCTCGTCGCCCTGGTCTTGCGGCCGCATGATCTCCGAGCAATGCCAGCGGATCTCGTCGGTGTCGGTGTACACACCAACGACCAGCAAGAAGGGCACCTTGTTATCGATCAGGTAGCTCCAGGCGCCGGTTTGGGTCGGAGTCCCGGGCACGCCGAGCACATCCATGCGCAGCCCGCCGCGGTTGGCGTACTGGTCGGCGAGGAAGCCGACACAATGCCCCTGATCAAATAGCGCCCGCACTTCGTCGCGGATGCTGCCATGTTCGAGCTTCTCTCGCTGGCCATTGACGATGCGATGGCGTGAGGTCGGGACCTCGATCAGGCCACTGCCTACGCGCAGCCTTTTGCGCGCGATGTAGCGGTCAAACCAGGGCGATTTGAAACCCTTGTACATCACGTGCAGGTCGAAATCGACGGCGCGGACCAGTTTCAGGGTCAGGTCGGGATTGCCCAGATGGCAGCACACCAGCGAACTGCCTTCGGGCGAATTCTGCAGTGTGGCGAGACGTTGGCGCCCTTCTTCGGTGACAAATCGGGCGATCTTTCGTGGCGGCCAGTACACCCAGTCGAACACCAAGTCGAGTACGCCACGGGCAAAGTGGGTGTACATGGCGCGGATGATGCGTGTTTTTTCAGCCTGACTGAGACTGTTGTTGTAGGCCAGATCAAGGTTGATTTCAGCGATGTACTGTTTTTTGCGCATCAGCCGGTAGGCGCCGGCAGACAGGACGCGAATCAGGGCGTGCCGCAGCGGGCGTCCGCCCAGCCAAAGCACACAGCCGAAGGCGAAGACCAGCGCATCAATAAGCAGAATCTGCAACTGCTGCCACCACGGGGTGTTGCGGTGGAGAAACGAAGCGTGGCCGGAGATGCGCTGTTCGACGGGGCGTTGGGAGAATTCGCTCATGCGCGCTGCTGGGTGAAAGTCAGAGGTCTATATACAACAAGGCCGCGACCGTCGCAGGGACGGGCGCGGCCTGACGCCGTGCAAGCCAAGCCTGCAGGGGCTTAGAACGCCTCGGCGTCGAGCTCCATCATGGTCTGGGCGCCCGCCGTGACGCGCGCCAGCAGACTGCTGTGCTCGGCCACGTAGCGCTCCATGAAGAAGCGACCAACGATCAGCTTGTTGTTGTAGAACGCAGCGTCATCGGTGCCCGCATCGAGCTTGGCCTGACAGGTCTGGGCGGCTTTGAGCCAGGCCCAGCCCACGCTGACCACGCTGAACAGACGGGTGTATTCGACGGCCACGCCGCCGGCGTGGTCGGGATTGCGCGCCGCGTTCTGCATCAGCCAGCCAGTGGCTTTCTGCAGGGACTCGAAGGCTGCGGCCAGTGGCTGGGTGTAGGCGTTCAGACTGTCACCCGCTGCGGCCAAGTCGGCGCCGACCTGGGCAAAGAAGGCTTTGACGGCGCGGCCGCCGTTGAGCGCCAGCTTGCGCCCCACCAGGTCCAGCGACTGAATACCGTTGGTGCCTTCGTAGATCTGGCTGATGCGCGCATCACGCACGAACTGTTCGACACCGTGTTCGCAGATGTAACCATGGCCGCCATAGACCTGCACCGCCAGGTTCGAGGCCACCGAGCCTTCGTCGGTGAAGAAGGACTTGGCCACCGGGGTCATCAGGCCGAGGAAATCTTCGGCTTTTTCGCGCTCGGCGGCGTCCGGGTGGGTTTGTGCCACGTCCAGTTGCAGCGCGATGAGACCGTTGAGGGCGCGTGAGCCTTCCACGAAGCTGCGCATGGTCAGCAGCATCCGGCGCACATCAGCATGATGGATGATCGGGTCGGCCGGTTTGTCCGGTGCTTTCGGCCCGCTCAGGGAGCGGCCCTGAATGCGATCCTTGGCGTAGGCTGCAGCGGCCTGATAGGCCAGCTCGCCTGCACCCAGACCTTCCACGGCCACGCCCAGGCGGGCGGCGTTCATCATGGTGAACATGGCGCGCAGGCCTTTGTTTTCTTCGCCCACCAGATAGCCCGTGGCACCTTCGAATTCGAGCACGCAGGTTGCCGATGCGCGAATCCCCATCTTGTGTTCGATCGACTGGCACACAACCTGGTTGCGCTCGCCAATGCTGCCGTCATCGCCAACCATGAATTTGGGCACGATGAACAGCGAAATGCCCTTGGTGCCTTCCGGCGCGTCCGGCGTTTTGGCCAAAACCAGATGAATGATGTTCTCGGTCATCTGATGTTCGCCAGCGGAGATGAAAATCTTGTTGCCGCTGATCTTGTAACTGCCGTCGGCCTGGGGTTCCGCGCGGGTGCGGATCATGCCCAGATCGGTACCCGCGTGGGCTTCGGTCAGGTTCATGGTGCCGGTCCATTCGCCGGTGGTCAGCTTGGGCAGGAATTTCTGCTTGAGCTCGTCACTGGCCCAGTGCTCCAGCGCGCTGTGCGCGCCGTGGGTCAGGGTCGGGTACATGAACCATGAGTGATTGGCGGCGGTGAAGATCTCATTGACCATGAAACGCAGCACCTGAGGCATGCCCATGCCGCCATACTCGGGGTCACAGGACAATCCGCCCCAGCCGCCTTCAACGTAGGCCTGATAGGCCTCGGTGAAGCCGTCAGGGACGATGACTTCGCCGTTCTCCAGGCGACAGCCCTGTTCGTCACCGGATTGATTGACCGGGTTGACCTTGTCTTCGGCCAGACGACCGCATTCGCTGAAGATCGCTTCGATGGTTTCGGCGTCGGCATCCTCATAGCCAAGCGTGCTGCGCTGGCTGGCGAAATCGAGCATTTCGTTGACCACAAAACTGAGGTCGCGAACGGGGGCTTTGTAGCTGGGCATGACCACATCCAGTGTAGAGGGGGCGCGTATTTTGCCGAGGCTGGTCGGAAATGTCCATACGCGAGCGTATGGACAGTGGCATGGCTTGCGATCAGGCGGCGAAGTCAGGACACTGAAGTGGATGGGAACCGCCCCCGGACTTCGATGAACCACCTGCTCAAAGCTCTGTCACGCTTGCTGGCGACCATACCTTTTCGTGGTTTGCTGGTGCTTTTGCTGGCGCTGGAGCTGGTTTATCTGGCCGAGGTGATGCTGGACGACCGGCGGCGTGTGCTGGAGAACCAGCAACATGAAACGGTCGCGGAGGAAGCCGCGCGCAAGCGGGCGCGGATCGAGAATGCCCTGAGTTCGACGGTGTACCTGGCACAGGGGCTGGTGGCGTTCACGCGGAGCGTGGATCAGCCCACCGAAACGCAGATCGAGCGGGCCCTGAAGACCATCTACGAGGCTGATCCGCGCATTCGTAGCATCGGTCTGGCGCCAGACAATGTGCTCGACCATGTCTACCCACTGGAAGGCAACGAAGCGGCGCTGGGGCTGCGTTATGCTGAGCTGCCAGAGCAGTGGCCCAGCGTTGAGCGGGCGATGCAATCCCATCAGACGGTGATCACCGGCCCGGTGAATCTTGTTCAGGGCGGGCGTGCCGTGATCAGCCGCACGCCGGTGTATCTGCAGGATGCAAGTTACTGGGGCCTGATCTCCATCGTTATTGATCTTGATGCGCTGCTGCAGGGCACGGGCGCCTTGTCACGCACGGATGCGGTGGTGTTCCGTGTGCTGGGTGACGAGCTGGCCGATGGTCAGCGCGCCGTGATGCTGGATGATGGGCCGCTGGATGTGCGCTCCGCGGTGCAGATGCTGTTGCACGTGGGTGGTGGCGACTGGTTATTGCTGGCGGCTCCCGAAGGGGGCTGGGACCGCTTTGACCGGGCCATCTGGACCTGGCGCATACAGCTCTATCTGGGGATTGCCGCGCTCAGCGTGTTTCTGTTCGTCACCCTGCTCAGCCGGGCCGAGGCTAAGCGTCTGGCCGAAGAGCTGCGTGACTCCAATCGCCATCTGGCCGCGAGTAATGATGCGCTGGAGTACCTGTCACGCTATGACCCGCTGACCAATGTGGCCAATCGGCGCTACTTTGACGAGGTGCTGGCGCGCGGGTTGGCACATTGCCGGCGGCAGAAGTTGCCCTTGGCCGTGCTGATGGTGGATCTGGATCACTTCAAGAACATCAACGACACCTATGGCCACGCTGTTGGCGATGACTGCCTGATCCGGGTGGCCAGTCTCATTACCCAGGTGCTGCAGCGCGCGGATGATCTGGTCGCTCGATTCGGCGGTGAAGAGTTCATCGTGCTCGCCCAGGGGCTGGATGAAGCGCAGGCCTGCGCCCTGGGTGAACGCATCCGACGGGCCATTGCCGGCACCCTGATCGAGCACGACCACGCCGAGCTGCAACCTTTGCGTATCAGCGCCAGTGTGGGTGTGGTCAGCGTGGTCCCCGACCGCGGCATGAGTGGCGAAGAGATCTGTCGACGTGCCGACGATGCCCTGTACGACGCCAAGAAGAATGGGCGCAACCAGGTGCGGTTCTATACAGCGGAGCAACCAGAGGAGATTCCGACATGAGCGAAGTGCGAGCCCAGGTGTCCGACGAGGAGTGGCAGATTCGGGTTGATCTGGCGGCCGCCTATCGGCTGGTTGCGATGTTCGGCTGGGATGATCTGGTGTTCACCCACCTGACAGCCCGCGTGCCCGGGCCGGAACGACATTTTCTGATCAATCCCTACGGCATGATGTTCGACGAGATCACGGCTTCGTCGCTGGTCAAGATCGATGCTGCGGGTGACAAGGTCATGGATTCGCCATATCCGGTCAATCCGGCGGGTTTCACCATCCACAGCTGCATCCATGAAGCCCGCGAGGATGCGCATTGCGTGATGCACACCCATTCCCTTAACGGCGTTGCCGTGTCGGCACAGAAGCATGGGGTTTTGCCGTTGTCGCAGCAATCGCTGTTCGTGCTCAGCTCGCTGGCTTACCACGACTATGAAGGGGTTGCCCTGAACGAGGCGGAGAAGCCGCGACTGGTGGCCGACCTGGGCACCAGCAACTTCCTCATGCTGCGCAACCACGGTTTGCTCACTTGCGCGGCAACGCCGGCCGATGCCTTTCTGTTCATGTATCTGTTCGAGGCGGCCTGCATGGTGCAGGTGCGCGCCATGGCTGGCGGCGCAGAGCTTGTGCATGTGGCACAGCCGATTGTTGACGGGATTCAGGCTCAGGCGCAGATGGTGACCAAAGGGCTGGGCAGCCAGTTGGCCTGGCCGGGTTTGCTGCGCCGTTTGGATCGGCGCAATCCGGGTTACGCGGAGTAGCTCGGACATCACGGTGCGTCCCGCACAGTGATGTGCTCCTCTGCCGATTAATTTTCAACACGGCGAACTATTGCCAAAACCCTGTGTCGAACCCATAGCAGGGGAACGTGACAAAAAAATGACAATTCACGTTAAACAATCATTGCTATGGACATTTTCGTACCCGACAGGGCGGCACAGGGTTTTGTGACCGCCGATGGCACCGCCGCATTGCTTGACGGCAGCGTGGCCCATGTTCAAACCGACCGTGCGCATGCGCCGCTGGCCTCGCCACCCAAACTGCGTTCGACCGAGCGCAGTGTGGTGGTCAATGGTGTGGAGCTGGTCTACGAGCGACTCGGGCGTCAGGATGCTCCCGCCATCATCCTGATCATGGGCCTGGGTGGACAGCTGCTCAGCTGGCCGCTGGCCCTGTGCGAAGCGCTGGTCCGCGAGGGCTACCAGGTTATTCGCTTCGACAACCGTGATGCCGGTTTGTCGACCAAGTTCGATCATTGTGGAGCGCCGAGCATGCTGCGCATGCTCGGCGCGCCCAGTTTTGGTGAGGGGCTAGATGCACCTTTACGGCTGGGACAGATGGCCGCTGATACGGTCGGCCTCATGGACCGTCTCAAGCTTGAGGATGCTCACATCGTGGGCATTTCCATGGGCGGCATGATCGCGCAAATTCTCGCCGCGCGTTATCCGCATCGGGTCAAAAGTCTGGTCAGCATGATGTCGACCAGCGGTGCACCGGATCTGCCCGGCCCTAGTCTCAAGTTGCGTCTGAGACTGGCCCGCCAGCGTGCCACCGAACCGCGTGCGGCCCTGGCCGATGCGGTCCGCAGCATTGCCCTGGTGGGTAGCCCCGGTTACCCACGCACGCTGGACGAGCTGGAGCGGACCCTGATGCCACAGATCGAGCGTGGTATCAGTCCGGATGGCACCTTGCGGCAGCTCGCAGCCATTCTTGTCAGCGGCAGTCGTGAGGCGCTGTTGCCGCGCATCCAGGCGCCAACGCTGATATTGCATGGCGAGGCCGATCGACTGGTGCCGGTGGCTGCGGCGCATGATCTGCTGAGCAGAATTCCTCATGCCCATGGCGATATCGTGCCCGGGCTGGGCCATGACCTGCCGCCGTCCGCCTTGCCGCGCATGACCGATTCGCTGATTGCCCATTTGCGGCGGTCGTCGGAGTACCATGGCTGAATTCCCATCTCAGGATTGAAGCGATGCCTTTTCACAAACAAGCCTTTGTCGCCGGTGTCATGAGTGTATGCGCGGCGTGTATGCCGCTCGCTGTCCATGCCAACGCGGTCAGTACCTACGAATTCATCGCCGATGCCCCGCAGGGTGAGCTGCATCAGCAGGTTCACCAGCGTCTGCAGGCGCAAGAACTGCGCGAGGCCATGGTCAGCATGGGTGTCGACCCGGTCGAGGTCGATCAGCGCGTCGCGGCGCTAAGCCAGGATGAGTTGGCGCAGCTGAATGCCAGCCTGGATCAGTTGCCTGCGGGCAGCGGGGTGATCGAGGTGGTCGGTCTGGTGTTCATCGTGCTGATGATTCTTGAGCTGGTGGGCGTCACCAATATCTTCACGGCGTTCTGAGGTCTTATCGATCGACCTTGCTGCGACGCGCCCGGGCGGTGTGAAGCGGGTTGTCTGTGTGGCCTTGGCAGCCCTGCTGCTGAGCGCTTGCGCACTGCTGCCGTACCGGCCGTCGCCGCCCGCGGCGGGCTTGCTGGATGTCCGGTTCTGGCCGCAACAGGCCTACCAGTGTGGCCCCGCTGCCCTGGCCATGGCTTTGAATGCCAGTGCGGTCGAGGTCACGCCGCAGGCGCTGGTTGATGTGGTCTACCTGCCGGCCAGGCATGGCAGCTTGCAGGCTGAGATGCTCGCCGCCCCGCGCCGTTATGAGCGTATCGCCTACCGTGTGCCGACCCGTTTCAGCGCGCTTGAGACGATGCTTCAGGCCCGGCTACCGGTTGTGGTGCTGCTCAATTTGGGCACCCGTTGGTGGCCGGTCTGGCATTACGCCGTGGTGATCGGCGCAGATCAGCACAGTGTGTGGCTGCATTCCGGCCAGCAGGCGCAACGCGCGATGCCGCGTGCGGCCTTCGAGCGGCACTGGCGTGCGGCCCGGAACTGGGCCATGGTTGTGGTCGAGCCGCAACAGCTGCCTCCGGGGCTTGATGCAGAGCAGCTTGCCCATACGCTGGCGGCCATTGAGCAAACCTTCCCCGAACTGGCCCGGCGGGCTTACAGTGCTGCTTTGCAGCGCTGGCCGGAGCAGCTTGTGTTGCGCTTCGGGCTGGCCAATACCCATATGGCTTTGCAGCAGTGGCGTGAGGCGCAGACGGTGCTGCGCGAAATGCATGCCCGCCATCCGCGATCACCGCCCATTGCCAACAATCTTGCGCTGGTTTACCAGCAACTGAATCAGCCTGATCTGGCGCTGGAGGTGCTGCGCCCGATTCTGGCCGAGCTGCCTCCAGAGTCCGATTGGCGGGGCGTGCTGGAGCGCACCTGGTACGACGTTCAGCAGGTCCGACCGGGCGCATCATGAGCGTGTGTTAGCCGCAGCGCCAGTCGCAGCTTGCTGTGAGCGACCCGGGTGGCCAATACTGCGGCGCTGATTTGTCAGACACATGCGCGTGAATTCAACGGCTTCCAAACTCGACAGTTTCCTGCAGCGCTTGTCGCAGCCCGACCAGTTCACCCTCGGGGTGGTGGGGCTGGGCTATGTCGGGTTGCCGTTGATACTGCGCGCCGCGGAGGCCGGCTTGCGCACGCTGGGTCTGGACATTGATCCGGCCAAGGTCGACGACCTGCAGGCCGGGCGCAGCTATATCAAGCACATCGGTGATGCGCGTGTGCAGACCGCCCTGGGGCAGGGCTTGCAGGCCACCACCGATTTCGCACGGGCTGGCGAAGCCGATGCTTTGCTGATCTGTGTGCCGACGCCGCTGACGCGCAGCCGTGAGCCGGATCTAAGTTTCGTGATCTCCACCCTGGAGTCCCTGCTGCCGGCATTGCGGCCGGGGCAGTTGGTTGCGCTGGAAAGCACCACCTATCCAGGCACCACCGAGGAGGAGCTGCGCCCGCGCATCGAAGCGCAAGGCCTGCGCGTGGGTGAGGATGTGTTTCTGGTCTATTCGCCGGAACGTGAGGATCCGGGCAATCCGCAGTTCAACACGCGCACCATTCCCAAAATCGTGGGGGGCAGCAGCGCGGCCTGTCTGAGTGCCGGCGAGGCGCTGTATCGGCACCTGGTGGATGAGGTGGTCAGTGTGTCGTCAACCCGCGCGGCGGAGATGACCAAGCTGATGGAGAACATTCACCGCGCGGTGAACATCGGCCTGGTCAATGAAATGAAGATTGCGGCCGACCGCATGGGGCTGGACATCCACGAAATCATTTCCGCTGCGGCGACCAAGCCGTTCGGTTTTGTGGCCTATCGGCCCGGGCCTGGCCTGGGTGGTCACTGCATTCCGATTGATCCGTTCTACCTGACCTGGAAAGCACGCGAGTACGGGGTGCACACGCGTTTCATCGAGCTGGCCGGGGAGATCAACTCGGCCATGCCGGCCTGGGTCATGCACAAGATCAGCGCGGCGCTGAATGATCAGGGCAAGCCGGTGCGCGGCAGCCGGGTGTTGGTGCTGGGGCTGGCCTACAAGAAAAACATCGACGACCTGCGTCACTCGCCGTCGGTGGAGATACTTGAGCTGCTGCGCGAGCAGGGCGCTGACTTCGCCTACAGCGACCCCTATGTGCCAGTGTTTCCGCGCCTGCGAGAACATCGTTTCGATCTGCGCCATGTGGAGCCCACGGCGCAGGAGCTGGCGCGCGCGGATGCTGTTGTGATCGCCACCGATCACGATGATTTCGATTACGCGGCGATTCGCACACACGCGCGCTTGATTATCGATACGCGCGGCCGCTACAGCGAGCCAGCCGCGCATATCATCGCAGCCTGATCAGATCGCAACCGGCGTAACCAGATTCGCCGGCAGGGTGATCTCATAGGTGATGCCGCCTTCGTCGTTGTCGCCGCGCTGCGAGCTGAAGTACAGGAAACGGCCATCCGGCGAGAACGCCGGGCCGGTCAGCTCGGAGCCGCTGTGGTGCACTTTGACCAATGTTTTCAGGCTGCGGTCCGGGGCGATCACAACCAGACGCAGGTCACCACGATCTTCGGCCACGATCACATCGCCGCTGCCCGAAACGGTGACGTTGTCGACCTCGAACAAGGGCGGCACCTCACCCTCGGTGACGGTCTGCGTGGCCAGGTCGTATACCAGCTCGATGGTTTCATTGACCGTGTCGTAAGCCCAGATCCGGCTGTCGCCCTTGGTCGAGAAATAGATGATGCCCTGGAAATACCAGATGCCCTCGCCACCGTTGAACGGGGTGTAGCTGGTTTGCTGGCGCGTCGGGTTGCGTTCGGTCACCAGGCGCTGACTGGGGTTGAGCGGGTTGATCAGCTCGAAGGTGTTGGCCGAGGGATCGTCGACCTTGTTCCAGATCACCTTGCTCGGCCCAGGCAACTGGTCATCGATGATCTCGGCAATGTAGAGCTCGCCAGTGGCGAAGTCAGGGTATTGCGAGGGCACGCATTTGTAGAAGCCGCCATCACCGCGGTCTTCGGTCAGAAAGGCGGTCTGGTGCAATGGGTCGATGGCCACCGCTTCATGATTGTAGCGGCCCATGGCCGGCAGTTCGCGCTGCTCCAGCTCGCCGTATGGATCGCATTCGATGGCGTAGCCGCCCTCGCTTTCTTCGCAGGTGATCCAGGTGCCCCACGGGGTTGGGCCGCCGGCGCAGTTGTTGCGGGTGTTGGCGCAGATGGCGTACGCGTCGATGATGTTGGCGTCCTGGTCGAAGCGCAGCGCACCCACGCCACCCGGGGTCTCTTCGCTGTTGGAGACATAAATCCAGCCCCCATCGCTGGTCGGGAAGGTGGCGCCACCGTCCGGATCGACATGCCAGGTGTAGTTGCTGCCCGCGACCACCTCGCCGGTGCGGGCGATGATGCGCGAGCGAAAGCCCGGCGGCAGGGCGACCTTGTTCTCGTCCGGCGGCAGCAGATCGCCGATCTTGCCCAGTGAAGCGCCGAGCGCGCCGCTGGTGCCGCGGTCAGCACCGCAGCCATGCAGTGACAGACCCGAGGCGACCACGCCGGACAGCGTCAGCCCTTGTTGCAGCAGCCGGCGGCGTTGAGGGTCGGTCGGGGCGAGAGATTGCAGGTGTTTGAACAGCATCGGCGTAACGGTGAGTGAGAAACCAGTCACGATCGCACAGCAATATGAAAGCTTCGTGTCTGCGCCATCTGCCTGTCATCTGTGCACACTAGGCTTACCGGCCTTTTGAGTTCGAACAATCGCATGCGTTTTCGGTTTTTGATGTCGACCGCTCTGGTCTGCGCGCTGCTTGCAGCATGTTCCGGCGGGCGTCTGGACAGTGGCCTGGACCTGCGCGACAGCGCGCGTCAGGTGCCCATGGTTATCGCCCACCGTGGCTATTCCGCGATAGCGCCGGAGAACACCGCCAGCGCGGTCGAGTTGGCCGTGCTGGCCGGTGCTGATCTGATCGAGATCGATGTGCAGATGTCAGCCGATGGCCAGTTGGTGGTGATGCACGACACCACCCTGAGCCGCACCACTGATGCACCACGGCGTTATCCGCTGCGCGCGCCCTGGGAGCTTGCGGGCTTCAGCAGCGCGGAAATCGCAACGCTGGATGCCGGCAGCTGGTTCGGTCTGCACAAGGATCCGGGTAACTTCGCCTATGCCGGTGAGCCGGTGCCCATTCTGCCGACTATACTTGAGCTGCTGCACGGACGCGCTGGCTTGCTGCTGGAAGTGAAGAGCCCTGCGCTGTATCCAGGCATCGAACTGGCGATCGCTGAGGCTCTGGAGCAGGCGGGCTGGGTGGTCGATGGCCAGCCTATGCAGCGTCTGATGGTTCAGTCGTTCGACTGGGACGCCATGGCCACCTATGCCGCGCTGCATCCGCAGGTGGCGGTCGGCCTGCTGGGCAACCCGCCACAGGATGAAGCGCGTTGGGCCGAAGTGGCCCGCTATGGCGATGCCATCAACCCTAGTCACAGTCAGGTTGATCAGGCATTGGTGGACGAGATCCACCGGCGTGGCTTCGCCATCAGCGTGTACACGGTGAATGAGGCAGTGCGCATGCAGGCGCTCATCGACATGGGGGTGGATGGCATCATCACCGATCAGCCCGAGCGTTTGCGGGCGCTTGTTCATGGCGGCGCAGTGGCGCGTGGTGAGTTCAGCCTGACCAGCGCTGATATCAGCGAGCTCAGCGGTATGGCCCGCAGCCAGCGCTTCGCCGGTGTGTACTGGGGCCACAACGACTCGGGCGACCGTGCGCGGGTGTTTGCTTTCGACGGCACCGGTCGCGATCTTGGCGCGGTCAACCTGCCCAGGGCCTTCGCGGTGGACTGGGAGGACATGAGCAGCTTTACCAGCGATGGCGAGGCCTGGCTGCTGCTGGCTGACGTGGGCGATAACAGCGCGCTGCGGCGTCAGGTTCGTCTGCACATCATGCGCGAGCCTGCGGCGCCGCCTTACAGCGGGTCACAGCGTGACTACCGCAGTCTCAGCGTGACCTATCCGGATGGCCCTCGCGACTGCGAGGGCGTGGCGGTGGATGCGCAGGAGTCCGCGATCTACCTGCTGAGCAAGCGCGACCCGTACCCACGCCTGTACCGTGTGCCGCTGCATGCCGAAAGCGCCGTGCCGATCGAAGCCGAATTTGTTGGCGAAGTCACCAGCCTGCCGCTTCCAGCCAGCGGCCAGCGCGCCGAAGTGGGTGAAATCACCGAGGTCTCGCCCACCGCATTCGAGTTCAGCGCCGATGGGCGCAGCGCCCTGATCGTGACTCTGGACAAGAGCTATCGTTACCGCCGCGCCCCCGGGCAAAGCTGGCTGGATGCACTCAACCAGCCGCCACAGGTTATTGATGTGCCGGATTATCCGCAGATCGAGGCCGGAACCTTTGCCGACCGTGGCGATGCCATTGTGATCGGCAGCGAAGGTCATCCGGCCGCGCTGTACGCGACCACTAATTGATGCGCAGGGCGGGGATGTCCTTTTTCGGCTTGATAGCCATGCCGTTGCCCGGACTGAGTTTGGGCAACGGCGTCGAGATGGCCCCGCCGCTAACGCTGAACAAGCGGATGTCGTCGAAGAACGCGTCGCCCTCCAGACCGTCCTGACGCAGCCCGGTCAGCTCGACGCGTGCGGTGGTGGCCGTGTGCGGAATCGCCAGCGAAGTGCGCTGGCGCAGCCATTGCCCGCTCTGATTGATGATCGGCTTGGCCGTGGCAAGCGTCTGGCCCTGAGCGTCAAGCACCTGCAGACGGGCGCTGGGCACATCCCACTTGCTCGCATTGCGCAGCGCCAGCTCCAGCACCAGCAGACTGTCAGGCGGTAGTTGCAGAGCGCTTAAATCCACACTCTGACTGGCCACGCTGTAGTCGAACGCGTCGCTGTCCTCCAGGGTGTCGAGGCAGCCGCCTAGGGCAAACCAGTGTGCGCCCTGGGTGGGCAGGATCGAGGCGCACAGGGCTGGCGGTGCGCGCAGCAGGGCGGGCAGAGCGCTGAGGCTGTTGAGCGCTTCCAGTCGTCCACGCTCAACCTGCCAACCCTCGATGCCTGCTTCGGCATCGCCGTTGATGATCAGATTGGCGCTGGGCGCGGCGGCTTCGACCACGAAGCAATGATCGTCGGAGAAGGGTGACCAGGCCCAGTGTTCGTCGCGAAAGCGCACGCGCCAGCAATAGGCGCCATTGGGCAGATAGGCGACGCGCCAGGCATCCACGCTAATCCCGGCATTGAGGTCCTCGCGAAACCATTCGTTGCGCGCTCGGGTTTCGTTGCCCCACAGGTCCAGGATGGCCTGATCGTAGCGCTGCGATGCACGTCGCAGCTGCCAGTGGGCTTCGAGTAGGCTGTCGCCGTCGGGGTCGGTGTACGCGGCCTGCAGCAGGACATCGGCGCTGTTCACACGGGCGCTCGGCGAGCGTGCCTGGGGTGTGTTCGGGGGCTGATTGTCGCCGCCAATCGTAAGTGCGTCGCGGTCGCTGCTGGGCTCAAAGGCGTCGGCGTAATCCGCATGATCGTCGCCGCCGGTGCGGCGCTCGGTGCGGATCCACGGCGCACCGCGGGTGCTGAATTCGAGGATCGAATAGCCGTATTCATCCCAGGTCGATTCAAACTCATCGTAGTCGGCCTGGGCGTAATCGCCCCAATCGTCGATGCGACCGCCAGCGCTGGCGGCGTTCATCCACAGATGAGCCGCATCACGCGACTGCCCGCGGCTGTAGCCATGGGTGTGGCCAAACAGATGACCGCTGATGATCCCGGTGTCGGCCGAGAAACGTTCCAGAGCTTCGACAAAGTGGCACACCTGCAGGCTTTCGCCGGGAATCCACAGTTCCGATTTGCACGGCGCGTGGATGCCCATGAACAGGTAGTTCACGCTCTGGTCGCTACGCGTGTCGGCGAGTGCTTTGCGGAAGAACAGCTCCTGTTCCAACAGCTGGGTGGCGCCACTTTGCACGGTCAGGTTGGATTGCATGCCGAGGAAACGGAAATTGAGATAGTCCACCTGATACCACTCCTCGGCGTGGCCGGCCGAGCCGTTGCCTGGCGGCGCGGCGTAGTACAGGTAGTTGCTCAGGGCGTAGTCGTGATTGCCGATGATCATGAGCTGCGGCAAGTAGCGGAACAGACTGTCGCCGACGGCAAAGTATTCCTCGCGCCACTGGGTGATGTTGTCGCCATCGTCGACCAGGTCGCCAGTGATGATGATGCCGGCGAAGCGTTCCACGCAGGTCAGCACATCACCGTCGCAATCGCGCCGGATAACGCCGTGCTCGAAGACCCGGGTCAGCCAGTCCGGATTGTTGCCCTGGATATCCGAGATCACGATGAAGCGGCCTTGGCTGACGCCATCGCCGGCCTGAGGCCAGCTCTTGAAGCGCATCGGCGGGGTGGTGCCGGCGGCGGTGATGACGCGGTATTCGTAGGTGGTGTTGGAATCCAGCCCGTTCAGGCGCGCTGCATACACGGTCTGGCCCTGATCGGTGCCGGCATCCAGATTGAGTCGGTTGATGGATTCAGGCGTGGCGCTGACCGCGCTCCAGGCGGTGCTGCCGAGCACCCGATATTCCACCGCCATGGTGTCGCCCCGCGCGCTGTCTTCGGGTTCGAACATGACGGTCATGTGATGCGGGCCCGGGTTCTGCAGATACGGATTGACCAGGAAACCCTGCAGGGGCGGCACGCTGAGTGCAGGTGGCTGATCGTCGTCGCTCAGCGCCGGCAAGCTTGCAGAGAGCGTCTCACGTCCGCCCTGGCAACCAACCAGACTCAACAGCATCACCATCACGATCCATTGCCGCATGCCACAGCTCCCGCAAAAAGCCGCGCATGATCAGCAACCTGCGTAACAGCTTGATGACAACAGGCTAGAATCTGAAGCGGGAACTCGGGGAGGAGATCGGCTTGGTTCCACGACTTGGAACGCAGGTGCCTCAGCGCCATGGGTGCATCGCGCGTGCCCTTGGGCGCGCGGTCCTGCGTGCGTTTGGCTGGCGTATCGTCGGCGAGTTGCCCGACGTGTCGCGTTTTGTGGTGATCGGCGCGCCGCACACCTCAAACGTGGACGCGGTATTCGGTCTGGCCGGCCTGCTGGCCCTGGATCTGCGCGCCACGGTCATGGTCAAGGACAGTGCATTCTGGTGGCCTCTGGGTGTGTTGCTGCGCTGGCTCGGTGCGGTGCCAATCGACCGCCGCAGCCCCAAGGGGCTGGTTGACCAAACCATCGACACGTTTCGCACGCGCGATCAGATGGTGCTGCTGATGACCCCGGAAGGTACCCGCAAGGCGGCGCGAGAATGGAAAAAGGGTTTTCATCGCATCGCTCGTGGCGCGGGCGTGCCGATCGTGCCTGCGGCAGCCAACTTCGCGCGGCGTGAATTCATACTCGGACCGGTGTTTGAGCCGACCGCCAGCTATGACGACGACCTGCAAGCCTTGCTGGCATTTTTTCGTGAGCACGGGCATCCCTATCGCAGCGATCGCCTGTCGTGGCCACTGCGGCGCTGATGTCACCAAAGCGTAAGCTGGCTGCTGCACACTGCAGCGTTAATCTGTCACCTCAACATCCATGAATCGAATTGTCTGCGCGGCGCTTGGCGCCGCCATGTTTCCCGTTGCAGCGATGGCCCAAGTTGCAGCGCCGCTCGGCCCTCAGCTCAACATCGCGCACCGTGGCGCCTCTGCCTATGCGCCCGAGCACACCTTTTATGCCTACGATCTGGCCATGGAAATGGACGTCGACATGCTCGAGTGCGACCTGTTCCTGACCCGTGACGAGGTTCCGGTTTGCATCCACGACACCACGGTGGACCGGACCTCGGATGGTAGCGGCGCGGTGGAAAGTTTCACCTTGGCGGAGCTGCGCGAGCTGGATTTTGGTGGCTGGTTCGATCCGGCCTTCAGCGGTGCGCAGATCGTGCCGTTCGAAGAGCAGCTGGATTGTTACCTGCGCCACAACGGTCGCATGCGATTCCACGTCGAGACCAAGGACTCGGCCGGCGGACGCGCCGAGGAAGTGCTGGTTGAGGTGTTGCGCCGCAAGGGTTTGCTGGACACCGGTGATCTGCACACCTCAACCATCCTCATGCAGAGCTTTGATGCCGCCAGTCTGGAGCGGATCAAAGCGCTGGCTCCAAGCCTGCCCACGGCGTTTCTGTTTGCCGTGCCGACCAGCGGTCCGGCGTTGCTGTGGTATCTGACCGGCTCGGGCGCCGACTACATCGACGCGATGGCCCCGAACATGGCGGTGCTGCAGCTCGATCCGCTGGTGGTCCAGCGTTTCCACGCTGCCGGTCACGACGTGCATGTGTGGACTGTCAATGATCGCGAAACCATGGACAGTGCGCTTGAGATGGGCGTGGACGGTGTTTTCACCAATAACCCGGATGTGCTGCGCACGGCCATTGATGAGCGGGGCACTGGCAGCAGCGTTGCGGAACGCGCCAATCCGCTCGAGTTCGAACGCGGCTGCCCGGGCGTGGCCGGCCGGGTGGTCTCCAACCAGGGGCCGGGTGATGTGTGGGCACCCTCGCCACAGGAGCGTGGTGTGGTGCTGGTGGCCGCGGCCGGGGAAACGCCTGTTGACGAACCCCCGCAGACCGAGGTGCCCGCCACCGATGGAGTCGGATCTGTCCGCGGCGGTGCGCTGGATTTGGCTTGGTTGGTTCTGATGCTGCTGGCCTTTAGCCGCCACCTCGGGGCGCGGCGTTAGCATGCAGCTGTAACGTGTGAGCGCCGCTGTAGCCTGTATGGCGTGGCGGCCCGCTCAGTCGCGCGGGGCCTGGTTTCGCAGAAACTGGGCCAGGCCGGCCAGATCATCCGTTTTGATGTGGTCTACACCCAGGTCATAGAGCACTTGCCATAGCGCCGTGCGCGCGGGGCCCGCGGCATCTGGTGTGTTCCAGAAGCGCAGCCGATAGCCGTACAGATGCGCGCTGTTGATGATCTGCTGCAGGGTGTCGTATTCATCCGCGGGCATGACGCCTTCGCCACTCCAGTCAAAATGATTGGCCCAGTTGTCGCTGATCAGGGGCACAAGTGTGCTGGGTGGTGGTGCGTTGAGGTCGCTCAGGCGACCGTCGATGAAGGCCAGCCGGTGTGCGGCGCTGGCCAATGTCTGGGTCGGGCGGTTGCCGGAGATCACCACGCTGACCCAGCCCTCGACAATGCGCCCGTTTTCGAACCGGGTCAGGTAGCTTGCGTAAGGTTGCAGGGCCGCATCCAGCGCGCGCCAGGTTGATTCAGCCGATGATTTGAAGTCGATCAGCAATTGCAGCGGTCGATCCTGACCAGGTTGCAGTGCTCCCAGCGTATCGATGCGCTGACGTATCGGTTCGAGATAGAGCGTACGCAAGGTGCGCTCAGGACGGATGTCATTGATGTCATGTGCAACGTACAAGGCGTCGCCGAGCAACGGGAAGGCGAAAACATCAGCCTCTATGCTCATGAAGCCATGCTCCAGCGCGTCCAGTAGCGGGCGCTCATGCAGGTAGTCGTTGTGCGCGTGAGCTTGATGAAGCGGCTCATCGGTAAAGCCGACGAATTGATCTGAGCTTTCGCGACCACCACAAGCGGTGATCGCAAGCACAGCACCGAGCGAAAGGATTGAACGCAGCATGAGCCATTCAGGACGAGATCGGAGTGGCAGTCTGTCAGCTGCGCGTGAAAACCCGGTGACAACGATGCAGGTGTCACAAAACGTTCAAAGGACTGTCACCGCAGCGTCTTTCTGCTCCGAAAAACTGCCGGTTTGCGGGCCTCACGGGCTCGTCAGTTTTGTGCATGACAGGGAGTGAAGCATGAGTTCGAACTGGCGTTCAGGGTTGATGACCCTGGCGGTGGCAAGCCTCGCAATCGCGGGCTGCAACAATGAAAGTTATGTCGTTGATCAGCCCACAGAGCCGACAGCGAAGCCCGTACCCACGGCACGGCCGACCCAGGCTCCAACACCGAGCCCCACGTCTACGCCCAGTGCGACACTGACCCCGGCGCCGCAGACTTTCAAACTGCAGTTGCTGCATTTCGCCGATGTGGACGGCCCTGGCGGTGCAGATGATGTGCGCGGTTTCTCCGCTTTGGTTGACGGATTCCGCAGCCAGATGCCGGACAACACCCTGGTTCTGAGTTCCGGCGACAACTGGATTCCCGGCCCGGAATACTTTGCTGCTGAGGACAGTCGTCTGGATGATGTCCTGGGTGGCAGCGATGCGGCCGGTATCGGCCGCGCCCACGTCGCCTGGCTTAATGCGCTGGGCGTACAGGCCTCGGTGGTTGGCAATCATGAACTGGATCAGTCACCCAGCGCTTTTGCCAGCATCATCGCCGCGGATGGCAACTGGCCGGGTGCCCAGTTCCCGTATCTGTCGGCCAATATTGATTTCGCCGCCGATGCCGCCACGGCCGGCCTGCTTGTGGCCGACGCCGGCCCGGCGCAGCCGGGTACGCTGAGCGGCAGCGTAACCCTGATGGTGGATGGCGAGACCATTGGCGTGGTTGGTGCCTCCACGCCGACCTTGCCGGCCATCACCAGCGTGGGCGGCCTGGGCGTGCGTCCGGCTGACCACACCGATATCGACAGTCTGGCCACGATCATTCAGACCCACGTCAATGCCCTGCGCAATGGCGGTGTCGACAAGATCATCGTGCTGGCGCACATGCAGCAGATCGCGGTTGAAAAACAGCTGGTAGGTTTGCTGCGCGGTGTGGATGTGATCGTCGCCGGTGGCTCGAACACCATTCTGGCCGACAGCAACGACAGCCTGCGCAGCGGCGATACGGCGGCTGACACCTATCCCTTGCAGATGAGCTCAGCCAGTGGCGAACCGGTGCTGGTGGTCAACACCAACGGTGATTTCACCTATCTCGGCCGTCTGGTCGTCGAGTTTAACCAGGATGGCGTGATCGTCACCGACAATCTGGATCCCGCTCTTAACGGTGCCTGGCGCAGTGATCAGTTGCCGCAGGCCAGTTTCCAGGCCTTGCCTGCGATCGAGGCGATCACCGATCCGCTGGAAACGGTGCTGCAGGACAAGGACGGCAACGTGTTTGGCCTGACCAGCGTATTCCTGGAAGGTCGTCGCGCGCTGGTGCGCAGCGAAGAGACCAATCTGGGTAATCTCACGGCCGACGCCAACCTGTGGTACGCCCGTCACACCGACGATGAGGTTTTGGTCTCGCTCAAGAACGGGGGTGGTATTCGGGCCGAGGTCGGTCTGGTGCTGCAGCCGCCGGGCACCAGTGACCCGCAGGACGTGCAGTATCTGCCGCCGCAGGCCAATGCGTCATCCGGCAAACCGCAAGGTGGGGTTTCGCAACTGGATCTGGAAACCGCCCTGCGTTTCAACAACGGTCTGGTCACCCTGAGCGTGACCGGGGCGGAGCTGGCCGACATCATCGAGCATGGTGTGTCGGGTGCCGATGTTGGGGCCACGCCGGGCAGCTTCCCGCAGGTTGGCGGGGTGCGCTTCAGCTTTGATCCGTCGCAGCCGCCGCGTGATGCCGGTGACATCAACCGCGGCGCGGCCATGGTGCCGAGCCGGGTGCGCAATCTGGCCGTGGTGGATGATTCCGGCGCGGTGATTGCACAGATCATTGTTGACGGCGCTTTGCAGAATGACGCGGCGAGTCAGAGCTTCCGTCTGGTCACCCTGAATTTTATCGCTCAGGGCTGCATTGAAGATGCCAGCGCCAGCTGCGGTGACGGCTACCCCTACAAGGGTCTGAGCGCCCCAGCCATGATTGATCTGAGCGATGCCGGCAACGATCCGGGCGCGACTGATTTTTCCGCCACCGGCGGCGAGCAGGATGCCCTGGCCGAGTACCTCATGGCGTTCTTCGCCGAAGTGCCCTACGACATGGCGGAAACCCCGGCGGCCGACGATCTGCGCATCCAGAATCTGGAAAGCGTGGCGGCGGATCGCGTGCATGCACTGCCGACCAAAGGCGGGCTGGCGCTACTCGGCAGCTACATGAACCCCGCTGCCGGGTTTGACGAGGGTGCGGCGGAGATCGTGGCTTTTCACGCGGCCAGCGAACGTCTGTTTGTCATCAACGCGCAGGCCGGTCAGATCGACGTGCTGGACATCAGCAACCCGGCCGCGCCGAGCCTGGACACCACGCTGGATCCGGTTGCCGATGTTGGTGGGGCTGCGGATGGCGTCAACAGCGTGGCGGTTGGCGGTGATCTGATCGCTGCTGCGGTGGAGTTCGACCCGGCGACCAGCAATGGTCACGTGGCCTTCTACAGCGCAACCGATCTCAGCTTTATCGCCAGTTACGAAGTGGGTGCGCTGCCCGATGCGGTGACTTTTGCGCCCGACGGCATGACTGCGCTGGTGGCCAATGAAGGCGAAGCGCCGGCCGATCCCAATGACGGCGACCTGCGCGATTTTGCCAATGATGTGCCCGGCAGCATAAGCCTGGTGGATCTGAGCAACGGCGCAGCCAATGCCTCCGTGACCACGCTGGATTTCAGTGCGTTCAACGCCGCAGGCCCGCGCGCTGGCGAACTGCCGGATGAGGTGCGTATCGAGCCGGCTGCGACGTCGGTGGCCAACGATATCGAGCCGGAGTACATCGCGGTCAGCGAAGACAGCAGCACGGCTTTCGTGTCCTTGCAGGAGAACAACGCCATTGCGGTCATCGACATCGCCACGGCGACGATCTCGCAGATCATCGCGCTGGGGCTGAAAGATCATGGCCTGATGGCCAACGCGCTGGACGCCAGCGATGACGACGAGGTGCTGATCGAGCCGGAGCCGGGTGTCTTTGGCCTGCACATGCCCGATGGCATCGCCACCTTCATGCAGGGCGGCACGCACTATGTGCTGACCGCCAACGAAGGCGATTCGCGTGACGACGTGGACGAGTGCGGTTACGACGATTTCGCCAATCTTGACGGCGTGCTCGCCGGGCGGGCGGCTGATGTTGATCTGGGACGTCTCGACTTCATCTGCAACCAGCAGCGCGACACCGACAACGATGGCGACATCGACCAGCTTGTGTCGTTCGGCGCACGCTCCTTCTCGGTGGTGAGCAGCGAAGGCGTGGTGGCCGACAGCGGTGATGATTTTGAACGTGTGACGGCGCATCTGGATCTGATCGAAGGCCGCGTGGTGTTCAACGCCAGCAATGACAACAACACGCGCCAGAATCGTAGCGACAACAAGGGGCCGGAGCCCGAAACAGTGGTCGCCGCGCGCGTCGGCGAGCGCATCTATGCCTTCATCGGTCTGGAGCGCACCGGCGGGATCATGTTGTACGACGTGACCAACCCGCGTTTGCCGCGCTTCATGAATTACGTCAACAACCGTGATTTCAGTGAAGATCCGGAAACCGGCACGCCGGGCGATCTGGGGCCGGAAGGTATCGTTTTCATTCCGGCAGCCGACAGCCCCAACGGCATGGATCTGCTTGCTGTAGGCAACGAGATCAGCGGAACCACATCGCTGTACAGCGTCAGTTTCGACTAATCAGCAATCCCACACTGTGCCCCCGCCACCTTCGGGTCGCGGGGGCTTTCTTTTAGGGCTGCGAAACGCGGCGAAAACGCCCGTGGTTGGGCCATTTCAGAAATATTTAAGAAATCTTTGCGGAATCTCTCAAGCCCCGCAGGGCGTTGGAAGAGCAATCTGGCCTCAGCTTGGCGGCGGGTGATGCACGCATCGACCGCAGCCTGTTCCAGAGTTCACAAGGAGATTTCAAAATGCGTACGACTATCAAAGTTATTGTGGCATCACTGGGGCTGCTGGCCCTGCAAGGCGCGGCGGCTGCAGAGGGTCAAGATCAG
>JASBUL010000018.1 GCA_030147945.1 Oceanococcus sp. | reverse complement strand
AAAGCAGCACCGCAACATGGGTGCGATACGGTATGATTTCAAGACGTAAAAGTTGCTTGATTTGTCGCTTATGAACCTCAGGCCTGAAACCGCCTCGGCCTCGATCCGGAATTCCATATTCCGGGCTGCGACGCGCCGCCTATGGCGAGGGGTTCAATGCGTTTGAAAGCGTTGCTGTTCGATGTCGATGGCACGCTGTCCGATACCGAGCAACAGGGCCATCTGCCCGCCTACAATGCCGCGTTCAGCGAAATTGGCCTGAGCTGGCACTGGTCTCCCGAGCTTTATCGCAAAGAGCTGCTGCTGTTGCCTGGCGGACGTGAGCGTATCCGGCATTATCTGATCAAGCACAAGCCGCGGGTTGACGCGTTTGTTGATGAGCTGCACAAGGACCAGATGCACTGGGTCAATCTCGTGCATGAAGCCAAATCGCGCTGGTTTCGGCGGCGTCTGGAAGAGGGCAAGGTCACCCTGCGGCCGGGCGTGGCCCGACTGATTGCGCTGGCCAAGGCTGAAGGTTTGCGTCTGGCGGTGGTCACCAACGCCAGCGAGCGCAGTTTGCAGCCGTTCTTGCACTATGCCCTGGGGCCGGAACTGCTTGAGCAGTTTGACTTCATCGTCAGTGGTGAGCAGGTCGCACGCAAGAAACCGTCACCGGATTTGTATTTGCGCGCGGTGGAGCTGCTCGGTCTCAAGCCTGAGGAATGCCTGGCGATCGAAGATTCCGGTATGGGCTTGTGCGCAGCGGCCGCGGCCGGTGTGCGCACCTTGATCACGGCTAACCAGGACACCCTTGAGCATGATTTCGCTGCCGCTCAGGCGGTGGTGTCGGATTTGGGTGAGCCGGACGCCCCCTGGCAGGTGCTCAAGGGGGACCAGGTGCTCAATGGATACCAGTTCGCGACCCCACAGGTTCTGCAGAATCTGGTTGACGCGGCCTGAGCCTCAGGCCGGCAGATCGACCCGCGGTGCTGGCGTCCAACCGGCTTTGCGGTGTTCCGCAACCACCGTGGTGTAGATGCCGCCGCGCACGTAGAACTCGGCCTTCAGGCGCAGATAACGCGGGTTGATGGCGGCAACCAGATCATCGGCAATGCGGTTGGTCACATCTTCGTGAAACGCGCCCTCATCACGGAACGACCACAGGTAAAGCTTCAGTGCCTTGAGTTCCACGCACAGCTCGTCGGCGATGAAGTCCAGGTACAGCGTGGCGAAATCCGGCTGACCGGTCTTGGGGCACAGGCAGGTGAATTCCGGCATGCGCATGCTGATCACATAGTCGCGCTCAGGCTTCGGATTGGGGAAGGTTTCGAGGGTTTTGGACGGGCGAGTGGACATGGAGCTCAGGATTTACCGCAATGTTGAGGAAAGAACCCGCGGCGGCAGTGTTGGCGCCGGGAAACATAATTTACACTAGCTCGTTTTCCGACGTGATTCGCGCATGCGCCTGAGCGCTATCCGGCTGGCCGGATTCAAGTCCTTTGTAGACAAGACTCAGCTGACCCTGACCAGCAACCTGACCGCTGTGGTCGGGCCGAACGGGTGTGGCAAGTCGAATCTGATCGACGCCGTGCGCTGGGTATTGGGTGAATCCAGCGCCAAGCAGCTGCGTGGCGCCGCGCTGTCGGATGTGATCTTCAACGGTTCGCGCACGCGCAAGCCGGTTGGGCGCGCCATGATCGAGCTGGTGTTCGACAACAGTGACGCGACCATTGAAGGGCCCTACGCGCAGTACGGCGAAATTGCCGTGCGTCGTGAGCTGTCGCGTGATGGCGGCTCGCAGTTCTATATCAACGGCACACGTTGTCGGCGCAAGGACATCACCGAGTTGTTCCTGGGCACCGGTCTGGGCGGCCGCTCCAACTACGCCATCATCGAGCAGGGTACGGTTTCGCGCCTGATTGAGGCGCAGCCCGAAGAACTGCGCCAGATGCTGGAAGAGTCGGCCGGGATCTCGCGCTACAAGGAAAAGCGCCGGGAGACCGAAATCCGCATTCGGCACACGCGGGAAAACCTTGATCGCCTGGAAGATCTGCTGGGTGAGATCGACGAACGTTTGAGCAAGCTGCAGCGCCAGGCTGCGGCGGCCCAGCGCTTCAAGCAGTACAAGCAGGATCAGCGGCGTTTGCGTCGCCAGTTGCTGGGCCTGCGCTGGCGCGAACTGGAAACCGAACACGCCGCAGCGCGTGAACGTTTGCAGACCTGCCAGCAGCAGCTGGATCAGGCTGAAGCGCGGCTCAAGGATGCCATCGTGGCGCGCAAGCAGACCGCCGATGCCGCTGAGCAGAGCAACCAGGAGACCCAGGCGGTTCAGGCCCGCTATTACGAGGCTGAAGCCGCACTTGGGCGCGCCGAGCAGGAGCTTAAGCACGCCCAGGAAATGATTCGCCTGCGCGACAAGGAAGCGCAGGACCTGCGCAGCGAAAGTGAGCGTTTGCTGGCCCAGTTCAAGGAGCGCGACGAGCGTGGGCGTGAACTGGGCGCCCAGCTGACCGTGCTGCAACAGACGCTGGCCGATGCCCAGCAGGAACTGGCTACCCTGGAATCCGGCCTGGCCCAGGCTGAGCAGCATGCGGCCGACGAACAGCGCGCGCTGGAAACCCTGCGTGATGCCCTGCAGAAACCGCGCACCGTCGCGGCCACAGAAAAGGTGCGTCTGGAGCAGCTGGGGCGGCAACTGGAGCGCACCCAGGCGCGCGCAACTCAGTGCGAACAGGATCTTGCGGACATCGACGTGAGTGAGGTCGAGCAACAAATCACCGCCGCTGAGCAGGCCATGCAGGCCGCATCGGCGGCCTTGGAAGATGCCGATGTGCGTGCTGCTCAGGCCGTTCAGCAGGTCGAGCAAGCGCGCCGTGAGCGGGGTGACAGCGACGCTGCTTTGCACGAGGCGCGCAAGCAGGCGCAGAGTGTTCATGCACGTCTGGCGACGCTCACTGCGGAGCAGGCGCGGGCGCTGGGTGACGATGACAAATCAGATACGCGCTGGCTGGCCGACAAGGGCTGGTCGCAGGCGCAGCCGCTGGCACGGGTAATGCGCGTACAGCCGGGCTGGGAAGACGCCGCCGAAGCGGTGCTTGGTCCGTGGCTGCAAGCGCCTTGCATTGATGGACAGCTGGCCCTGATCAGCGATGACGAGGCCCAGCCGGCCCGCCTGATCGAGCTCGACGATGCCAGCTGGCAGGCTCCGGAGGGTTCGCTGGCGGCCCAGGTCGAAGGTCCGTTGGCTATCCGCAAGCTGCTCGCGACCGTGTTCACGGCGGCATCACCAGCCGCCGCACAAACGCAGCTGGCGACTTTGGCCGCCGGGCACAGCGTGGTCACGGCCCAGGGCCATATGCTGTGGCCGGGTTTGAGTCATCGCCGCAAAGGCCAGCAGGCCGATGGTGTACTGCTGCGTGAGCGCTTGCTGGCCGAAGCGCGTGATGAGAACAGCGCGGCGCAGCAGGCCGCCGAGCAGGCGCATCAGCAGCAACAGGCTGCGGTGGAGCAGCTCAAACAATCCGAGCAGGCCCAGCAGCAGGCGCTGCAGGCGCTGGATCAGGCGCGGCGCCAGCATGCTGAGGCGCGCAGCGTGAGTCAGCGTCTGAGCGAGAAGAAAAGCACGCTGGAGCAACGTCGTCAGCAGCGCAGCGAAGAGCTGGCCGAGGTTGGCAAGTTGCTTGACGAGCTGCGCCGTGACCGTGACCAGGCTGAGAAATTGCTGGAGGCCAGTCGGGGTGAGCTGGAGGCGCTGGAGCAGCAGGAGCGCGCGCAACTGGAAAAAAGCGACGCTGCGCGCAAGGCATTGCAGGATGCGCGGCATCGTCAGCAGGATTTGCAGCGTCAGCTCGACAGTTCGCGTGAGCGGCGTGCGGCACTGAGCAGCGAACTGGCTGCGGCCCAGGCGGCGCGCGATGCGCTGGATGCGCGCCGCAAGGATGTCGAACAGAATCTGGCCGCATCACAGCAAAACCAGGACAGTATCCAGACCCCGTTGCCGGCTTTGCAGGACGCGGTTGCAGCCGCCAGCAAAGCCCGGGAGGCGGCAACCGAGGCCCTCAAAACCTCGCGTCAGACTCAGGAGCTGAGCGTGAGCAAGGCACGCGAGGCCGCTGCCGCAGTGCATCAGTGCGAGCAGGCCTCACAGAACGTACGCGCTCGTTTGCAGGAAATGCAGCTGGGCGAGCAGCGTCTGCTGGCGCGGCGCGATGGGCTGGAAGAACAGGTTCGCGAGGCCGGCGCACGGCTCGATGACATCATCGCCGAACTGGATGAAAGCATGCAGGCGCGCGCTTGTGAGGAAGAGCTCGAGAAACTGGACAGCCGTATTCAGCGGCTTGGCGCGGTCAATCTGGCTGCAGTCGAGGAATACGACGAAGAAAAGCAGCGGGCCGATCATCTGCGCGCTCAGGAAGCGGATCTGGTCGAGGCTCTGGACAAGCTGGAGGATGCAATCCGGCAGATCGACAAGGAAACCCGGGCGCGCTTCCGGGCCACGTTCGAGTCGGTCAACGATCGCTTCAAAGCGCGTTTCCCCAAACTGTTTGGTGGTGGTGAGGCCTATCTAGAGCTGACTGGCGAAGATGTTCTGGATGCTGGTGTGCGGGTGATGGCGCGGCCGCCCGGCAAGCGCAACGCCACCATCCAGCTGCTTTCCGGGGGCGAAAAAGCCATGACCGCAGTGGCGCTGGTTTTTGCCCTGTTCGAACTCAACCCGGCCCCGTTCTGCATGCTGGATGAGGTTGATGCACCGTTGGATGACGCCAATGTCGTGCGTTATTGCGAGGTGGTGCGCGAGATGTCCGAGCAGGTACAGTTTATTATCGTGACCCATAACAAGGTCACCATGGAGCTGGCCGACCAGCTCAATGGCGTGACCATGCAGGAACCCGGCGTGTCGCGTCTGGTCAGTGTCGACGTGCAACAGGCCGTGGCGCTGGCGGGATAAAGGCATCATGCCGGATACCAGAAAAACACCAGGAATCGAACATGAATGAGATGCAGTGGGCACTCCTCGTCATCGGCGTGATCGTCGTGGTGGGGGTGTATCTTCATGCCCGACGCCAGGCTGCCAAGCAGGCCGTTTGGAACAACAAGCGGCGGCGCGAAGGTCAGGAAGAGGATCAGCTCGATTTCTTCAAGAGCGACAGCGCCTCCTTCGACGAATTCGGCGTGGGCAAAGCCCGTCCGCGTAACGCCGGTCAGCCGGACGATTCGGTGGCGGTGGAAGATCCGGTCAGCGGTGAGAGTACCGACGAGTTTGGTGGTCTTTTCGTGATATCGGTCCACCGCAGCGATCTCAGTCACATGGATGGCGACGCGCTGCATCAGGCGCTGGAAAGCTGCGGCCTGCAGTTCGGCGCTCACGATGTGTTTCACCGCTTCAGCCCGAACGGCGAGCGTGTGTTCTCGGTGACGTCGATGGTCAAGCCGGGCTTTCTGATCCCGGAAGAGAAACATGAGCTGCACACCCCGGGCGTGAGCCTGTTCCTGCAGCTGCCGGGCAGCATCGATGGCGAGGCCGCATTTGATGATCTGCTGACCACCGCGCAGACCCTGGCCGATCGTCTTGATGCCACCTTGCTGGATCGTCAGCGCCAGCCTTTGACCACCGACATGATCGCGCGGATGCGCGAGGCCAGCGCCACCTACACCGCGCAATAACGCCCTGTAATGACTGCTATCCCCACGGCGGCGCGCAAGCGAGCCGCCGAGCTGGCGGATCAGTTGCGCGAGCACGATCACCGCTATTACGTGCTGGATGATCCGCAGCTGGACGACGCCAACTACGATGCCTTGCGCCGCGAACTGGAGCAGCTCGAAGCGCGCTACCCCGAGCTGCGCACGGCGGATTCACCGACCCAGCGGGTTGGGGCGCCACCGGATAATGCTTTTGCCGCCGTGGTGCATCGTCAGCCCATGTTGTCGCTGGCCAACTGCTTCAGTGACGACGAGTTGGATGACTTCCTGGAGCGCGTACGCAAGGCCATGGGGACCTTGCCCTTGTTTGGCGCCGAACCCAAGTTTGATGGCCTGGCCGTAAGCCTGGTCTATGAAGAGGGAGTGCTGGTCAGCGGCGCCACGCGCGGTGACGGGCGTGAGGGCGAGGATGTGACGGCCAATTTGCGCACTGTGGGGTCGGTGCCCCTGCGTCTGCAGGGCGCGGCGCCCCCCGTGCTTGAGGTGCGCGGTGAAGTGGTCATGCCGCGCAGCGGCTTTGCCGAGTTGAATGCGCGCCTGGAAGCTCAGGGCGAAAAAACCTACGTGAACCCGCGCAATGCCGCGGCTGGCGCATTGCGCCAGCTCAATCCGCAGGTGACGGCGCAGCGACCGCTCAAGTTTTTTGCCTATGCGGTTGGCGACAGTCAGGGCGTGTTTGAGGGTGAGCACGGTCTCAAACGCAATAATCAGGTCATGGCAGCCCTGGCTGAATGGGGCTTCGTGGTCACGCAGCTGCGTCAGGACTGTGCCGATCGCGATGCCTTGCTGGCCTACTATCAGCGTATCGGCGAACTGCGTGACAACCTCGATTTCGACATCGACGGTGTGGTTTACAAGGTCGATGATCTGGCAGTGCGAGACGAGCTTGGCCAGGTTGCGCGGGCACCGCGCTGGGCCATTGCGCACAAATTTCCGGCCGAGGAAGCGACCACGCGTTTGCGCGCGGTGGAGTTCCAGGTCGGGCGTACCGGCGCGCTGACGCCGGTTGCCCGTCTGGAGCCTGTGTTTGTCGGCGGCGTGACCGTGTCCAATGCCACCTTGCACAATATGGACGAGGTGGCGCGCAAGGATGTGCGCGTGGGGGACACCGTGGTGGTGCGCCGGGCCGGGGATGTGATTCCCGAGGTTGCCCGGGTGGTGCTCGACAAGCGTCCTGATGACGCTGCCATGATCGAGCTGCCGCAGGCTTGCCCGGTGTGTGATTCACCGGTGACGCGTATCGAGGGTGAAGCCGTGGCGCGCTGTACCGGCAGTCTGAGTTGCGATGCGCAACTGCGAGAAAGCCTCAAGCATTTCGCCTCGCGCCGCGCCATGGACATCGAGGGTCTGGGCGACAAGCTGATCGATCAAATGGCTGAACTGGGCCTGCTGAAAAGTCCCGCCGATATCTATCGTCTCAGCGAAGAACAGGTGGCGGCCTTGCCGCGCATGGCCGAGAAATCAGCCAGCAATCTCATTGCAGCGATTCGACGCAGCGCGCAGACCAGCTTTGCACGTTTTCTGTTCGCGCTGGGCATCCGCGATGTGGGCGAGGTAACCGCGGCCCAGCTGGCCGAGGATTTTGCTGAAATGCCGGCCTTGATGGCGGCGGACCTGGAGCGCCTGCAGCAGGTGCCGGATGTGGGCACGGTGGTGGCCGGACGTATTCGGGATTTCTTCGATGATGAGCACAACCGGGCGATCATTGCCCGGCTGGTTGATCCCGATGATTGCGCGATCCACTGGCCGACGCCGCAAAAGCCTGCGTCCGGTGGCCCGCTGGATGGCCAGCAGTTCGTGATCACTGGCACGCTGGAGGGCATGAGCCGTGATCAGGCCAAAGCGCGCATCATCGCCGCCGGTGGCAAGGTCAGCGGTTCACTGTCGGGTAAGACCGACTTTCTGCTGGCCGGGGAAAAGGCCGGTTCGAAGCTGGCCAAGGCGCAAAAGCTGGGGGTGCCGGTGCTCGACCTGGCCGCGTTCGAGAAGATGCTGGCAAGCGACTGATCAGCGCTTCAGATGCGAGCCCCACAGGGTCCAGCGCATCATGATGCCGCCCAGAATGTAGTCCTTGGTTTCCAGCAGCGGGCTGTCGGCGAATGCGCTGTCGCGCAAATTGTCATACGAGACGTAGCTGTAAATCCCGAAATCGCCGAACTGGTAAACATGGGTGGCGGAAAAACGCCAGCCGCTGAAGCCGCTGCGCGCGGCGTAGGCCGGGCGCTCGGCGGTCGCGTAAGGCGCTTCGACAGTATAGAAGTAGTCGTGGTAGCGGCGCGTTGCGTAGACCGGTCCGGCAGTCAGTTCCCAATCGTGACGGTGGCGCTGTGTGGCCGGGGCGCTGCGCCTGAGATTGAGCCGCGGCTGCAACGTCCAGCCTATGGTTTCAATCTGCTCGAAATCCGATGCGATCACGCCGCGCGCCAGGGTTTCCTGCACGCAGGTCCAGCCACTCCAGCAGGGCAGCGCAATAATGAGCACAGGCCCAAGTTCGATGCTGGGGTTGAGGTCGGGCATGCCTTCGCGCAGCGGCACATCGTCGCTGTCGACCGGCAGGGATCCGGCTGCTGAGAGGTTGAAGCGCACGCGCCGGGTGTCGTAGACATCAAGCTTGGCGCCATCACGGCTGAGGCTTAAATGCTTGCTGCTGAACGAGACGATGGGCACCGGCAGGGCCAGCACCTCACGCACCTTGGAGCCGCGATAGGCAGGAAAGCTGAGGCTGGCCAGACCGAGTCCGGCGTCCCAGCGAAAGTGACCGCTGTCAGCGTCGGGCAGGGTGGGTTCGGTGGCTGCGGATGTGCACAGGCTCGTGAGCAGCAGCAGTGCTCCGAGACAGCCTCGGCTCATTGCGCGCGTGCGGAAATCGACAGGGCATGAATCTCGCTGCCCATCATCTCGTCCACCGCAGCGTAGACCATGCGGTGGGCTTCGAGCGGCTTCTTGCCGGCAAATGCCGCAGCGCGAATGCTCACGCTGTAGTGGCCAGCGCCACTACGTGCGCCGGCATGGCCGACATGCAGATGGCTGTCGTCGCGGATGTCCAGTTCGGTGGGGGTGAAGGCCTGCTCGAGCAGCGCGCGTATGCGCTCAACACGATCACTCATGGCAGCACCGGTTTGAACGGGCGCACACTGACTTCGGCGTACACGCCGGCATGGCGATAAGGGTCATCGTCAGCCCAGGCGCGGGCCGATTCAATGTCGTTGAATTCGGCCACGATCAGGCTGCCTTCAAAACCCAGCTCGCCGGGGTCGCTGGCATCCACAGCCGGGAACGGCCCGGCCAGCAACAAGCGGCCGTCGGCTTTGAGGTCCTGCAGGCGGGCCAGATGATCCGGGCGTGCGGCTAGGCGCTTGGCCAGGCTGTTGGGCACATCCAGCGCGGTGATCGCATACCACATCAGACTTCTTCCTTGGGCAGGTGCTGGTGCACGAACGGCAGGTGCGCTAGCACGAATAGGAACATCAGGGCGGTGAACCCGAAGGTTTTGACCAATGCCCACATCTCATCATTGAGGCTCAGCGCCAGCACCACATTAAGGCCGGCGCAGAACACGAAAAACACCGCCCAGGCGATATTGATGCGTCGCCACAGGGGCTCGGGTAACTCGGCAACGCTGCTGCCCAGGCGCTGCATCATCACCGTTTTGCCGATGAACTGGCTGCCACCGATGACCAGGGCGAAAGCCAGATACACCGCAGTGGGTTTGAACTTGATGAACACCGGGTCCTTGAGGCCCAGGGTGATGCCGCCCAGCACCAGGGCGACCACGGCCGTGCCCAGATGCATACGGTGCAAACGCTTGTGCACCAACGCATACCAGAGGACCAGAGCGAACAGTGCAACGATGAGCACCACGGTGGCGACATAGATGTCGCGCCAGATCACCGCGCCGAGAAAGGCCAGGGCGGGGATCGAATCAATCCATTTCTGCATGCTGCCGATTATACTCTGTGGCTGATTTCACTTTTGCGAAGCGATGTCCGCCGAATATCTGGAGGTTCATCCGGACAACCCCCATGGGCGCCAGATCCGGCACGTGGTCAGCCGCCTGCGCGAGGGCGCCATCATCGCCTATCCAACCGACTCCTGTTACGCCTTCGGTTGTCACATCGGTGACAAGCAGGCGGTGGAGCGGATCAAGCGCATCCGCCAGGTCGACAAGCATCACAACATGACGCTGATGTGCAGTGATCTGTCGGAGATCGCCAACTACGCGCGCGTTGATAACTGGCAGTTCCGCATGCTGCGCAACACCACGCCTGGCGCGTTTACCTTCGTGCTGCGCGCCACCTTGCAAGTGCCGCGGCGCTTGCAGACCGGCAAGCGCAAAACCATTGGCGTGCGCGTTCCGGACAACGCCATTGCCCATGCGCTGTTGGAGGAGATGGGCGAGCCGATTCTGAGCTGCACCGCGCAATTGCCGGGTGAGGAGCTGCCGTTTCATGAGGCGGACGATATTCGCGATGCGCTGGCCAACGACCTGGATCTGATCGTTGACGGCGGGCCGTGCGGTTTCGAGCCCACCACCGTGGTCGATATCTCCGACGGCAAGGTCGAACTGATCCGCGCCGGCAAGGCGGATCCGGCGGCATTGGGTTTGTAGCCGGGATTGCTCCCCGGCGCGAGCCACTCTCAGTCTATAATCGCGCGCTGTTTTCTCATCTGTGTAGTCATGTCGACGTCCAAACCCGTCCTGCTTTCCGGAATCCAGCCTTCAGGCCAGCTCACGCTGGGCAATTACATCGGCGCGATCCGCAACTGGGTGGACCTGCAGGCGGACTACGACTGCATTTTCCTGCTGGTCGACCTGCATGCCATCACGGTGCGTCAGGACCCGGCCGTGCTGCGTCAGCGCTGTCGCGATTTCCTCAGCCTGTACATCGCCTGCGGCATCGACCCCGAGAAGAATCTGCTGTGCGCGCAGTCGCACGTGGCCGGGCACAGTCAGCTGGCCTGGATTCTCGACTGCTACACCATGGTCGGCGAGCTCAATCGCATGACCCAGTTCAAGGACAAATCGGCCAAGCATGCCGATAACATCAATGCCGGTCTGTACAACTACCCGGTGTTGATGGCGGCCGACATTCTGATCTACGACACCCAGCTGGTCCCGGTGGGGAACGACCAGAAACAGCATCTGGAGCTGGCGCGCGATGTGGCGCAGCGCTTCAACTTCGCCCACAAGGAAGAGGTGTTCCGCATTCCGGAGCCTTTCATTCCGCCGGTGGGGGCGCGCATCATGGGCTTGCAGAACCCGGAGGCGAAAATGTCCAAGTCGGATGACAACGAGGGCAATGGCATCTATCTGCTGGATGAGCCGAAAAAGATCGCCAAGAAGATCAAGCGCGCGGTCACCGATTCCGGCAGTGAAGTGCGCGCCGCAGACGACAAACCCGGTGTGACCAATTTGCTCAACATCATGGCGGCGGTGACCGGCCGCAGCATTGAGGATCTGGAAGCCGACTACGGTGATTCCGGTTACGGGCGCTTCAAGGGCGACGTGGCCGACGCGGTGGTGGCCTTCATGGAGCCGATGCAGGCGCGCTACCGTGCGTTGCAGGATGACCCGGCCTACCTTGATGGGATTCTGGCGCGCAGCGCCGAGCAGGCCAACGCACGTGCCGATCAGAAGATTCGCCAGGTTTACGACAAGCTCGGGTTTCTGCCCCGCGCCTGAATGAACGACCCCCAGGCCACCGTTATTGCGCATGTCGCCGGTGAGGCATTCACCGAGCTGCCGCAGGATCTGTATATCCCGCCGGATGCGCTGGAGGTTTTTCTGGAAACCTTTGAGGGGCCGCTGGACCTTTTGCTGTATCTGATCCGGCGGCAGAACCTCAATGTGCTGGATATTCCGGTGGCCCTGATCACCCAGCAATACCTCGATTACATCAATGTGATGGAGGAGCTGCGCTTTGATCTGGCGGCGGAATATCTGGTCATGGCGGCCTGGCTGGCCGAGATCAAGTCGCGCGTGTTGCTGCCCAAGCCACCCAGCGAGGAGGGCGATGATGCCGAAGACCCGCGCGCCGAGCTGGTCCGACGTCTGCAGGCCTATGCCGAGGTGCAGCAGGCCGCGGTGAACATCGATGAGCTGCCGCGTCTGCATCGCGACACCTTCCCCGCGCAGGCACAGCCGATGAGCGTCGAGGCCCCGCTGCAGCCGCCGCCCGCATTGCGTGATCTGCTGTTGTCCCTGCAGGATCTGCTGCAGCGTGCCGAACTGCTGCAATCGCACAAGATCACCTCCGAGCCGCTGTCGGTGCGTGAACGTATGAGCCGGGTGCTGGATCGTTTGTCCGATATCCGCCAAGCTAGCCTGATGGAATTGTGGGATCCGGAAGAGGGGCGCAAAGGTTTGCTGGTCACGTTTCTGGCCACGCTGGAACTGGTCCGCAATGGCCTGATCCAGCTCGAGCAGGATGCGCCATATGCGCCAGTGCATATTCGGCTGGCCGGCGCGGGGCAGGCCTGATGGCACGGATCGCCCACAAGGAAATCATTCGCGCCCTGCTGCTTGTGGCCGATGCCCCGTTGTCGATCCGGCGCATCGAGCAGGTGCTTAATGACGATATCGAGATCTCCGGCAGTGCCATCCGCACTGCGTTGCGCGAGTTGCAGCAGGAGCTTGAGGGCAGCAGCATCGAGCTGCTGGAAGTGGCCAGCGGTTATCGTTTCCAGGTGCGCAAGGAGCTGGCCCCCTGGGTCGGTCGCTTGTACGAAGAAAAGCCGCAGAAATATTCGCGTGCGCTGCTCGAGACGCTGGCTCTGATTTGCTATCGCCAGCCGCTGACACGAGGCGACATTGAAGAAATTCGCGGTGTGAGCCTGTCAGGCGGGATTCTGAAAACCCTGTTCGAGCGCGAGTGGATTCGTGAGGTGGGCCATCGTGAAGGGCCGGGGCGCCCTGCATTGCTCGCCACCACGCGTCAGTTCCTGGATGATCTGAATCTCAAGTCGCTGGAAGACCTGCCGCCTTTGCCCGAGCTGACCGATCCGGAGAAGCTCGAGGCTGCGCTGGTTCGCCTGGCGCCACAAGACGAATTGCCGGAGGCGCTCAAAGCGCAACTCGCGGCCCAATCTCATGGGGATGCCGACCCGAACGTCGACGATTCCCTCCCTGCCAGCACACCGGACACGTCTGCTGATGAAGAAGCGCAATCCCAGCCCGAATCCCAAGTCCCGCCGCCAGATCAAGAAGCGACAAGACACTGAGCGTGCCGAAGTCGCTGCACCGAAACGGGCACGCTCGCTGCGTCCGCCGGTCAGCAAAGCGCCGCCCGAGCGTCTGCAGAAGTTTCTTGCCCAGCACGGTTACGGTTCCCGCCGCCAGGCGGAGGACTGGATTCGTGCCGGGCGCATTCGGGTCAATGGTCAGCCTGCTGAACTGGGGCAGAAGGTCACGCCCACCGATCGCATCACCCTGGACGGTCGAACCCTGCGTTTCACCCCGCCGGAAAACCAGACCATTGTGTACCGCAAGCGGGTTGGCGAGATTGTTACGCGCAAGGACCCGCAGGGTCGCCCCACCGTGTTCCAGCGTTTGCCCAAGCTGAGCGCCGGGCGCTGGGTTGCGGTTGGCCGCCTGGACCTCAACACCTCCGGGCTGATGCTGTTTACCACCGACGGTGAGCTGGCGCGTCGCCTGATGCATCCCTCGAGTCAGATCGAGAGGGAATACGCGGTGCGGGTGATCGGTGATATCAACGACGACACCTTGCGCAAGTTGCGCGAGGGTATCGAGCTGGACGATGGCTTCGCCGCCTTCGACAGCCTGGTTGATCAGGGCAGTGAAGGGGCCAACCGCTGGTTTCACGTCACCGTCAGCGAAGGTCGCAATCGCATCGTGCGACGTCTGTGGGAGGCCATGGATTGCCAGGTCAGCCGACTGATTCGCGTGCGCTTCGGGCCGATTACCCTGCCCAACAATCTGGCCAGTGGGCGCAGCCGTCCGCTGGACAAGCGCGAGCTGCAGGCCTTGCACCAACTGGTGGCAAAAAGCACCAGTCCGGCAGCCAAAAATGACTAAATTATTTCAATAATAAGAACAACTTGTGACGCAAATCACAGTTTTGCATTAATTCACGGGCTGCACTATTCTGGCGCAGTCAGGGTTGATCCTGATCCAGAAAAATCTATACAGCACGGGAGTTTTATTCATGAAGCACGTGATTCGCGGTGTGGGGTTTGGGATGGTTGCGGCGCTGAGCTGCGCTTCGGC
>JASBUL010000017.1 GCA_030147945.1 Oceanococcus sp. | reverse complement strand
CGAACTGCAGGACAAGATCGAAGCGGTTGATGGCTGGGAGCTGGATCGCAAGCTGGATCAGGCTGCGCATGCACTCAACCTGCCGCCCTGGGATGCCGACGTCACCAAACTGTCGGGCGGTGAACGCCGCCGCGTCGCCTTGTGCCGCCTGCTGCTGTCCGAACCCGACATGCTGCTGCTGGACGAGCCGACCAACCATCTGGACGCCAACTCGGTGGCCTGGCTGGAATCCTTCCTGTGCGACTTCAAGGGCACCGTGGTGGCGGTGACCCATGACCGCTACTTCCTCGACAACGCGGCCAACTGGATTCTGGAACTGGACCGCGGCCACGGCATTCCGTGGGAAGGCAATTACTCCTCCTGGCTGGAACAGAAGGAAAAGCGCCTGGCCCAGGAAGAGAAAACCGAAGCCGCACGACAGAAAGCCATGGCCGAAGAGCTGGAATGGGTGCGGGCCAACCCCAAGGGCCGCCAGTCCAAGAGCAAGGCGCGTCTCAAGGCTTTCGAGGAAATGCAGTCGCAGGAATTCCAGCGCCGCTCGGAAACCCGCGAGATCTACATTCCGCCGGGCCCGCGTCTGGGCGAACTGGTCTACGAACTCGACAACGTCAGCAAGAGCTACGGCGATCGTGTGCTGTACAAGGATGTCAGCTTCAAGGTGCCGCGTGGCGCCATCGTCGGCATCATCGGCCACAACGGCGCGGGCAAGACCACCATGTTCCGCATGCTGACCGGTCAGGAACAGCCGGATGTCGGCGAAATCCGCATCGGCGATACGGTTGAAGCCGCGTACGTTGATCAGAGCCGCGATGACCTGTCCGGCGACAAGACCGTGTGGGAGGAAATCTCCGACGGTCAGGACATCATCAAGGTGGGCAACTACGAGGTGCAGTCACGCGCCTACTGTGGCCGCTTCAACTTCAAAGGGTCTGACCAGCAAAAACGCGTGGGCGAGCTGTCCGGTGGTGAGCGCAATCGCGTGCACCTGGCCAAACTGCTGCGCTCCGGCGGCAACGTGCTGCTGCTTGACGAACCGACCAACGATCTCGACGTGGAAACCCTGCGCGCGCTGGAAGAAGCCCTGCTCGCCTACCCCGGCTGCGTCATGGTGATCTCGCATGATCGCTGGTTCCTGGACCGTATCGCCACGCATATCCTGGCGGTGGAAGACGATGGCAGCGTGATCTTCCACGAAGGCAACTACCAGGATTACGCCGACGATCATCTCAAGCGCAAAGGCAAGGAAGCCGGCGCCGACGAGAAGGTTCGCCACCGCAAACTCAGCTGAATGTGATCGCGAGCGGGCCGCTCAGGGCAGCGGCTGGCGCCGCCCAAGGCGTCAGCCGTCAGCGCGGACCAGGCGCTGGAAGGTCATGGCGTAGGCGTGGCGCTCGTCCGCCGGGTGGTCATGCGACTCAGCCACCGTCCAGGCGGACCAGTCGGTCTGCGGAAAGTGGGTGTCCCCCGCCACCTCCGCGTGCACCAGGGTGCGCCAGATTTGCTGCGCACGCGGCATCGCCTCGCTGTAGATCTGCCCGCCGCCAATCACCATCACCTCGGGCTGATCGGCCACCAGCGCCAGGGCTGCCTCCAGGCTGTTGACGACCTCGGCGCCGGGCGCCTCGAAATCGGCCTGTCGGGTGATCACGATATTGCGGCGCCCCGGCAGCGGCCGACCGACTTCGGCCCAGGTGCGACGCCCCATGATCACCGGCTTGCCCAGGGTCACGGCCTTGAAATGCTTGAGATCATCGGGCAGGTGCCAGGGCAGATCACCATCCTTGCCGATGATGCCGTTATCCGCCATGGCGACGACGAGAGTGATCATGCACAGGTCCTTGCAGAGCGCGACGCGAGGCCGCCGTGGAATGGCCCGGCATGGTGCCCGCCCGTGGCCAGCGGATCAAGCCTGCCAACGGGATGTTGGTGCGCTGTTGCGCGTACTACACTGCGCGGGTGAATCCGCCTGTCGACAAAACCCGCGGCGCTGTCAGCCGCCCGGCCGGTCGCTTCGCGCAGACCACGCGCGAGGCGCTCGATGACGGCTGGCCGCAGGATGATGATGCGCCGGCGCCACTGGCCACCCAGCTGTTTGTCGACCACGCGCGCAGCATCATCAGCAGCAACACCTCACCGGATGTGCCTTTTTCCCGCTCGATCAACCCGATACAGGGCTGCGAGCACGGCTGCGTGTATTGCTACGCGCGCCCTGATCACGCCTATCGCGATCTGTCCCCGGGCCTGGATTTCGAAACCCAGCTGTTCCACAAACCTGAAGCTGCAGCGCTGCTGCGCGCGGCCTTCGACAAGCCCGGCTATCAGCCGCAGACCATCGTCATTGGCGGCAGTACCGACGCGTACCAGCCGGTCGAGCGCCAGCTCGGCCTGACCCGTCAGCTGTTGCAGGTGTTTCTCGACTACCGCCATCCGGTCGGGCTGATCACCAAAGGTGGCGGCGTGCTGCGCGATCTCGACCTGCTGACGCAACTGGCGCAGCTGGACCTGGTCAAGGTGATGGTCAGTGTCACCACCCTGGACAATACCCTCAAGCGGCGCATGGAACCGCGCACCGCAAGCCCAGGCATGCGCCTGCGCATGATCCGCGAGTTAAGAGCTGCGGGTGTGCCCACCGGCGTGCTCATGGCGCCCATCATTCCGTTTATCAACGATGCCGAGATCGAAGCGGTGGTGACGGCTGTGGCCGATGCCGGGGCCTGCGAAGTGGGTTACGTGATGCTGCGTCTGCCCTATGAACTGCACCCGATGTTCGAAGACTGGCTGGCCACCCACTACCCGGCGCGCCATGAACGCGTGATGAATCGGATCCGCGACATGCGCGGCGGTAAAGCCTACGATAGTGACTTCGCCCAGCGCATGAGCGGTCGCGGCCCCTACGCCGAACTGATTCGCCAACGCTTCGATCTGGCCCGGCGCCGCGCCGGTCTGTCGGCCCGCCAGAACGCGGCCCGGCGCACCGATCTGTTTCGCGTCCCCGGGCGCCCGCACCAGCAAGGCTTCGACTTTTGATCAGCATTCCCAGCCAGCACGCGCAGATCGATCTGCACTGCCACTCCACCGCCTCCGACGGGTTTCTCCCGCCGGCCGAGCTGGTCGCGCACGCTGCCGCCCACGACATCGCTCTGCTGGCCTTGACCGATCACGACACCGTGGCCGGCCTGAGCGCCGCGCGGGACGCTGCGCAGCGACTCGGCATGGGCTTCATCAACGGCGTGGAGATCTCGGTCAGCTGGGAGAACAAAACCCTGCATGTGGTCGGTCTCGACATCGATCCGCACAACCCCACCCTCAACAGCTTGCTCGACGATATCCAGCAGCGCCGTCTGAGCCGCGCCGAGCGCATGGCCGAGCGACTCGACAAGCTCGGCGCCGACAACAGCCTCGCCGCAGCCCGGACGCTGGCCGGCGACGGTCAGCTGACACGCACGCACTTTGCCCGCGTGGTGGTCGCCCAAGGCCTGGCCGACGATCTCAAGCAGGCCTTCAAAAAGTATCTCGGCGCCGGCAAACCCGCCGCCGTGCGCATCAGTTGGCCGCCGTTGAGTGAGGCCATCGAGGCCATCCATGCCAGCGGCGGGCTTGCGGTGCTGGCCCATCCACTGCGCTACAAGCTCAGCGGCGCCTGGCGTCAGCGCATGCTGGATGCCTTTCAGGCCTGTGGCGGGGATGCGGTGGAAGTCAGCGCCGGGGCCTCGCAGAACGCCCAGGATCTGGCCCTGATCACCCGTGAGGTGGCCAGCCGCGAGCTGCTCGGCTCGATTGGTTCGGACTTTCACGCGCACGAACAGCGCTGGATTCGCTACGGCAAACTGGCCCCGATTTCGGCCCGCATCACCCCGGTGTGGCACCACTTCAACAGCGCATGAACGAAAACTATCAGCGCATCTGGAACACCGTGCTGGCGATTCCGGCGGGCAAGGTGTCCAGCTATGGGCGCATCGCCGATCTGGCCGGCCTGCCCGGTCGCGCACGCCTGGTCGGCAAAGCGCTGGGCTACGCCCCGGACGCGCTTGAGGTGCCCTGGCATCGGGTGTTGCGCTCATCCGGTCAGCTGGCCTTTGAAGCCGCTTCAAAAACCGCGATACGCCAGGCGGCCCTGCTGCACGCTGAGGGTGTGGTTGTGCGCAACAACCGGGTGGATCTGAAAATCTACGGCTGGACGCCAGACATCAGCGAGATGCTGTTCGGCCTGGATTACTGATCCCGGCCCGATGGGCAATAATGAGCCCTTGTGTTGTCATCGACATCGACTCATGACCCGTGCCGATATGATCGCGCCGGCGGAGCCGCTGCTGCGCCAGCAAACGGCCTTTCAGGATGTGCTCATCGCCGAGCACCCTCAATATGGCCGCCAGCTCTACATCGACGGAGATCTGCAGATTTCCAGCGTCGACCGCGCTTACGCGACAGCCATGGTTGCCCCGGTGCTGACCACCCAGCCCCTGCGCCGGGTGCTGATCATGGGTGGCGGCGATGGCGGCGTGCTGTCCGAAGTGTTGCGTGGTGCCGATGATGCCGGACAGCCGCTGGAACAGGTCAAGATGGTCGAGATCGACCGCGATGTGGTGGCGTTGTGCCAGCACCATCTGCCAGAGCTGTGCGATCAGGCCTATGAAGACCCGCGCAGTCGCCTGGTCATCGGCGATGCCTTCGCCCAGCTCGACCAGGAGCATGATCTGGACGCAGTGCTCTACGACCTCACCTTCGACCCGGTGCGCGAAGACCTGGCGCGTGATGACTTTGTCGCTCAAACGGTGGAAAAGATGGCTGACAGCGTGCGCCCTGGCGGTGTGGTGAGCATGCAGTGCTGCGGCGTGGGACCGACCACCGATGGCGACGAAGTCGGCCACGCAGCCCTGCTTGAAACGGTGCTTGATGCCACCAGGGACCACTTCGATCAGGTCATACAGCAACAGGTCATGATCCCGTCCTACGAAGGACTGTGGACCTTCATCGCGGCTCGCCGGCCGGACTAGAACCCGCAGCCGCTGCGTAAATCAGCACAGTCATAACTGGCCTGGTCGGTCAGGTACAGGGCCGACAGATAGGTGCTGCTGTACAGCTCCTGCGGCCCTTTGTCCTGAACATACGGCGCGGTTAGCTTGCTGATCGCGCTGACCCTGCCGCGCAGGTGCAGATCAAACCAGGCACGGGTGAAGTACTGATAGACCCGCAGCGACGACAGGGCCGGCGACTCGATGCGCGGATCATCACGCAGGGAGTACGACCAGCTGGCGTGGTCGGCGCCAGCGAACACCACCTGCATGCTTTCCACCCCGTGGCTGCGCCACACATTGAAAGCGGTTTTCTTGTCTTCCGCAGTGGTCTCCATGCCAATGCTGGTTTCGTAGCTGTCCGAACCCTGCCCCATGGCCGGAACGCGGGGTTGCACGGCCAGCGCCGGTGCGCCGAAACGGTCATTGCCACGCGCGTAGGAGCCGGCATCGCCGCGTGCATCAGAGGCCAGGTTGTCCCACGCCACAATCGCGGAAAGACCCGCAAACTCGCCCTGCAGCACACTGGCGACACGCGCCGAAAGACTGTGTCCGGCCAGGCCCAGCTTGCGCTCATCAATGCGCCAGGCCAGCGGATTGTCAGCGCTGACCAGATAGGACAAGCCGAGTGACAAGGCGCCCAGATATTCGTCGTAATCCTGACCATTTTCAGGGGCGGAATTCATGAACCCGCGCGGGTTCACCGTCAGCGCTGCATAGCCGTAGGAGGCCAGTTCGCGTGCCGACCAGTGGTAACGCTCCTGAATGTCGAGGGTGGCCTTGTCGCTGAACGGCCAGGCCCCCGGCCCGATCACCACGGCCGGCAAACCCGACTCGTCAGCGCGCAAATCGGCCGGCACAAACAGCGTCGCGTAAAGACTCTCCACGCCGCCCGGCAGCGGCAGCCGCACCGCACAGGATTGCCAGCCGCGCCCACCCCAATCCGTACCCGTGGCCGGGGCGGCGTCAGCGGCGAAACCGAACGCACGGCAATCCAGCGTGGGATCGCGCACCACCTCTTCGCCCGCCGTTCCACCACAGGCACTCATCCACACGGCGGTGAACAGCACAACACATCGCAACAACATCATGAAAAATCCGGCTGACTCTAGACGCCTCTACACCGCGTCGGCTTACGCAAAGTTCGGGCCAAACCGGCGCTCAGCGACGCGATTCAGCGCTCCATGGGCCTGCAAGCCCTCACCTTGCAGGCAGGGCAGGCTTGGACTTACGACCCCGCCATTTGGTTCAGCGCATCGCCATCGGCAACCGCCTTGAGCGCCGGCGCCTCGCACAGCACCACCCGACGATAGTCCAGGCGCAACCAGCCCAGCGACTCCCAGTGTTTGAGCACCTTGCTGACGGCCTGACGCGATGCGCCCAGCATCTGGGCCAGATCGTCCTGCGGCAAAGCCACATCGATCAGCGTGCCGTGGGCGGTCGTCTTGCCGTAGACCGAAGCCAGATCAAGCAAACGGCGGGCGACACGCACGCTGAGCGGCTCGAAGTTGGCATCTTCAATGTACGCGAAAGCCAGGCGCAGCTTGCGACACAGCAACTTCAGAAAATGCGGATAAATCTCGGGTCGCCGCGCAAGCAGATCAAGAAACTGCGGCCGCGGCAGGATCAGCACCTCGGTGTCGCCGACCGCAAGGCCATCATGTGTGCGCCCCAGGCCGTCGAACATGGAGATTTCGCCAAACCAGTGGCCCGGCTCAAACTGCATGAGCAAATGCTGCTTGCCATCAGCCGAGGTGCTACCGGACCGGATTCTGCCACTGAGCACGCAGTACAGCCCGTCTGGCGCGTCGCCGCGTGCGAACAGAAACTCGCCGTCGCGCAGTCGGCGCCGCTGGGTCATCGCCGCAAGTTGCTCAACCACCTCCTCCGGCAAAGGTTCGAACCAGTCGCTGCCAAGCAGTCGCTGGCGTTCCTCGGTCCACTTCATGCTGCTCTCTCCACGCCCCTGTTGGCTTTACGCGTGGCTCAGCATACCCGCTGCACGGCCGACCACCGCCGCAGGATCAGTGAACTTTGAGACGGCGTGCGAAGGCGGTGTACCAGGCCAATGGCAGAAAACGCTTGAAGTACACGGCCACGCGCTCCTTGCCGGCAATGGTCACTTCCAGTTCATTGCGTTCGACCGCGCGCCAGATGCGCTCGGCACACCGCTCAGGCGCCATGCCCTTTGCGATATCGCTGTCGACGCCGCCGTAAGGCTGACCATCCGGCCCCAGCGCATTGACCGACACCTGCGTGCTGACAAAACCCGGACAGGCCAGGGTGAAGGCGATGCCCTTGTCACCCAGTTCAACCCGCGCACAGTCGAAATAACCATGGAGCGCGTGTTTGGCTGCGGCATATACCGAACGACGCGCCATGGCGATATGGCCGAATACGCTGCTCACCACAACGATATGCCCGCCCCCACGCTCTCGCATGCCGGGCATCACCGCGCGGCTCAGCGCCACCGGGGCAAAGAAATCGACCTCCATGATCCTGCGGCAGCTGTCCATCGAGGTGTCCAGCGCCAGGGTGCGCTGCGACAAACCCGCATTGTTGACCAGCACATCGACCGGGCCGAAGCAGGCTGCAGCGCGCGCATGCAAGGCCTCGGGATCGTGCAGTTGTTCCAGATCGCACGGCAGGATGGCCACATCCTGCGGCCGTGCGCAGCGCTCTCGCACACGTTGCAATTGATCCTCTCGTCGCGCACTCAGTATCAGCCGTGCACCGCGCGCCGCAGCACCCAACGCCAGGGCCTCGCCAATGCCACCGGACGCACCGGTGATCCACACCACTTTGTTGGTCAGGTCGGTCACAGGCGGCGCAACAATTTGTCGGTCACAAACAAGGGACCGATGAGAAAAAACACCATGTCATCGGCAGCAGATGGTTTGGCACCCTCGACTTTGTGGCCATAAATCTGCAGCGCCCAGCTGGCGACCCAGATCAGTGCCGCGCCGGGCAGGAAGGGCCAGCCGGCACCCTGTATGGCCAGCACGCCGACAACGCACAAGGCAAACCAGATGCTCATGGTGACGAAGCTGCCCCACGACAGCTTCAGATAGTAAAGCCCGATGGGCAGCGCGCTAAGCGTGGCCAGGTTGATGATCGGGGCCAGCGTCTCGGCAAGCCCCAGCCAGCGCCCGATCGGCACCAGCCAGGCCAGCGCCACAGTCGAGAACACAATGGGCGGCACGCAGATGGAATGGATGCGTGAATTCACGGGATGACGATGACTGAGCAGGTATTCCTGCATCAACTGCTGACGGCTGCGCATGAAAGTCTCCGAACTGGACGATAACGCCGATGCTAGCGCCGGCCTCGCACCAAGTCTGTCAACCAGCTTACAGTCCAGTCCAGGCCTCAAGAATGCGCACACGGCGCGCGCCGGGCCGACGCCCAAGATCTGCCAGCGACGGCAGATTCCCCGGCGCGTGAATCTGGACCGTGGCGAAGCCCTTGCTTTGCAAGCTGTCCCGCGCCTCCTCCAGGGTTTCGAAGTGCACGTGCATGCGCCCGCGCACGAAGCGCTGCAACACGGCGCTAAACAGTGCCATCAGCACACCGCTGTTCTCGCCACGCAGGTAGAAGTCGGACAGATAGACACCCGCCGGAAAACGCTTGAGCGATGCGGCGATCTGACGCCACACCTGATCCGCCTGGGCCGGCGAAAGATAGTTCATCAAGCCCTCGGTAATCACCGCCACGCCCTGGGTCGGGTCCAGATCCGCCGCCACCCGCGCAAGACTGCTCGACGCGTCGGGGTCGAGCACATCGACCACGCACAGATCCTGAGCCGCGGGGGCACGCCCGGCACGCGCCAGCAAGCGGCGCTTTTCCGCCACCATGTGCAGCAGATCCGTTTCCACATAGCGGAGGTCGTGCCCGTAGCGCTGCCGGAATCGCCAGCCGCGCGGCGACAGACCCGCCGCAAGTTCGATCACCTGGGTGACCCGTCCGGCTGCAATGGCCGCATCCAGTTGTGCGTCGATGCCCTGATGCCGCGCCTGCATCAAATCATCAAAAGCAACGCCCGTGGTCAGCTTGATCGGCAGCGCCAGGGTCGAAAAAGCCCGGTCCAGCACGCGTCCCCGGACGGTCGACAACGCCGCATCAGCCAGGCCCAGGCGATACCACATGTGGCCGGTGGCGTAGGCGGTAGGGCTGACGTTCTCCGAACGCGTCACAAAGGCAGCTCGATGCGGTAAATCATCTGGGTGGGATCACGTTGCAAGCGCTTTGCATCGCGGGTGCTGGCAAAAACCAGCTGGTCGGCTGCCACTGCTGGCCAGGTGTTGTTGCCCGGTGCTGCAATCAGATGACCATCCCCCCAGATGCCGGCATGCAAGGTGGCGGTCACGATCTTCCAGCGCCAGTCGCTGGCCCGATTGTCGTACCAGGCCAGCCTGACCAAGCTGCCCTGCGCCCCGAGTCGCGGGTACTGGCTCATCATCTGCGGATCTTCGGCCACAGTCTGTGGCTGCTGCCAGCTGAGCCCGCGATCATCCGACCAGGTGCTGTATATCGCGGTGTTGACACCTGCCGGACGCAGCTCCTTGCTGTCCCAGGCCACCACCAGTCGTCCCTCCTGGTTGAAGACCACATCGGCGTGGCGGTCGGCGCGTTCCGGCAGGCCCAGATTGTGCAACGCCGACCAGTCACCGTCCTGACCCAGTGCAATCAGCACATCCCAGTTGTCGAATTCGGTGGAGTCGTCTTCGCCGCTGCCCAGCTGGCTGGTCCAGTTCGGGTCGGGATCATTGCGGTTGTCATGAAACACCACCGCCAGCTGATCATCCGGAGCCACCGCCAGACGCGGCCAGATCGACGCCGGATACCGCGCACTGCGGGTGTCGACCAGATTGGCCGGATTGGTCTGTTTGTCTGCGCCGCTGAGATTGACCGGCTCCACATCACGGGCCAGGGCCTGCACCATGACATCGAATGCGCGCCCGGCGGCAATTTCCTGCCACACGAACACCGGTGATCCGTCCGCCAGCACCGCCACGTCCGGCATCTCGGCACGCCCGTCGAGCTCGCGCACGACAATCTCGTCGTCCCAGCTGAGGCCGCCATTGGCACTGTGACGAGCGTAAATGGCCGGCCGCCGCGGCGTCTGAGAAGCCCGCTCATCCTGCCAGACCACCCACACATCGTCGCCGCGCACCGCCACTTTCGGGAAGCGTGCCGCCCGACTCAGCGGTGCCACATCCAGCGGCTGCGCGGCGCCGTTGTGGTCAATCCGCCGATAGACCACCTGAGTGGCGCCGGGCGTGTGCTGCTCGGCCACCACATGGGTCACCGTTGCACTGACGGCGACATCCGGAAAACCGGAGAACTGGCCCGCCTGACCGAACACACGCTGGGCGCCATCGGGGTGCTGCAACATCGCAGGCAGCTGGCTGGCGGTAAGCGGCTCGGCCAGATACGGACCGACGAAGATCGGTGAACTGATGGCACGGCGCTCATCCACGATCAGCTGGTCCAAATGCAACCGAGCGGGGTCACCAAACGCATCCAGATCGATCGAGTGTGGCGCGCCCACGCCGCGCACCTCCACGTAGTACCAGGCCGGCTGTGCCGGGGCTTCCAGCTCAATCTCGAACTGCTGGTTCGGCGTGCTCACGGTCAGGGTCTGCAGCGGCCCTTGCACACGCCCGCCGGGCGAGGCGTAAAGATGCACCCGGGTCAGTGCCGGCACAGCACCGGTCAGGCTGATGCGCAACACCCCCGGCGTACCAGGGGCGGCGACGACTTCGTCGCCAGCGATGGCTTCATACTCACCGTCGGCGTTGAAATCCGCTTCCAGAAACACATGCGGCGCACGCTGCTCGCCCGCGGTTGTGGTGGTGCGCCCGGCCCGCAGCCCCTGTATGACACCTCGCACGCTGGCCTTCGGCGCAAAGCTGCGGGTCGCCGGAATGCCAGGCGCAAGCAATGCCCACAACTCGCGGAAATGACTGTCGGACGACGCCGTGATGCCAAACCGGAAGCCGTCATTCCATTGCGCTTCGGCGTATTCCATGGAGCGTTCGATACCGGAATAACTGTTCCAGCCTTCGACCAGATCAGCGCCCACCGCATTGGCGTTTTCGTTGCGCGACAGATCATCATTCAGATGTCCGCCATCCGGGTGATTGTGCTGCCAGGCCGCACCCTGGCTGTGGGCATCCCAGATCGAGGTCTGCAAACGCGACCAGCCCGGCCGCCCTTCCGGCACACCACCCTGAACGATGGTGTCGACCGCGCCCAGCGGATTGGCGTGGGGGCTGCCATTGGCCTCCTCGCCGGTGATCAGCATCAGGGCTGAGGATTCCCACAGCGGGTCGTAATGCTGCACGAAGGTGCGGTGATCGGTGATCGGCAACCAGTGCAGCCCGTTGAGCTCACCCTGCCCGATCTGATCCGCCACCGAGACATTGCCCGGACCACGCTGATCAAAGCCCTGACGCATGGCCGAGCCATCGGCCGAGTGGTCGGTGTGTACGTGCGTGTCACCCGCCAGCCAGACACCTTGCGGCGGGGCTGCGGCCGACGGCTGATCAGCTCTGGGCGCGCCCGAGACGCCCTCACCCCGCCCGCCCTGGCAGGCCGACAGGCCGGTGCCCAGCGCGATGCCCAGCAGCCAGGTCGCCGCCGCCCTCATCGCGAGCGCACGGCCAGCCATTCCGCCGACTGGGCCCACACCGCATTGATGGCCTTGCTGCCGAGAATCACCCCCATGTGCCCACCGGGTGCAACGCGAAAATCCTTGTCCTGCGAGGCCACGATCTCGGTGATCTTGGAAGCAATGGCAGCCGGAACCAGCTTGTCGGTCTCGCCCGCAAACACCAGCATGTTCTGTTCCAGCGCGCTGAGGTCAGCAACACGCTCGCCAACCTCGATCTTGCCCGAGGCCATCTGATTGTCCAAAGCCATTTTTACCGTCATATCCTGAATAACCCCGCCGGGGTATATCAGCATGTTGTTAAGGTAATCTGACGTGGTGCTGTGCGACTCGACAAATTCACGATCCCACAGACGTGTCACCAGGTCCCAGTAGGTGGTGATGCTGCCGATAGGATCGGTCATCTTGAAGGCCAGCGTGGTCGCCCAGGACGGTGAATGCAGCATGGCTGGATTGAGCATCTGCAGACGGAAACGGGTGTAACGACGAATCAGCTTGGCCGGTGCATTGAGCGCCTGCGCCGCGCCGGCCACGATGCCACCACCGCGCATGTCGATGGGGCTGGCCACGGTGACCAAATTGCGCACATCCTTGTCCTGATTCAGACCCAGGTACAGCAGGCACAGCAACCCGCCCATGCACCAGCCCATCAGCGACAGCTCCTGCTCGCCGGAATGCTGGCGGATCGCACGCAGGGCATGGCTCATCATGTGGTCGGCGTAGTCGGTCATGTTGAGCCCGGCATGCTCGCGCTTGGGACGCCCCCAGTCGACCATGTAGACCTTGAAACCGCGTGCTGCCATGTAGCGCACCAGCGAACGCTGCGGCATCAGATCAAAGGTTTCGGTGGTCACACCCAACGGCGGCACCAGCACCAGCGGAATACGCTTGGCCGGCCGCTGTATCGGCATGCGTGTGCCGTCGCTGAGTTCGATGTCCTCATCATCGGGCAAGGCGTAGTAGCGCACCGACATCGGGTCGCCATCGAGCACCAACTCGAACCAGGTCCGCCCGGACTTGACCAGACTGTCACGTTTGAACAACCAGTCTGTGCCGTTGACCAGCGTCGCGGCCGCGCGCTGGTTGAAGGCCAGGGTCTGATCCAGGCCGAGTTTGAGCAGCTTATTTTTCATTGATCATGGCCTCCAGTTCATCCAGTGACAGCCCCATGTACACCGCCATGCGTTGCAGATGCGGCAGCAGGTCACGGGCGCCGCACAGACCGACATGCCAGCTGTCGGCGTAGCGCATCAAGGCAATATTCAGGGCCCCGCCCTGCAACAACATCGGCATGGGGAACACCGCGTCCAGCTCTGCGCCGTTGTAATACAGCGGGGTCGGGCTCAGGCTCAGGCTGGAAATGCCCAGATTGAACAGCGGCGCCATGCGATGGTCGATCCCGGCCAGCTGACGCACCAGATATGGCATCACGTCGAGCGTGCCCTCGGCGCGGGCATCAGCCGTCGACAGCACGCTGAACTGCTGACGTGCGATGCGCAACGCGCGGCGGATGCTGTCCAGGCGCTTGCGACGGTCCGCATGCTGGGTGGCCAGCGGCAGGAACAAGGGGCTGACCAGCCCGTCACGGCGTGACCGATCAGCCACCAGCGCAACCAGCGGATCATCGGGCAGCGCGTTGTACTCGCGGAAAAAACGTCGCAGCGCGCTGGCAATCAGATAATACAGCACATCCTCGACCGAAGCCGCCAAGGCGCTGGCCACCGTCTCCAGACGGGCCATGTCGTATTGCTGGGTGGCAAAACGACGCGCCCCGGTCAGTTGATTGTTCAGCGCCGAGCGCGGCACCCGCTTGACGCCCGACCAGGTCAGCGCCGGCGAAAACCCGGAGCGCAGCTGCTGACGCCCGGCGCGCATAAGGGCAGGCCAATCGGACAGCACGCCGTCGCGCGAGGCCGCACTGATCGGTGCCTTGCGCCCCCACAGTGGCGGCAGCTCACGCTGGCTGCGATCGGCCGACAGCAGACCACGCAGAGTCTCCATCGCGGTGAACCCGTCAAACATCACCGGATGCAATTTGATGTACAGGGCAAACCGGTTGCCGTGCACGCCTTCGATCAGATGCACTTCCCACGGTGGCTTGCGCAGATCAATCGGGTGACTGTGCAGGCGCGACACCAGCTCGCCCATCTGACGCTCGCCCCCGGGTGCCGGCAAGGCCGAATGACGGAAGTGATAGTCCAGATCGAAGTGCGGATCTTGTTCCCAGCGCCGACCCAGCAGACCGGTTCGCCCCAGCCGCAAATTCCACGGCGCGACCGCCGTCGCATGCTCACGCCAGCGCGCCGCCAACTGGTGGACATAATCGGCCTTGGCGCCGCGCGGACGCTTGAAATAAAGCAAGGCGCCCATGTGCATCGGTGTGGCCTTGCTCTCGAGTACCAGCCAGGCCGCGTGTACCGGATTTACACGCATGTTGTTCTCCGCTTCCCGCATCGTGTGTTGCTGTGTTGTTTGTGGACTCGCCGGCCCCGGCCGGACGACCGATTATGGTAGCTCAATGCGCGCCAAAACCACGTCATGACAGGCCATGGCGTTCAGTCCTGCTGGCCTAACCAGCTGTTCAGCAGCAGGCCCAGCTGACGCTGGCTGGCCTCGACATGCTGCGCGCTGAGCGCCCGTATGGTCGCAGCCGACTGTACCCAGGCGCCCTCCTCCAGGTCAGCGCCACAATGCGCGATGATGGCCTCGATCTCGGGCAGGCCCATTTCCAGATGGAACTGCAGGCCAAGCACCGTACTGCCCACGCAGAAGGCCTGGTTTTCGCATCCGGGCGTACGCGCCAGATGACGCGCCCCGGGCGGCAGGTCGAAGGTTTCAGCGTGCCAGTGCATGACCTGCAGCCGCTGCGGAAAGCGGTAGCCGCCCGGGCCGTCATCCAGCCCCTCCAGGGCGAACCAGCCGATCTCCCGCTGCGGCGCGGCATAGACCCGCGCGCCCAGCGCGGCCGCGATGATCTGAGCGCCCAGACAGATCCCCAGCACCGGCACCCCCGCCCTGATGGCCCGCTCGACGAACTGCTTTTCTTCACGCAACCACGGATAATCGGTTTCGTCATTGACGCTCATCGGGCCGCCCATCACGACCACCGCATCACAGTCCTCAAGCGCCGGCGCGTGGTCACCGGCGTACCAGCGTGTATGGCGCAAGCGCGCACCGCGCTCTTGCAGCACCGCGGCAATGGCACCCGCCCCTTCAAAATGCACATGCTGGAGGATCTCAATCGGCATCGCGCTTCTCCCTTTTGCCGCGCACAGTAGCAAGCCAGGGCGGGGCTTGCGACGCAGCCGTGGCATGCAACGCGCTAATTTAGTTGATTCGAATATAATCACCCCAAGATAGGGCTGAGGGTGGCTGCCTGCGCCATGGCATTCGCCCGTGTCCATTGCCCAACCGAGACCTCACATGATTCGCCAATGCCCTCATTGCGCCGCCAGCAACCGTATCCCTGCCTCCCGACTGAGTGACAGCGGTCGCTGCGGCGCGTGCAAACAAGCGCTGCCCGCGCTGGCCGAGCCCGTGGACGTGAGCGCGCAGGCGTTCGACGACATCATCGCGTCCGCCCGCGTACCGGTCCTGGTCGATTTCTGGGCTCCATGGTGCGGGCCGTGCAAGATGGCCGCGCCGGAGCTGGCCAAAGCGGCGCAGGCGCTGTCCGGTCAGGCCGTGGTGCTCAAGGTCAACACCGAGCAGGAGCAAACCCTGGCAGCGCGTTACGGCGTGCGCAGCATTCCCTACTTCGCGGTGTTTCGTGATGGCCAGCTCCGTGCCGACCAGGCCGGCCTGATCGGCGCCGCGCAACTCCAGCAACTCGCGCTCAGCGTAAACTGAAGCGCCTCCGCCGCCCGTCGCTTTCCCGGACACCCGCCATGCCAGCTGCTCGCAATCCCAAGATCAACCCCGCCGACATGGCTGAACATGCCGATGACGCAGCCTGTCTGCTCAAGGCGTTGGCCAACCCCAACCGGCTGATGGTGCTGTGTCTGCTGGCCGAGGGCGAGCATTCGGTGGGCCAGCTCAATGCGCAGGTGCCGCTGACCCAGTCGGCCTTGTCGCAGCATCTGGCCGTACTGCGCAGGGACGGTCTGGTGCGCACCCGGCGTGATGCCCAGACGGTGTACTACTCGGCGGCACCCGGACCGGCCGCGGAGATCATTGCGGTGCTGCACCGCACGTACTGCCCGTCAACGTGAGCGCCACGTCGCCACAGCAACTGGCGGTTCGCGTTGCCGCCGTTTTTGCCTTCTCCCTGGCCCTGCTCAAGGGCGTGGCTTTTCTGCAGACCGGCTCGGTAGCCCTGCTCGCCAGCCTGGTCGATTCGCTGCTCGACGGGCTCGCCTCGGTGGTCAACCTGATCGCCATCCGCTACGCCATGGTGCCGGCCGATGATGGCCACCGCTTCGGCCACGGCAAAGCCGAACCGCTGGCTGCGCTGGCACAAACCGCATTCATCGCAGGCTCCGGGGTCTTCGTGCTGCTTGAAGCGGCACGCCGCTACACCCTGGACGAACCTGTCACCACCCAACCGGCGCTCGGCATTGGTGTCATGCTGATCGCGATTGTGGGCACGGCAGCCCTGGTGCTCTACCAGCGCCGGGTGGCGCGCAAGACCGGCTCACTGGTGGTCGAAGCCGATTCCCTGCACTACCTCAGCGACATGCTCAGCAATGTGGCCGTGCTGGCCGCACTGATCCTGGCCAGCCAGCCTGCGCTATGGTGGGTCGATCCGCTGGCCGCCATATGCGTCGCCATTTACGTGCTGCACAGCGCTTACGCCGTGGGCCAGCGCGCACTGGGCCAGCTCATGGACCACGAGCTTCCCGGTGAGCTGCGCGAAGACATTCTCAAGGCCGCACAGCAAGAGCCCGGCGTGCTCGGCGTTCATGATCTGAAAACACGCGCCGCCGGTCCCTACCGTTTCGTTCAACTGCATCTGGAACTCGATGCGGCTCAGACACTGGAAGCCGCGCACAGCATCAGCGACCGGGTCGCCGTGCGGGTGCGCCAAGCCTGCCCCCAGGCGCAGGTGATCATTCATCAGGATCCGGTTCGGTCCGAGCCATAGGCGGCGGCTCAAACCGGCCTGAGGCAGAACAGCCCGGGGCCGAAACTGGCCGCAACACCACTGACCGCCAGCGCACCGCCGGCCAGCAGCAAACCCAGCGCCCGCCAGCGCTGAACATGCTGACGCGGCAACCAGCGCATCAAGGCCAAATGCTGGCCCATCAGCAGCGGAGCGGTACCCAGGCCGAAAGCCAGCATCAAGCTGGCGCCCTGCCACGCGCTGCCGCTGATCGCCGCGACCAGCAACATGGCGTAGAGCGTGGGACACGGCGTGACCGCCCAGGCCATACCCTGGACATACCAGTGCTGCTGCCGGCCGCGCTGGCCATGCATCGGGCAGCCGTTGGCGCGGCGCACAGGCCGTCGCCACAACATCCACAGACCGGCCATGGCCAGGACCACACCCACGCCCACCCGCAACCATTGGGCATGCTCGCCCGACGGTAGGTGACGCAGCAACAGCGTGCCCAGCTCACCGGCGAGCGCGCCCAGCCCGACATAACCCGACAGGCGGCCGGCGTGCATCGACCAGGCCGCACGGTGGCCAGCATGCCCCTGTAGCGTGGCCGGCAAACTGTTCGGCCCCAGACACATCAGGGCGCAATGCACACTGGCACCCAGCCCCATCAACCAGGCCGCCGGCATACTCAGCACCAGCAGGCCGCTGTTCATTCGTCGGGCATGCGTTGCTGCTGCCGGTCCAGATCATCGAACTGCCCCTTGCGGATGGCCAGGATAAAAACCGCAGCGGCCAGGGTTACCAGACCGATCGACAAGGGAATCAACAGATACAGGCTGTTCATGCGACGGCCCCGGTGAGTTTGCCCTGCTGCCGAGGCTGAGAGGTTTCACCACGCAGCAGACGCATCGCATTGAGCGTGACCAGCGCAGAGCTGCCGCCCATGCCCAAGGCCGCAATCCATGGCGTGATCATTCCGCTGAACGCCAGCGGCAGCATGGTCAGGTTGTAGGCGGCAGCCCAGACCAGATTCTGGGTCACCACGCGACGGGTCCGCCGTGCGGTGCTGATCAGGCTGGACAGACTCGACAGATCATCATTCATCAGGATTGCATCGCCGTGGGCCTGGGCCAGCGCCGCACCCGAGGCAATACCCACCGACACATCAGCGCCGGCCAGCAACGGCCCGTCATTGACGCCGTCACCCACCGCCAGCACACGGTGCCCCTGGGCCTGCAAAGCCTGCAGATGTGCCAGCTTGCTGGCCGGCGTCATGGCACTGTGCACTTCATCTATGCCCACGAAACCGGCCACCGCTGCAGCCGCTTTGGGGCGATCGCCGCTCAGCAGATGCACTTTGAGGCCATTTTGATGCCAGTGACGCACGGCATGACGCACCCCTTCACGCAGTTCTTCGGTCAGCGCAATATGCGCAACGGGCTGATCTTCACAGCTCAGCTCGAACCAGCGCATGAAGGCTTCGGTATGGTCCTGGCCGGCTGTAGCAGGGTCTGCCGCGCGCAGCGACCAGTTGTGGCCTTGGATACGGCCGTGCACACCCCGCCCAGGTTCGATGGTCACGTCCTCGGCCTGGCGATCCTGGGTCTCAAACCCGCGAAAGGCCCGTGCGATGGGATGATCCAGCCCGGCTTCCAGCGCACTCGCCGCACCGAGAACCTGCGCTTCGCTCATCCCCGCCAGCAGCTTGACGCGCTGCACGCGCATGTCTCGGGTGGTCAGTGTCCCGGTTTTGTCGATGCACACGCGGTCGACACTGGCCAGCTTGATCAGGGCATCCGCGCGCACCACCAGCAGGCCCTGCCGTGACAGCCGGGTCATGGCCGAAGCCAGCGCCATGGGCGTGGCCAGCGACAGCGCGCACGGACAGGTCACCACCAGCACGGCCAGCGCGGCCTCAAAACCACGCTCGCTGTCCGGCCACCACCACAGCAAAGCCACCGCTGCCAGCACCATCACCACGGCCACAAAGCGCCCGGCGATGCGATCCGCCCAGATCTGCACCTGTGGCCGCGCTGCCAGTGCCCGATGAACCATGCGGGCGATTTGCGACAGGGTGGTCTGGGTGCCGGCCCGCTGCACCCGGATACGCACCGGCTGCAGGCCGCAATTGACGCTGCCGGCGCAAACCGTCTCACCGGGACCGCGCGGCTGCGGCACCGCCTCGCCACTGAGCAAAGATTCATCGAACTCGGCGGCACAGCCCAGCAGCACGCCATCGGCAGCCACCGAAGCGCCGGGGGCCACCAGAATTTCGTCGCCCTCCTCCAGTTCGGACGCAGCCACGTCATGCACCCCGTCGGCATCAACCCGCCGCGCGCTGAGTGGTTGGGTCGCCGCCAGACGACGCAGCCGATCAGCGGCCTGGGCCCGCCCTTTCTGCTCCCAGAAGCGGGCCAGCGACAGCAGCAGCACGAACATGGCGACCGAATCGAAATACACATGCCCGGTGTCGAGCACGGTGTTGAACGCACTCGACAGATAGGCACCCGTCAACGCCATGGCCACCGGCGTATCCATGGTCGGGGCACCGGCCAGCAGGCTGCGCCAGCCGTCCCGCAGAAACGGCCAGCCGGCGTACAACGCCACCGGAGTAGCCAGCAGCCACTGGGCATAGCGCAGCAGCGGGCGCATGCTGGCGTCGACCTCACCGAGATACTCACCGCTGGCCAGCATCATCACCTGCATGCCGAACAGCAGAGCCACGCCGATCCGCGCCAGCGCGCTGTGGCGGGCCTCGCGCACCCGCTGATAAGCACCATCATCGGCCAGCACCGCCGGTGCAAAACCGGCCGCATCGATCTGCGACAGAATTTGTGACAAGGCGACCTGCTGCGGATCCCAGCTCAGCTCGCAGGTGCCCGACGGCACGTCCGCGCGGGCATCCGATACACCTTCCGGCAGGGCTTGTGTGAGGCGTCTGACGCAGGCTCCGCAGCGCAGACCTTCGACCCGCAGCAGCATCTCGCGCTGTCCGTCGCGGCGCCGCTGGCTGACCTGATCAAGCACATCCGCCCGATCGTACAAGGTCCAATCCTGACTCACGGGCTGTCCTCCAGGCGCTGACCAAACCGGTCGACATGTTCATCGCCGGCAGAAAACCCGCTGCTGCTGGCAATCATCACGGTCACCACACCGGCCACCACGGTGGCCAGGGGAATGCCGATGACCAGCAACAACTCCACACTCCAGATCGACGTTTTGCGTGTCATGGCAGCCCCACCACGAAACGGGCATCTTCGCTGCGCTGCACCGGTTCAGCGTCGCGGCTGGTGATGTCAAAACGTATGCCCAGCGTCGGTTCATCGCCGATGCGTTGCGGCAACCGCGCCGACAACACCAGCGCACGGGTCTGACCGGCAGCGATGCTGGCGGTCGTGCTGCTCAGTTGCAGCATCTGCCCCTGTTCGGTGGCCGCGCGGATGTCGACCTCGCGCCGTTGCCCGCTCTTGTTGGTGATCTTGAGCGTGTAGATGTTCTCGATGCTGCCGTCCGCCAGGGTGCGCGCCAGCGAATGACGATCACGCAGCACATCCAGCTCCAGCGGTGAACGGGTGAGCAGAACCGTGGCAAACATCACCAGCGCCGCGCACCACACCACGGCGTAGCCGATCATGCGTGGACGCAGGATATGGAAACGGCCTTCGGTGTCGCGTCGGGTGCTGGTGTAACGCACCAGTCCACGCGGCTTGCCGACCTTGTCCATGACCGCGTTGCAGGCATCCACACAGGCCGCGCAGGCAATGCACTCGTACTGCAGACCATTGCGAATATCGATACCGGTGGGGCACACCTGCACGCACATCGTGCAATCGATGCAATCGCCGGCGGGCTGATCTTTGGCCACCGATTTTCGCGGCTCGCCGCGGGTTTCGTCGTAGGCGATGATCAGCGTGTCCTTGTCGAACATCACGCTCTGAAAACGCGCGTAGGGGCACATGTAACGGCATACCTGCTCACGCAGGAAGCCCGCATTGCCCCAGGTGGCCACGGCGTAGAACACGCTCCAGAACAGCGCCCAGCCACCCAGTTCAAAGGCGACCAGATCGGTAAACAGGGTCTGAATCGGCACAAAGAAGCCGACAAAGGTGATCCCGGTCCAGGCGGCGAACACGAGCCACAGGGCATGCTTGGCAAGCTTCTTACGCAGCTTGGTGGCATTCCACGGCATGCGATCCAGCTTCTGGCGCTGCAGGCGATCGCCTTCGACCCAGCGCTCCATCCACATGAAGGCCTCGGTCCACACGGTTTGCGGGCAGGCATAGCCACACCACAATCGCCCGGCCAGCGTGGTGAACAGGAACAGGGTCAGCGCCGCGATCAGCAGCAAGGCGGTGAGCAGAAAC
>JASBUL010000113.1 GCA_030147945.1 Oceanococcus sp. | reverse complement strand
CAAGGCTTCGATGTCCGCGTCGCTCAGCTCGGTGGCTACCTGTGACATCATCTTGGCCAGATCGGTTCCCGCACGCTCACCGCTGCGATACGCCTTGAGCTGAGCGGCGGTGTACTGCGCGTGCTGCGCATGAATGGCCGGATAGCCGGCGGCAGCGTTGCCATTGCCATCGGGACCGTGGCAGGCCGTGCAGGCCGGGATGCCAGCTTCGGCGCGACCACCGCGGTAGAGGCTCTCCGCTTTCTTCGCCAGATCCGGGTTGGCAACGCCGGGCTTCACGGTCTGAGCCGAGAAGTAGGCCGCCAGATCCTTGATGTCCTGCTCGGACAGGGCGGCGACCTGGCCCATCATGATCGGATTCTTGCGCGCGCCGGACTTGTAGGCGTGCAGCTGGTTTTCCAGGTAGCTTGCGTGCTGTCCGGCCAGCTTGGGCCATTCACCATTGCTGCTGTTGCCATCAGCACCGTGGCAGGCCGAGCATACGGCGGCTTTGGTTTTGCCGGCGGCAGCGTCACCACCCGGGGCAGCGTGCGAAGATTCGGCGGCCATAGCCGTTGTGCATCCCAGACCCAGGATCAGGGCCGTCACCAGCGAAACACGCGTCATCGTGAAGAAACTCCTAATAGCAACGCGGCGACCACGGCCACCGGTTTTTCAATTATTGTGATCAAGATGCGAGATTTTAACCCATGAGTGAAGCTGCGAGAAACGCGGAACTTGCGCGCCAGTGGCGCAGCGCGGCTTTTGTGCTGTCGGCGGCGCGTTTGCCGGATTTGCCGCGCGGTGGTCGCGAGGTTGCTTTTGCCGGACGTTCCAATGCAGGCAAGTCGAGTGCGCTGAACGCGTTGACCGGGCAGAACAGCCTGGCCCGCACCAGCAAGACGCCCGGCCGGACCCAACTGATCAACCTGTTCACCCTGGATGATGCCGGCCATCTTGCCGACTTGCCGGGCTACGGCTTCGCGGCCGCCCCCAAGGCGGTCAAGGTGCAGTGGGTCAACCTGATCGAGCGCTATTTCGGTCATCGTGACGAACTGGCTGGCGTGGTGCTCATCGTGGATATCCGGCGCGGTCTGGGGGAGCTCGATCAGCAGCTGCTCAACTGGGTCACGCCGCGCTTTCTGCCAGTGCATGTGTTGCTGACCAAAGCCGACAAGCTCAGCCGCAATGCGGCGAAGCAGGCGCTGTTCAAGATCGAACGCGAACTCAAAGCTCAGAATCCTCTGTATACCGCGCAGTTGTTTTCGGCCACGGCGAAGCAAGGGGTGGATGAGGCGCGGGCGCGCATTTCAGATCTGCTGCGCGGCGAGGTTGCCGCTTCGTGACAATCAAAGTGGCGGTGACCGGCCAGCGGCGCCGCGAGATTCTGGCTTTGGCGCTGCCGATTATCGGCGGCATGACCTCGCAGAACATTCTCAACCTGGTCGACACGGCCATGGTCGGCCGGCTTGGTGCGGAAGCCCTGGCCGGCGTTGGCATGGTCAGCTTTCTGGCGTTCCTGTCGGTCGCTGCGGTGACCGGGATGTCCTCGGCGGTACAGGCCCTGGCGGCACGCCGGGTGGGTGCCGGGGATTCGCGCAACAGCGCGGTGTCGCTCAACGGTGGGCTGCTGGTTGCCCTGGTTTACGGGATTCCAGCCAGTGTGTTGCTGTGGTTCGCTGCGGCGCCGATCGTTGCGGCCTTGCTCAGCGATGCCGACGCAGCCCGCGAAGGCGCCCAGTATTTCGAGATGCGGGTGCTGGCGATCATCTTCGTGGGCATGAACTTCGCGTTTCGCGGTTTCTGGAGTGCGGTCGGTCAGACCCGCCTGTACATGCGCACCCTGGTGATCATGCATGTCATCAACGTGTTCCTGAATTACGCGCTGATTTTCGGGCATTTCGGCTTTCCCGCGCTGGGCACTCAGGGCGCCGGGCTGGGCACAGCGATCAGCATGATGATCGGCACCGGCATCTACTTTTACCTGGCTTTGCGGCATGCCCGCGGCAGTGGCTTTCTCGAGCGCATGCCCTCGCGCGAGCAGATGGCCGGGTTGCTGCGTCTGGGCCTGCCGGCATCAATTCAGCAAGTGTTGTTTGCCGGTGGCTTTG
>JASBUL010000111.1 GCA_030147945.1 Oceanococcus sp. | reverse complement strand
TGTCGCTGGCCATGATCGGCGCCGGTAGCGGCCTCAATCTCGCACTGGCCTGGGCGTATGTGGGCCTACGGGTTGTTCACAGCCTGGTTCACGCCACCACCAACAAGGTGTTGGTACGCTTCAATCTGTTCCTCATGGGCACCGCCGTGCTCATGGCGCTGGCCGTCAGCCTGCTGATCAACCTGCTCTAGGCCTTACCAGGCGGGCAGGTCCTCGTAACCCGGCTCACCCGGCATCAGGATCAGCACCCGGCGCCCGTTTTCCAGGCGGTGCCGGGTGCGAATTTCCGGCACCTCGTCGATCTCCCGCAGGGCCGACAAGGCCTGTTCGGCGCTGGCGTACTGACTCAGCCGCTGCAGTTCCTTGACCGTGGGGAAGATCAGATCAACCTCGCCCGCCCGTTGCCGCTGCAACATCTGCTGCGGGGTGGTCCAGCACAGTTCGGTCAGTTCCACCGCATCGACCCTGGGGGTTTGCCCGAGTGGCATCTGGCCAACAAAAAAACGCGTGCGATAGCGCCGCGGCATCATGGGTGGTGTGGTCCAGAAGCTGAAATAGTGCAGCGCTTGTACATCCAGGCGCTGGCCACAGTCGTCAAGAACACGGGCCAGGCTGAGGGCTCCGGCATGCAGCTCGCGACGCAGTTGCGGATCCGCGGGCGGCGGCCCGTCGAACAGCCAGATTCCCACCTCTTCATAGAGCTCACGAGCGGCCGCCAGATAGAAACGCGCCGCACCTGCCACGCCAAAGCGCGCATCACACTGGTCCGCATCCAGGCCCACACAAACCTCAGGGGCGATGTCGTCACCCGGGTCGACCGCGCCCCCGGGAAACACAAAGGCGCCGGCGGAGAAGCGGGTGCTGGCGCTGCGTTTGGCCATCAGCACCTCCAGCCCCTGGCTGCCATCGCGCAGCAGCACCACGGTGGCCGCATCCTGCAACGCGACGCTCATGCCGCGTCGAGTTCACGCTCGATCAGAGCATCCTTTTCCGCCCACAGATCGGCAACCCACCGCTGCGCTTCGCGGCGGAACTCCGGCTCCTGCTGATAATCATGCGCATACCAGCTGGCCGGCACCGTGCGGGTTTTGACATCCACCACGATCTTGCGATGACGACCGCACATCAGATCCCAGAAACCCTTGGCCCCGTCGGTATAGACAATGGTCATGTCGATCAGGGTATTGACCTGAGGCCCCAGCGCTGAGGCTGCAAAGGCCAGGCCGCCGCTCTTGGGTTTGAGCAAATGTTTGTACGGCGTGTTCTGGCGCTCGGCTTTCTGTGCCGTGTAGCGCGTGCCTTCCAGATAGTTCAGCACGGTGACGGGCACACCGATGTATTTCTCGCAGGACTTGCGTGCCGTTTCCAGATCCTTGCCCGCCAGCTCAGGATGAGCTCGCAGCTTCTCCCGGCTGTAGCGCTTCATGAATGGGTAGTCCAGCGCCCACCAGACCAGACCGAGCACCGGCACCCAGATCAGTTCCTGCTTGATGAAAAACTTGAAGAACGGCACTTTTCCACCGACCGCGCGCATGGCCACGTAGATGTCATTCCAGCTCTGATGATTGCTGATCATCAGATACTGGGCATCGCGACGCAGCCCTTCGACCCCGCGTATTTCCCACTCGGTGTTATGGATGCTGCGTTCAATCGCCACGTTGAACCACACCCAGCACTCGCACAGGCCGTGCAGTATGGCGGTCATCCAGCGCTGCCACGGCTTGATGGGAACAAGCTTGAGCACGATCACCGCGTACACCGGCACAGCCCAGAACAGCAGATTGACGACGAACAGGGTGGAGCAGATCACCCCGAGTATCGGAGCAGGCAGAAAGCTCAGCATGATGTCAGTGGTCAGAAAGGGAGAGCAGATTCTACCTATTCCGCGAGTATCGCCTCCAACTGGCGCTGGATCTCGCGCCCGCGGGCGCTGCCGTTGCGGATTTCGCCGGCCCAGGCCTGGCGCACGCGACCACGCCGGTCAATCAGATAAAACGCCGGCCAGTAACGGTTACCCATGGCGTTCCAGTAGGCATAGTCGTTGTCCAGCATGACCGGGTGGCGTATCGCCAGCTCGCGCATTTTCTCCCCGACGGCCGAGGCCGAGCGCTCATAGCTGAATTCCGGCGTGTGCACCCCTATGACGCGCAGGCCGTCGTCGCGGTAGCGCTCCTGCATGGCCTTGACCCAGGGGATACTGCGCACGCAGTTGCGACAGCCGAAAGTCCAGAACTCCAGCAGCACCACTTTGCCCTGCAAGTCCTCCCAGCTCAGCGGCGCGCTGTTGATCCATTGCCCCGGCTCGGTGGCCGTAAACGCAGGGGCCTGCGGCGCTTCTTCGGCTGACAGGGCATGCGCCGCCGCGGCCGACAGGGTCAGGCCGATGGCCACTATCCAGGCTCGTATGCGCAGGTTCATGGCGCTATGACCAGCGCCTACCTGCCGGGTTCAGTCCTGCGCAATATCAACCCCGGCGCGGAAGGTGCCATTCTTGTCGACCAGCTCGACCCGTGAATACGGCTCGGGCTTGACGCTGGCCAGAACGCACAGGCTGGTGATGATCTGCGTAACCATGCGGTCCTCGCCCGGCTCCAGCCATTCCGCACTCATGCGCAGCACACCTTGCTCGTCGACCTGAGCGGTCTTGCGCAATTCGATGCTGTAACCCCCCGTCTGGCGGCGCCCCTGCTCGACCAGCACGAACGCCCGGTCAGTCGGCAGCTCGATGCGCCCGAGGTGCAGGATGTTGTCGGTGTCCCAGGCGGTCAAAGCTTCCAGGGTGGGGAAATAACGCACCACGGCAGCCTCCGTGGGCGTGCCGCACAGCAGAGAGCGGCGCAATTCGCGCACCTTGACCTCGCCGGCGTCCACATCCGGGCCGGAATCCCAGAACTTCAGGGTGGGCATCCACGAACATGCGCCCAGGCTGGCAAGCAACGCAGCAGCAACAACAAGGCGAACAAGCGGCTTCATCTCGAACTCCGGTGGGAAGGCCCGCGAATTGTAGCAACGCGGTCACACCTTTTCCGCCCGAAATGCGATCATCCCGTGCATGAAAACCCTGCAAGGCGACATCACCATCGAGTGGCTGTGCACGGCGCTGCGCGATGACGGCTGGCTGACCCGCACGCAAAGCGACAACGCGATCCGCCGCCTGGCAGGGGCACAATCGGCAGAGCACCCGCTGGTTCGTCTGGCCGTGCTCAAGCTGCACCGCAACGACAAACCGCAGCAGCTGATCGACACCGAAGCGCTGTGCCGCTGGCTGGCCCAGCGCTGCGACATCGGATACCGCAAGATCGACCCGCTCAAGGTCGACATTCCCCAGGCCACGGCCCTGTGCTCTTACGCCTATGCCACGCGCGCCGGCATTCTGCCGCTGGAAACCACGCGCAGCAGTGCGGTATTTGCCGTGTCCGAGCCCGGGCGCAGCGAATGGGTCGGCGAACTCAGCCAGATCACCGGGCGCCGGATCACCAGAGTGCTGGCCAATCCGGCCGACATTCAGCGTTATGTCGTCGAGTTTTATGCCCTGGCCCGATCGATCAAGGCCAGCGAGCGCGAACAGACACGCCGCGGCGCCGGTGGCAACGAACTGCAAAACCTTGAGCAGCTGATTGAGCTGGGACGACGCGGCAACCTCGAAGCCAACGACCAGCACGTGGTCAGCGTGGTCGACTGGATCCTGCAGTACGCCTTCGATCAGCGCGCCAGCGACATCCATCTCGAGCCCCGCCGCGACACCGGCCGGGTGCGCTTCCGCATTGATGGCGTGCTGCATCAGGTTTTTCAGATGCCGCCCAAGGTGGCGTCAGCCGTGACCGCCCGGCTCAAGGTCCTGGCGCGCCTGGATCTGGCCGAAAAACGTCGCCCCCAGGACGGGCGCATCAAAACCCGCAGCCCGGATGGTCAGGAGGTCGAATTACGCCTCTCCGCCATGCCCACAGCCTTTGGCGAGAAGCTGGTGCTGCGCGTTTTTGACCCCGACTCGCTGCTCAAAAGCTATGAAGCCCTGGGATTGGGCGATCACCAGATCGAGACCTGGCAACGTCTGACCAGCCACCCGCATGGCATCGTGCTGGTGACCGGGCCGACCGGCTCGGGCAAGACCACCACGCTGTATTCGACACTGCGCCAGCTGGCCACCGAAGAGGTCAATGTCTCCACCATCGAAGATCCGATCGAACTGGTCGAACCACAGTTCAATCAGATGCAGGTCAACCCGGTCATCGATCTGGGCTTCGCCAGCGGTGTGCGCACGGTGTTGCGCCAGGATCCGGACATCATCATGGTTGGTGAGATTCGGGATCTGGAAACCGCAGAGGTTGCGGTTCAAGCGGCGCTGACCGGCCATCTGGTGCTCAGCACCTTGCACACCAACGATGCCACCGCTGCGATCACCCGCCTGCTCGATCTGGGCGTACCGCCGTATCTGCTGCGCGCCACCCTGCTCGGGGTCATGGCGCAGCGTCTGGCGCGTCAGCTTTGCCCGCACTGCAAGGCGCCAGCGCCGGTTGATGCGGTGGAATGGCGCGCACTGGCTGGCGATGAGCGCCCCCTGCCAGACCACGCCATGGCCGCCGAAGGTTGCCTGGAATGCCGGGCCACCGGCTACCTTGGACGGGTCGGCCTGTACGAGCTGATCGAAATCGGCCCTGAATTTCGTGACCTGATACGCGACAATACGGATCTGGACCAACTGCGCCGTAGCGCGCGCGCCGCTGGCGCCGCCAGTCTGCGCGAGGCTGGGCTGCACAAGGTGCTGGCCGGCCTGACACACGCCCGAGAGGTGCTGCGTGTGACCCCTCCCACAGAGTAAATCGAAGGATCGTTATGGACAGCCTGATCAATCCCGAACTGATGACCCAGCTGAGCGAAGGCGCGCAAGCCATGGGGCTGAAACTGCTCGCCGCGCTGGCCACCTTCATCATCGGTCGCTGGATTGCCAAACTCATCGTCGCCGGCATCAAGAAAGCCATGATGCGCGGCAAGGCCGACCCCACACTGGCTGGCTTCCTCGGCAACGTCGCCTATGGCCTGCTCATGGCGGTGGTGGTCATCGCCGCCCTGGGTGAGCTCGGCGTCAGCACAACCTCTGCCGCGGCCCTGCTGGGTGGCGCCGGCGTCGCCATCGGTCTGAGCCTGAAAGACCAGCTGTCCTCGTTTGCCGCCGGGGTCATGCTGATCATGTTCCGCCCGTTCCGCGTCGGCGACTACATAGAAGCCGGCGGCACTGCCGGCACGGTCGAGCAGATCAAGATTGTCGCCACCGTGCTGAAAACGCCGAACAATCAGGAAATCACCGTCCCCAACCACGAAATCTGGGGCAGCAACATCATCAACTACTCGATTCGCCCGACCCGGCGTATCGACCTGCCGGTGGGCATCAGTTACGACGCTGATTTCCGCAAGGCCAAGGACATCCTCAAAGACATTGCCGAAAACGACGAGCGCGTGCTGAGCGACCCGGCCCCGTGGCTGGGTGTGACCGAACTGGCCGACTCGGCGGTGATCATCAGCTACCGCACCTGGGTCAACACGCCGGACTACTGGCAGACCCGCAGCGATCTGATCGAACAGATCAAACTGCGCTTCGACCAGAACGACATCGGCATTCCGTACCCGCAGATGGACGTACACCTGCAGCAGAACAGCTGATCCGGGCGCCCGGATCAGGCTCTGGGTCGGCTCAGACCCGACCCAGGGCAATCTGGACCTTGCGCCGCAAACCGTCACTCAGGCTTTGCAGAAACGCGTCCAGATGATCAGGCTCACCCGCCTGATCGGCGTGGCTGGCCAGAGCCGCGACCACGATCTCCTGGGCCGCATCGTCCATGGCTTCAAGCATGGGCAGCGATGCGCGCCACAGATCACGCTCGAACAGGGCCTTGTTCAGGCTGTCGAGCAGCTCGGGTGTGGCCGATGACAACAGATTGCCCAGACGCGCTCGCTGGGTGGCGTCGAGACGCTCGACCAGACTCAGCACCTGCGGCCACAACTGGCCATCCTGCGCGGCAGCCGCGGGCATGGTCCCGGCCAGCTGTTCATCATCAAGCAGGCCAATCAGCTGACTCAGGCGCTCGTCGGACTCCACAAAAAAACCCACCTGCAGCAGGCCTTCTGCCGTCATGCGCTGGGCCACGGCAGAAATCTGCGCGTTGGTCAGCGCATCAACGAAGCGCGCCATCGGCATGAAATCACGCCGACGCAACATCTCCATGGCGACGTCAACCACGGTGGCCGAAGGCATGGCCTGGAGCACAGGCTGCGCTCTGCGTGGGTCCATCGCGACACAGATATCGGCCAGATAAGACAGCTCAAGCCGCCCGGCCAGATCCACCGCGTCATCGGCATCGAGCAGACCGGTGACCTGCGCCGACAGCGCCGGCGGAATGACCTTGGATGTGATCACCGCAACCAGTTTGTTGGGCAGCAGCTTGGTGCTGTCCGCCAGGCGCTGAAAGCGTTTGACGTGACGATCAAACAAAGCCGCCGAGGTGGCCGCACGCAGCTCGCGCAGCGCCTGAACATCAAGATGGGCCAGGAAACCCAGCTCGGCGACCGAGGTATTGAGGGTGACGGCGAGCTTCTCCAGCTCAGCGCGCAGCAACAGATCAGACATCAGAACAACAACTTGCGTACGGCCGGCCGCAGCAGCGCCGGAATGTGTTTGAGGGCCTGTTCCGAAGCCTGCTGCAGCGTCGTCGCCTGATGCTCGCGCGCCGCATCGAACAGCTGACACAAACGCGCCACGTCGCTCTCATCCAGCTCCGCCAGGGCACTCAGTTCCGCGTCACCCAAACGCGTCTTCAGTTCGCTCAGATCGGCCGCCATAATGCCCGCCTACTTCTTGCCCAGCTTCAGGCGCAGTGCGTTGAGCTTGATGAAGCCTTCGGCATCACGCTGGTTGTAGGCGCCCTTGTCGTCTTCGAAGGTTGCGATCGATTCGTCGAACAGGCTGTTGCTCGGCGAACGACGCCCCAGGGTCAGCACGTTGCCCTTGTACAGCTGCAGGCGCACTTCACCGTTGACCGTCTGCTGGGTGTGATCAATCGCCGCCTGCATGGCTTCGCGCTCAGGGCTGTACCAGTAGCCGTTGTAGATCAGCTTGGCGTACTTCGGCATCAGCTCATCCTTGAGATGAGCCGCCTCACGATCCAGGGTGATCGATTCGATCGCGCGGTGGGCACGCAGCAAAATGGTGCCCCCCGGGGTTTCGTAACAGCCGCGGGATTTGATACCGACGTAACGGTTCTCGACGATGTCGAGACGCCCGATGCCGTGTTTACCGCCCAGCGTGTTGAGCGCATCCAGCAACGCGAACGGGCTCATGGCCTGTCCATTGAGCGAAACCGCATCACCCTTTTCGAAACCGATGGTGATCTCTTCGGGGCTGTCCGGCGCATCCTGCGGGCTGGTGGTCCAGCGCCACATGCCGTCCTTGGGCGCCATCCACGGGTCTTCCAGCTCTTCCCCTTCGTAGGAGATGTGCAGGCAGTTGGCGTCCATCGAATACGGCGAACTGCCGTCCTTTTTCTTGGTGATCGGGATGCCGTGCTGATCGGCGTAGGCGAGCAGCTTCTCACGCGAGTTCAAATCCCACTCGCGCCACGGCGCAATGACCTTGATCTCGGGCATCAAACCGTACGCACCCAGTTCGAAACGCACCTGGTCGTTGCCCTTGCCGGTTGCCCCGTGGGCAATCGCATCGGCGCCGACTTCGCGGGCAATTTCGATCATGTTGCGGGCAATACACGGCCGCGCAATCGAGGTGCCGAGCAAATACTCGCCCTCGTAAATGGCATTGGCGCGGAACATCGGAAACACGAAGTCGCGCACGAACTCCTCACGCAGATCACGGATGAAGATGTCCTTCACACCCAGACTTTCAGCCTTGGGACGGACCTCTTCCACTTCCTCGCCCTGACCCAGATCGGCGGTGAAAGTGACCACTTCGCATTGGTACTGGTCCTGCAGCCATTTCAGGATGACGGAGGTATCAAGACCACCGGAGTAGGCGAGGACGACCTTTTTAATGTCGGACATAGTGTTTGCGGAGTTTGACGCGGGCGGCGATTATAGCGGGTGGCAGGCCGGTTCTCATTGTTCTTGCCAGTGCATGCTTTTGTCATCAGCTATTCAGAACCCGCTCGAGTACATCCATGTATCGCTTGTCATCGGCCATCCGGGCCTCTGACAGTTCTGAATAGCTGATGACAAAACCTTCCCACCCACATACCGAGGGCCGGCCAAATTCAGTGGCAATGAAACGAATGGACTCTTGGCCTGCCACGATCTGTTTTTTCTGGCACCCTGCAACGCTTGATCGGTCGTAAAGACCATGTGTTTGCAGACTGTCAGAGGCCTGGATGGCCGATGACAAGCGATACACGGACGTACTTGAGCGCGTCTGCAAACACATGAGTCTTTACGGCCCAGCCTCGACATAAAATGACAGCACTTACGATCACAACCCCTGACGACTGGCACCTGCACCTGCGCGATGGACTGGCCCTGACAGACACCGTGGCCCACACCGCCCGGCAGTTCGCCCGCGCCATCGTCATGCCCAATCTCAAGCCACCGGTCACCACAGTTGAACTGGCTGCAGCGTATCGCCAGCGCATCCTCGATGCCGTGCCCGCCGGCCTGACATTCGAGCCGCTGATGAGCATGTATCTCACCGACAACACCACACCTGCAGTGGTCGAAGCAGCGGCGGCCTCGGGCTTCGTACACGGATTCAAGCTCTACCCGGCCGGCGCCACCACCAACTCGGATGCCGGCGTCACCGACATCCGCAATATCCGTGACAGCCTCAAGGCCATGAGCGACTGCGGGCTGGTGTTCCAGGTGCATGGTGAAGTCACCGATGCCGACGTCGACATCTTCGATCGCGAAGCCGTGTTCATCGAGCGCATTCTCCAACCCATCCGCGACAGCCTGCCGGAGCTGAAGATCGTGCTGGAGCACATCACCACCGCTCAGGCCGTGGATTTTGTCCGCAGTGCCGGTGCGAAAACCGCCGCCACCATCACCCCGCAGCACATCCGCTTCAATCGCAATGAGCTGTTCCGTGGCGGCCTGCGCCCCCACGCTTGGTGCCTGCCGATCCTCAAGGCCGAGAGCCACCGCGAAGCGGTGGCGGCAGCCGCTATCAGCGGCGATCCGAGCTTCTTCCTCGGCACCGACAGCGCACCACACAAACGCACCGACAAGGAATCGGATTGCGGCTGCGCCGGGATGTTCTCTGCGGCCACCGCGATCGAGCTGTACGCGCAAAGTTTTGAGGCTGCGGGCGCGCTTGATCGCCTGGAAGACTTCGCCAGCCATTTCGGCCCGGACTTCTACGGCCTGCCGCGCAACACCTCGCAGCTGACCCTGGAACGCCGCGAGCAGACCGTGCCCGACAGCTACCCATTGTCAGGTGGCGAAGTTGTGCCCATGCTGGCCGGCCAGTCTCTGCCCTTTGTTGCGAGCCGCGGATGAGCGAAGAAATCATTCAAAGCCCAGAAGACGCCGCCCGCGCGGTGTTGATGAAGAACCGCTTTCGCGGCTTTCTGCCGGTGGTTGTCGATGTCGAAACCGGCGGCTTCAACTGCGCCACCGATGCACTGCTGGAGATCGCCGCGCACACCCTCGACATTGACCTCAACGGCCAGCTGTCACCGGGCGAAGCGGTGCATTTCCACGTTCAGCCCTTTGCCGGCGCCAATATCGAAGACGCCGCACTGGAAGTGACCGGTATCAAACCGTTTTCGCCCCTGCGCGCCGCCGACACCGAACAAAATGCCCTGGGCCGCAGCTTTCAGGTGGTGCGCCGGGCGATCCGGCGCTACGACTGCAAACGCGCCATCTTGGTCGGGCACAACGCCCACTTCGACCTCGGCTTTCTGAACGCCGCGGTGGCGCGCTGTGGCATCAAACGCAATCCATTCCACCCGTTTTCGGTGTTCGATACCGCCACCCTGGCCGGCGCCACCCTGGGCCAGACCGTATTGGCCCGCGCGATCGAAACCGCCGGTATAGGCTGGGACCCCAAGCAGGCCCACTCGGCCCGGTACGATGCGGCGAAAACCGCGGAGTTGTTCTGCGTCATGCTCAACAGCATCGCACCGGTGCATCAGGCCTGGGTCACCCGCGACGACGAGGAAGAATGAGCGCTCCGGCCAAGACCAAGGCCGCGCCCGCCAAGCGCAAAGCGCACTGGCGCGCCTTGCGCTGGTTGGCCGCCCCCGTCCTGGTCCTGCTTAGCCTGGCGTTGCTGCTGCACGCGCGCTACGGTGGTGGTGCCGCATTTCCGGACCGCACCACCACACCACTTTGGGACAGCGATACTCTCGAAGTGGTTGCCAACCTGGACTTCCCGCCAGGCAACATCGCGGTCAGCCGCGATCGACGCATATTTTTCACCCTGCACCCGGAAGCCCGCCCACCGATGAATGTGGTCGAATGGGTCGACGGCGAAGCCCGCCCATGGCCCAGCGCAGCCATGCAACCCGGTGGCGACGCCGCCGAGGCCCTGCATGAGGTGCTGTCGATCCGGATTGACGCGCAAAACCGTCTGTGGGCCCTGGACAATGGCAAACATGGCCTCAAGCCGGGTCGGCTCCTGGCCTTCGACCTGGACAGCGGCGAACTGGTGCACAACCACAGCTTCAGCCGCGAGTTGGTTGGCCTGGGCTCCCACCTCAATGATTTTCAGGTCAGCCCCGACGGCAACACCGTGTACATTGCCGACGCCAGCTTTTTTGCGCTGACACCGGCGATTCTGGTCTACGACGTCGCACGACAACAGGCCCGCCGGGTCATCAGCGCCCATGAAAGTGTGGACGCCGAGCATTATCTGCCGGTGGTGCAGGGGCGCCCCATGCAGGCCTTTGGTCTGGTCACCATTCGCCCCGGCGTGGACTCCATCGCACTCAGCCCCGAAGGCGACTGGCTATATTTTTCCGCGGTCACCAATAATTACATGTACCGCGTGGCCACCGCCCTGCTGCGCGATGCCGAAGTGTCCGGCGAGACGCTCAAACGTCGCATTCAGCGTGTCGGCCTGAAAACCATGAGCGACGGGCTGACCAGCGACAACGCCGGCAATATCTACATTTCCGACCCGGAGCATTCGGCGATTTTGCGCATGAGCCCGCGTGGCGAACTCAGCACCCTGATCAAGGATGCCCGCCTGCGCTGGCCGGACGGTTTCAGCTTCGGCCCCGACGGTGAACTTTACGTGACAGCCAGCAGCCTGCATCAGGTCATCGGCCTGCCGCCCTCCAGCATTGAAAAACACGCGCCGTATCAGGTCTTCCGCCTGAAAAATGACATTCCCGGTCGCCCCGGCCACTGACAATCAAGACCTGCGTCATACAGCGGTCACATCGGCGTCACCAAACTTCAACATCAGCGGCCCAAACTGCCGCTCATTCTCAAGTTTGAGGCTGAGCTATGGCCGTTGTTGCCGAAGATGTCCTTCCGCGATTCAGTTGTTCGCTGGCATGCAATGCCGATGAGGTGCGTGAATCACAGAAGTTGCGTTACCAGATTTTCGCCGGCGAGATGGGCGCACAGATTGATGGCGGCCCGGAGCAGCTGGACCGCGATGAGCTGGACCCGTTCTGTGAGCATCTGATCGTCCGCAACGCGCATGGTGAAATCGTGGCCTGCACGCGCCTGCTGACGTGCGAAGGCGCTGCGCGCGCCGGGCACTTCTACTCGGCGCACGAGTTCGACATCGACGGTATCGTGCAGCTGGAAGGGCGCAAGCTCGAAGTCGGCCGCACCTGTGTGCACGCCGATTACCGCAACGGCACGACCATCGCCGTGCTGTGGTCAGGCCTGGCCGAGTACGTTGCCAACAACAGCATCGACTACCTGTTCGGTTGCGCCAGCGTGCCGTTGGATGACCTGGATGCCGCCCATCGCATCATGCAGGAAATCCGCAACCGCTACATGAGCGCACCGGACCTGCGCGTCGCGCCCAGCAACCCGCTGCCCGAGCGCGTGGTCAGCTTTGAACGCACGCGCATGCCGCCACTGCTCAAGGCTTATGTCAGCCTCGGCGCGCGGGCCTGCGGCGAACCCTACTGGGACACCGAATTCCACTGCGCTGACGTGTTCATGCTGCTCAACCTGCGCGAATTGCATCCACGTTATGCTAAGCGCTTTCTGGGTAACGTTCCGCTGAGCTCTTGATCCGCACGCTACGCCGCTTTTTCCGCCTGTTTCGCCTGATTCTGCACACTGTTGTCGGCCTGTTCATGGCCGTGGCGGCGGCGCTCAGCGCGCGGCCTGAAGTGTGGTCGCAGCGCTGGTTTGGCGGCCTGCTCAACATTCTGAATCTGCAGCTGTACAGCCAGGGTGCGCGTGATGTAGCGCCGGCCCTGGTGGCCGGCAATCATCAGTCCTGGCTGGATATCGCCGTACTGGCCACGCTCAAGCCGGTGGTGTTCGTCTCCAAGGCGGAAATACGCCAGTGGCCGCTGATCGGCTGGTTGTCACGCAGCGCCGACACGCTGTTCATCGAACGCGGTGGCCACGGCACCAAAGCCCTCAACCAGGACATCACCACCATGCTGGCCGGAGGACGCTGCGTCGTGGTGTTCCCCGAAGGCACCACCACCCGCGGCCCCGGTGTGCGGCGTTTTCAGCCACGCCTGTTCGCCGGCGCGATCGCCACCGGCACACCCATTCTGCCTTTTGCGCTGCGTTACCGCGAAGCCTGTGCGCCCTACGTGGACGAGCAGACCCTGGTGGGCAATTTGTGGAATCTTCTGGCCGAAGAGACCCTGCATGTGGAGGTGCATTTCGGGCCGCCACTGGATTGCGGCGAAAGTCGCGACGCCATCGCCCAGGCGACCCAGCAATGGGCCGAATCCGCCCTGGCCTGCCCGCCACGCTGGATGGCTGAAGCGCCCATTGCCGCCCCCAGCGCACGCGTTGTGGAAGCGCTGAAGCCCTGATTCAGCCGGACGGGCGCGCTACAATGGGCGGCTATTCGTTGACCGAGTGAGTCATGAGCCTGATCCGTCAATCCGATTTCATCGACAGCGTCGCTGACGCCCTGCAGTTCATTTCCTACTACCACCCGGTGGATTTCATCCAGGGTGTGCACGAGGCCTACCTCAAGGAGGAAAATCCGGCAGCCAAGGATGCGATGGCGCAGATTCTGATCAACTCGCGCATGTGCGCCGAAGGCAAGCGCCCGATCTGCCAGGACACCGGCATCGTCACCGTGTTTCTCAAGATCGGCATGAACGTGCAGTGGGATGCGCAAATGTCGGTCGCCGACATGGTCAACGAAGGCGTACGCCGCGCCTATACCCACCCGGACAATGTGCTGCGCGCTTCGATCCTGGCCGACCCGGCCGGCAAGCGCCAGAACACCCGCGACAACACCCCGGCGGTGATCCACATGGAAGTGGTCGAAGGCGACACGGTGGATGTGCAGGTTGCGGCCAAAGGCGGCGGCTCCGAAGCCAAAACCAAGTTTGTCATGCTCAATCCCTCGGACTCGATCGTCGACTGGGTGGTCAAAACCGTACCGACCATGGGCGCGGGCTGGTGTCCACCGGGCATGCTCGGCATCGGCATTGGCGGCACCGCAGAAAAAGCCATGGTCATGGCCAAGGAAGCGCTGATGGATCCGATCGACATCCAGGATTTGCGTGAGCGCGGGCCGTCCAACCGGGCCGAAGAGCTGCGTCTGGAAATCATGGATGCGGTCAACGCGCTGGGCATTGGTGCCCAGGGCCTGGGCGGTCTCACCACCGTGCTCGACATCAAGATCAAGGACTACCCCACCCACGCGGCCAATCTGCCGGTGGCGATGATTCCCAACTGCGCGGCGACCCGCCATGCGCACTTCGTGCTGGATGGTTCAGGCCCGGCCCTGCAAACCCCACCGTCGCTCGACGACTGGCCCAAGATCACCTGGTCGGCCGGCGACTCGGCGCGCAAGGTCAATCTCGACACCGTGACCCGCGACGACATCAAAACCTGGAAGCCGGGCGAAACCCTGCTGCTGTCGGGCAAGATGTACACCGGTCGCGATGCCGCACACAAGAAAATGACCGAAATCCTCAAATCCGGCGAGAAACTGCCGGTGGATCTGGCGGGCAAGTTCATCTACTACGTGGGGCCGGTTGATCCGGTGCGCGAAGAGGTGGTGGGCCCAGCAGGGCCGACCACGGCCACGCGTATGGACAAGTTCACCGACTACGTGCTCGAACAGACCGGCCTGATCGGCATGGTCGGCAAGGCCGAGCGCGGGCCGGCCGCGATTGAAGCGATCAAGAAACATCAGGCGGTCTACCTGATGGCGGTGGGCGGCTCGGCCTATCTGGTGTCCAAGGCGATCACCGCATCCCGGGTCGTGGCCTTCGAAGAACTCGGCATGGAAGCCATCTACGAGTTTGAAGTCAGCGACATGCCGGTGACGGTCGCGGTCGATACCCAGGGTGAGTCCGTGCACCAGACAGGCCCCAAGATCTGGAAAATGAAGATCGAGGACATGGCGAGCGCCTGAACCTAGCGCAGCGGGTCTGACCAACCTCCGCCCTGACCGTTGATATGCGATTGGAGACATCACAATGATCGGCTACACCACCCTGGGCACCAATGACATGGCCCGCGCAGCGGCGTTTTATGACGCACTGTTCGAGGCCATCGGGGCCAAACGCTTCATGGATTTCGGTGACAGCTTTATCTGCTGGGCGGCGCAGCCGGGGCAACCCGCCTTCTGCATCTGCAAACCGTTCAATGGTGAGGCCGCCAGTGTCGGCAACGGCAGCATGATCGCGTTCGGGGCGAAGGACAAAGTCCAGGTCGATGCTCTGCACGCCAAAGCGATTGAATTGGGTGCAAGCGATGAAGGCCAGCCGGGCCCACGTGGCGACAATTTCTATGCCGGCTACTTCCGCGATCCGGACGGCAACAAACTCAATGTGTTCGTGATGGGCTAGTCGCCCTGCAGGGCCTGTTGTATGGCTTCGCGCCAGGCCTCCTCGTCGCCGGCGCGATAGCCTTCATGGCGCAGCAACAGCTGGCCATCGCGGCCGATCACGAATGAGCTGGGCATGCCCAGCAGATCATAGGCATCGGCCACCTCACCGTCGGGGTCGTGCAGGCTGATCAGCCCCGGACCGTACTTGGCCAGACAATCGCGCGCATCCTGCGCATCGGCATCCACCGAGATCGGCACAATACGCACCGGCTGCTCCGCGAATTCACGCTTAAGATCGAGCAAGGCGGCCATCGATGCGCGACACGGCACGCACCATGAGGCCCAGAAGTCGAGCAACACCACCTCGCCTCGCAGGTCATGCAGACGCATGGGTTCGTCGCTGTTGAGCTGGTCGAGTTGCCATGCTGGTGCGGCATCGGAGGCATGCACCAGCGTGCCCGCAAAAACCAATGCACAGAGCGCAACGAATCGTCGAAACATGGCACCACTATCCTTATTTGGGCTTACTTAGTCGCCGTATCGGGCCATCAGTTCCCGGCCGTCGATGTACGTCAGCCGCCCAGTTGATCACGCCACTGCGGCAGCGTTTGCATGGCGTGTTCGTAACCGGCACGTACAACCTGATCAATCGCATCCCACTGAAACATGCCAACGTGTGACACCGGCATGCGGAAATAGACATCGGCCAATTCGGCACGCCGCGCATTGCCACTCTCACTGGTCAACGTCGCCGTGCGGAACAGGATATCGAACAGGCTGGGTTTTTCGGCCTCAGAAGTCCAGTTGAGCAAAGCGGCAGGGTCTGGCCCCTCAATCCCGGGGGCCGCAATCATGCCCTCCGTGCTGACGCTGGAACCAATCACCGGCCCACGCCCCATCTCACGCATGACATCGGTGGGCAAGGAATTGATGACCGCGCCATCGGCCAGAAAATCGCCACGCCAGGCCACCGGCGGCGCCACACCCGGTACCGCCATGCTGGTCGACACCCAGGTTGCCAGCGAACCGCTGCGATGGACCTCGCAAGTTCCTTTGGTCAAATTGGTGCTGACGCAAAAATACGGCACCGGCAGATCTTCAATGCGTTGGTCGCCAAACACCTCATGCATGCGCCGCAAGAAACGCTGGCCACGGATCAGCGCCACGCGCGGCAGCATGTAATCGTTGAGAAAATTGTGTTCGACGAAGCTGGCGCGCATTTCGCGCACGATTTCCACCGCGCTCAGGCCACTGGCGCGCAGCGCCGCAATCAATGCGCCCATGCTGGATCCACCATACAGATCAACCGGAATACCGAGCTCGTCGAGGGCCCGGATCAAACCGATATGGGCAAATCCTCGCGCCCCGCCTCCGCCCAGCACCAGTCCGTTGGCCTGCTGGGTCAGCTGTCGCGCAATGCGCACGATGTCCTGATCTTCACCGCTACGCCAGAAGAACTGATCATCGACTTCGCCGCAGGCCTGCCAGGCCATGGGATCACCCCGCAGCGCTCGCGGACCGCGCCGCAGCAGCATGCTCACCGGGACCTGAAGACGCTGGGAGCGCACTTCCTCAAGCAGTGCCACACCATCCGACGTATCTTCGACATCGGCTGCCAGCAGGACGTGATCGGCCTGACGCAGACAGCGACGCCACCATGCCGGTGCGTTCTGGGCCGAGGTATAGATCAGGAAGTCATCTTCGGTTTCGACCTCGTTCAGCCAGTGCACCAGCGCACGATTGTCCTGATTCTGTGCGTAGGGCATCGCAGCGATACCCAAGCCCAGCGCCGCATCCACGGAGCTTTCGTCAATCACCCGCACGCTGCCGTAACGCCCCAGGGCTTCGGTCATGCGACGAACCGCCTCGCCCGCACCACGCCCCGGGCGCGTTTCCAGAATTGCCAGGCTGGATATACGGCCACGCTGGCGTTCCGACTCAGCGGTGCCATGGCGACGCAAACGCTGGAACTCGACCCGCCCCAGACGCAGCAAGGATTGCGGATGGCGCATCAGGGTGCGTAACAACGCATCACGCTCGATCCGCACAAGCTGGCTGTCACGCAAGGCCACCACCCGATACAGCTGGGGCTCGTCGGCCAGCACACCAAGCTCACCCACCGATTCAGCCGCGCCCAGCTCGGAATAGCGCCCACCACCCAGATCGCAGCGCAGGCGCCCAGTCACCACCACGTACAGCGCATCGGGCGGGCTTCCCACATCGAACAGCACCGCGCCGCTGCGCAAATCAACCAGCTCGGCCGTCGCGGCAAGCTTGCCGAGCATACGCGTGCCCATGTCCTGAAACAGGCGCTGGCGACTCAGTAGCTGGGCGATGTCACGACTCATGGGCGCAGTGTAGCGCGGGCGTGGTCGTTACAATGGACGCTTCGCATCGCTGTGACCTGTTCATGCCCGCTGTTGTTATCGCCGCCCTCTACAAATTTGTGGCCCTGCCCGATGCTGCGGCCTTGCGCGACACGCTGGAAGCGCTGTGTCTGGATCAGCACATCCGTGGCACGCTGCTGATCGCCAGCGAAGGCATCAACGGCACCGTTGCCGGTGCACCCGCCGCGATTGCCGCACTGCGCGATTTCCTTGCCGCCGACAGTCGCTTTGATGGACTCGAGTACAAGGAGTCCAGGCATGAGGAGCAACCCTTCCTGCGCCTGAAGGTGCGCCTTAAGCGAGAAATCGTGACCATGGGTGTCGCCGACACCGACCCGGCCAGTCGCACCGGCACCTACGTCGACGCACAAACCTGGAACGCGCTGCTGGACGATCCCGACACCCTGGTCATCGACACCCGCAACGACTATGAGGTGGCGATCGGACGTTTCGACAATGCGATCTCCCCCGACACCCAGCACTTTCGCGAATTCCCCGACTATGTCCAGCGTGAGCTCGACCCCAATCGGCAACGCAAGATCGCCATGTACTGCACCGGCGGCATCCGCTGCGAAAAGGCCAGCCACTATCTGTTGAAGCAGGGCTTTTCCGAGGTCTACCACCTCAAGGGCGGGATTTTGCAATACCTGGAAGATGTCGCGCCCGAAGACAACCGGTGGCAAGGCGAGTGCTTTGTGTTCGATGAGCGTGTTGCGGTCGACAAATCGCTGAATCAGGGCCAGCATCGCCTGTGCCGGGCCTGCCGCCATCCGGTTTCCGAACCAGACCGCCAGCATCCGCACTACGAAGAAGGTGTCAGTTGCCCGCACTGCTACCCGACCCAGAGCGAAGTCAACCGTGCTCGCGCCCGCGAGCGCATACGCCAGGTGCGCCTGGCCGAAGCGCGTGGGAACAGCCACCTCGGCCCACGCACGGATCACGATGACGGATAAACCGACCCGGCCGCTGCAAGGCGGTCGCCGCATGCTCAAGCTGGCCGGCATGACGGCCTCGCTGGCCAGCCGCTACGCCGGCAACAAGCTGGCATCGGCCGTGCGCAATGAAGAACAACGCAAAGCGGCCCGCGCGCGCCTCAACCAGCAGGCTGGCGATCATCTGGCCGACACCCTGGGGGAGCTCAAAGGCGCGGTCATGAAACTTGGGCAGTTTGCATCGCAGGTGTCCGACCTGCTGCCCGACGACATCGCCAGCGCCTTGTCACGCCTGCAACAACAGGCGCCACCGATGGATTTCGCCCTCATCCGCGAGCAAATCGAGCTGGAGCTGGATGCGCCCGTGGCGCGCTTGTTCGCGCATCTGGACGAAAAGCCCTATGCAGCGGCCTCCATCGGACAAGTTCACCGCGCACGCCTGCTGGATGGTCGCGAGGTGGTGGTCAAGGTTCAGTACCCCGGCATTGCAGACTCGTGCGATTCAGATTTGCGCCAGCTCAAACGCGCCCTGCGGATGGGACGCCTGGTGCAGGTCGATAAACAGGTACTGGATGCGATGTTTGGCGAGATTCGCGACCGCCTGCACGAGGAACTCGACTACTGCCGCGAGGCTGAGAGCCTGCGCGCCTTTCAGCATTGGTTCGCAGACGAACCACGCGTGCGCCTGCCAGCCGTGATCGACAGCCACAGCAGTCGCGCCGTGCTGACCATGGAGTATCTTCCGGGTTACGCACTGGAACAGGCACCGCCGGAGCAACGCGCGGCGCTGGGGCGCACGCTGGTCGACATGATGGCGCGCTCGCTGTTCGAGTACCACGCCGTCCACGCCGATCCCAATCCGGGTAATTTCGCCGTCGATCCGCAAGGTCGCCTGATCATCTACGACTTCGGCTGTGTGAAGCACTTGCCCGAGGGCACGATCAGGGCCTATCGCGAGCTCATCGTCGCCGCGCTGGCCTGCGACTGGCAAGCGGTTGACCAGGCGCTGCTGGAGCTGGGCGCCCGGGTCCCGGGTTCAGCGCCGTTACCGGACACCTTCTACGCCGACTGGCGACCCATCGTGCTCAAGCCGCTGCTGGCCCAGAACGGCTTTGACTTCGGCCAGTCGCGCATCCACAAGGCGGTCATGGCCAAGTCCCCGGAAGTCCTCAAACTGACCCGCCAATTGCAACCGCCGTCACAAACGGTTTTTGTCGACCGCATGATCAACGGTCATTACTGGACCCTGGTCAAACTGGGCGAGGTGGTTGATCTGCGTGCAGCCGTTGCACCCTGGCTGGGCCTTCAGGACCAGTAGTCCACCAGGCCCTGAACAAGAGGCTTCATGAACCAGCTTTGCGCCGGCATGATATGCACGCTCACGTCACGGGCCTTGAGTTCATCCGCCACCACCGGGCCGACAGCGGCGACCACGCAACGCGCCAGCGCCTGGTGCAGGGCCTCGAGCTGCGTCATCTGACGCGCAACGGCAAACAGGCGAGTCACCTGAGGTGTGCTGGTGAAGCAGATCGCATCCAGCGTGCCATTCACCAGTTGCTCAATCAGTGCTCTGACCTGACCATCCTCCGCTTCGTCGGCATAGCGATACGGCGCCACGAAAAAGTCATGCGCGCCGGACTGATCCAGAAAGTGCTGCAAGGCAGGATTGGGCTGCTGGCCATAAAGCTGCACGCCAATACGACGGTCATAGAGGGCGTGTTCGCGCAGGGTTGCGATCACCCCATCAGTGGTCGGTGTCTCGGCGGTCAGCCCCGGACTCAGCCCCAGTTCGCGGAGCGCCTTGGCCGGCTTCGGCCCGCGCACGATGGTGCGCATCTGGCTCAGCGCCTCGATGAAAGGCTCTCGCCAGCCGTAGCGCTCGGCAAAACCAAGCAGGCGTCGCAGCCCCTCACCGGTCAGCAGGATCAGATCATCAAACGGGTCGCGGATGCAGGTATCAAGCCAGCAATGCACCTGCTCGGTATTCAGGGTGTCGTGGATACCAACCAAAGGACAACGCAAAACCTGAGCACCGCGCCGCTCAAGCAAGCCGGCCAGAACATCGACCTGGCGGGTTTCAGGAATCGCGATAAATCGCCCGGCTAGCGCCTCTTCAGACACAGGCTAAGCTCCAGCCGGCCCTTATTTTGGGCTGGCTCCGTGACCTTGCAATTCAAATTCCACCCGACGGTTCTTGGCCCGGCCGGCTTCGGTTTCGTTGCTCCCAACCGGCTGAGCCTCGCCATAACCGATCACGCTCAGGCGACGCGGGTCGATACCCTGATGCGACTGCAGGTATTCGCGTACCGATTTGGCCCGCGCCATCGACAGCTTCTCGTTATAGAGTGCTGAACCCAGGCTGTCGGTGTGTCCGGCAATGCGGACCTTGATATCAGGCTGACCTTTAAGTGCGGCAGCCGCCTGATCCAGAATCGCCAAAGACCCGGGCGTAAGGCGCGCCGAATCAAGTTCGAAATGAACACCTTGCAGGGTCACGTTCTGCTCGGGGAGCGCGCAGCCTGAGCGATCAACCCGCGTTCCAGGCAGCGTTCCTGGGCAGACGTCGAAGTTATCGAGCACGCCATCATGGTCTGTGTCGACCGGGCGCGGTGGGTAGTCATCCGGTTTTTCAACCGGTGCCTGCTGCACCACCGGAGCGCCGACTTCACGCACCACGATTTCGGCAGGATCAAGCGGAATCTCGATACCGGCACCGATGCGGTAGTCCTCAACCCCACCAAGATAGTCTTCGTAGATACCGCGCGCTTCTATGCGCAGACGGATATCCGAGGCCGTCAATGCACGGCTCAAGATGCCGATGCCGGCGTTGGCCTGGAATACGCCCTCATCCGGATAGGCTGCATTGGCGTCGTTGTAGGCGAAGGCTGCACCGACAAGACCGAACGCAGAGAACTGACCGCGTTTGCCAATCAGATACTGCAGATCGGCACCGAAGCCACCGTTGTAGTTGTCGGCTCCGCCACCTACACCGTTTTCAAAAACCACACCGAAGGCGCGCAACTCGGCGAAAAACGGGCCGCTGAGTTGAAAACCGAATGCCACGTCGGCGCCACCGCCTTCACGATCCGTTCCACGCTCATCATCCGGATCGTAGAAATAGCCCGCCACGGTAAAGTACTTGTCGCGAAACGAGTCCGCCGCGATGGCCTGCGTCGAAATGCTGCATGCAATAGCGCCCAGCAGGGCGGCTTTAAGCGCGGTTTTCATCCCCATCCCCTGATTCCTGAATCTCCCAAGCAGCGTTATCGCTGCCGTTATCGCCAAGAATAACGCATCTGATATTCAGGCGCGTGAAATTGCCGCGACTTTCATAAATACAAACAGCAACTTGCGATGCATTTTGTCGAGCGTTGACCTGAACCTGGCCATTTCCTCGTATCTCTGGGTATGAGTCTTTCCATTGTTCATTCGCGGGCCGAAGTCGGAATTCAGGCACCAGTCGTGCGTGTTGAGGTCCATGTTGCTGGCGGATTGCCCGGCCTCACCATTGTCGGCCTGCCCAACTCCGGCGTGCGCGAAGCCAAAGATCGTGTCCGCGCGGCCATCCAGACCAGCGGCTTCAAGCTGCCACCACGCCGGATCACAGTAAACCTTGCGCCCGCCGACCTGCCCAAGGATGGCGCCCGCTTCGATCTGGCCATCGCCCTGGGAATTCTGCAGGCCTCCGGTCAGCTGCAAGCCGAGCTTACGCCGTACGAGTTTATCGGCGAGCTCTCCCTGTCCGGCGCACTGAGGCCGGTCTGTGGCGTGCTCTCGGCAACGCTGGCCGCCCGGCAGGCCGGGCGGGCCATCGTGGTGCCCCAGGACAGCGCGGCGGAAGCGGCACTGACCAGACACCCCGCAGCCTGGCAGGCTGAACATCTACTGCAGGTCTGTCAGGCCCTCAGCGGCGAAACAAACTGGCAGCCGGCCCACACAAGCCACCACAACAGTGCAGAGCCATCATCTGCGACAGCCGATTTTGCCGAGGTTCGCGGGCAACCACGCGCCAAGCGGGCGCTGGAGATCGCCGCCAGCGGACATCACAACGTGCTCATGCTGGGTCCGCCTGGCAGTGGCAAAAGCATGCTGGCCCAGCGCTTTCCCGGCATCTGCCCGGCCCTGACCGAACAACAGGCCATCGAACTGGCCAGCGTGCAGTCCACGCTGAGCGCAGGATTCGACCCGGCACAGTGGCGACGCGTGCCCTTTCGCAGCCCGCACCACAGCTGTTCGGCCGCGGCGCTGGTCGGTGGCGGCAGCCACCCCAAACCCGGCGAGATTTCGCTGGCCCATCACGGCACCCTGTTCCTGGATGAGTTACCGGAGTTCAACCGGCATGTGCTGGAAGTGCTACGTGAACCGCTGGAAACCGGCCAGATTCATCTGTCGCGGGCACGCCAGCGTGTGACCTACCCGGCACGATTCCAGCTGATTGCCGCGATGAACCCTTGTCCCTGTGGCTACCTCGGGGACAGCAGCGCACGCTGCCATTGCAGCGCGGAGCAGGTGCAGCGCTACCGTCAGCGTATCTCCGGGCCGTTGCTGGATCGCATGGACCTGCAGCTCAGCGTGCCCAGACTGCCGGGCGCCGACATGCTCAAACCCGACCATCAGGGCGCCGAAACCAGTGCCGTAATCCGCCAGCGCGTCGAGGCTGCGCGGCAGCGCCAGTATGCGCGGAGGGGCAAATGCAACAGCCAGCTCAGCGCTACGGAACTGGCCGAGGACTGCCGGCTGGACAACACCACTCAAGCCTTGCTGAGCCAGGCCGCTGAACGCTTGCAGTTGAGTGGCCGGGGGCTGCATCGCGTGCTCAAGGTGGCGCGCAGCATCGCCGACCTGGGTGGCCACGATGACATCAGCAGCGCGCATGTGGCAGAGGCGCTGCAATATCGTCAGATCACAGCGGCGTGACCGCTGATACAAAAACGCCGGCACGAGGCCGGCGTTTCTGGCATGTCCCGAAGCCTTGGCTTACAGGAAACCTCCGAAACTGCGCGACCAGCCAACCGTGAATTGCGGGCGTTCGCTTTCTGCAAACACGCCATTCAAGCCATGGTCTGCATCAATCGTGGTCGCGGTCACGGCCAGGGCAATCTGCCCGGCATCACCGTAGTCCTTGATGAAGCTCACACCGTAATCGACGTAGTTGTCGTCGGCCAAGGCATTGTAGAAATCACCCAGGCCCTCGAAATAGCCGACATGCAGTTTGAGCGATGCATCCGCCAGCACCGGCAGAGCGAAATTGACTTCCGCATAGGCCGACTCGTCATCATCCACCGCTGTGCCGCCAAAGTTGTAGTAGGCGTAAGCATTGAGCGCCTGCCAGTTCACACCGAGATAGAGCTCGCTGTTGTTGTTGGCGGTGTCGCCTTCGGCCGCACTGGGGTCGAAATAGCCAATGGCGCCGAAGTCCAGCGACAGATCCTTGCCCAGCGGCAGGGCATAACCGACGTAAGCGTCGACTTCCTCATTGCCGGCCAGACCAGCGTTGGACACCCACAAGCCGGTGTAAATGCCCAGCTGGCTGAAGGAATAATCAAACGACGCCCAGACCTGGGCCCCGTCGGATTGCGGCACACCACGGAACACATATTCCGAGGACATGCCCAGATTGACTTCGCTGGCGGCGGCGCTAACGCCCGACACGCCGGCAAGCAGGGCAAACGCCACAATCTGTTTGTTCATGACAATACTCCGTTGTTCAAGATTTCCAGGTCGCGATTCTACGCGAAGTGACAAGCCACCGCGCCCTGTCCGCCATGGTGCTCACGCAGTTCCGGTACATCCGTGGCGCAAGCCGACTGGGCCTTGGGACAACGGGTGCGGAAGGTGCAGCCCGATGGCGGATTCAGCGGTGACGGCAGGTCGCCACTGAGCGGCGCTCGACTCTTGCCACGCTCGATCACCGGGTCGGGCACCGGCACGGACTGGATCAGGGCCTGGGTATAGGGATGGGCAGGCGCCTGATAGAGCGCATCACGCTCGGCTTGTTCAGCGACCTTGCCCAGGTACATGACCATGACCCGGTCGCTGATGTGGCGCACCACCGACAGATCATGGGCAATGAACAGCATGGTCAGCCCCATGTCCTGCTTGAGCTCCATCAGCAGATTGACGATCTGGGCCTGGATCGACACATCCAGCGCACTGACCGGTTCGTCACACAGCAGCAGTTCAGGCTCCACGACCAGGGCACGAGCGATACCGACGCGCTGGCACTGGCCACCGGAAAACTCGTGCGGGTAGCGGTTGATCTGGTTGGGCAGCAAACCCACCCGTTCCATCATGGTCTGAGCCTTGCGCTTGCGCTGCAGGGCCGACATCTCGGGGAAGAACACGCGCAGCGGCTCCATAATGGCCTCGCCGATGGTCATGCGCGGATTCAACGATGCCAGCGGGTCCTGAAACACGATCTGCATGCGTTTACGCATGGCCCGCAATGGCTTGGGTGCCATACTGGTCAGCTCCTGATCGCCCAGCCAGATTTTGCCGTGGGTCGGCGGATGGATACCCAGGATGGCACGCGCCAGGGTCGATTTGCCACAGCCGGATTCACCCACGATGCCGAGGGTGGTTCCCGGCTCGACCGCCAGGCTGACCCCGTTCACCGCGCGCAGATGACGCGGCGGCTTGAGCAAGCCCTGGGCGATCGGAAAATGCACATGTACGTCCTCAAGACGCAGCAGGGGCTGATTCATCGCAATTCCTCCAGCGGCACGTGGCAGGCGCGCGCATGGCCGTCATGGGCAAACGCAAGTACCGGGCGGTTGTGGCTGCACAGCTCACGCTGATCACCGCAGCGCGGGCCGAACGGGCAACCCGGCGGCAGGTGCATCAGATCTGGCGGATTGCCAGGAATGGTCTGCAAGGCCGAGGCGCCGGCATCATCCAGCCGAGGCACCGAACGTAGCAGTCCGCGCGTATACGGATGGGTGGGATTGGCGAAAATCGATTCCAGAGCACCGTATTCCATCACCTGTCCGCCGTACATGACCATGACGTGGTCACACAGCCCCGCCACCACACCCAGATCGTGGGTGATCAAAATGATGGCCACACCGAAATCGTCACGCAGCTCGCCCAGCAGATTGAGAATCTGAGCCTGAACGGTGACATCCAGCGCGGTGGTCGGCTCGTCGGCGATGATCAGCTCGGGCTTGCACAGCAGGGCCATGGCAATCATCACGCGCTGACGCATACCGCCGGAAAACTCGTGCGGGTAATAGTGCACACGGTTCCTGGCATCGGGAATATGCACCGCATCGAGCACTTCGATGGCCCGGGCCAGGGCATCCTTCTTGGACATGCCACGGTGCAGAATCAGCGATTCGGTCAATTGCTCGCTGATCCGCATGTACGGGTTGAGCGAGGTCATCGGATCCTGAAAGATCATGCCGATGGACGAACCACGAACTCGATTGAGTTCGCGTGCCGGCATACCGAGCAGATCGGCGCCCTGAAAGACCACCTTGCCACCGGCCTTGCCGTTGGCGGCCAGCAGCCCCATCACCGACAGTACGGTCTGGCTTTTTCCGGAGCCGGACTCGCCGACGATGCCCAGAGTTTCGCCCGGGGCGAGACTGAAATTGACGCCATTGACGGCCTCAACCTCACCATCGTCGGTCTGAAAACGCACCGACAGGTTATGCACTTCGAGAATATTGTTGCTCATCGATCCTTGGGGTCCAGCGCATCGCGCAGACCATCTCCGATGAAGTTGAAACAGAACAGCGTCAGGGCCAGGAAGCTGGCCGGAAACACCAGCATCCAGAGGGCAGACTCCATTTCCTGAGCGCCTTCATTGACCAGTGCGCCCCAGCTGGTGAACGGCTCCTGCACCCCGAGCCCGAGGAAGCTCAAGAACGATTCCACCAGGATGACCTGGGGAATGGTCAGGGTCACGTAGACGATCACCACACCGAGCAGATTGGGCACGATGTGGCGGAAGATGATGCGCGGCGTGGACACCCCGCAGGCCACCGCCGCCTCGACAAATTCACGCTGCTTCAGCGAGATCGTCTGCCCGCGCACAATGCGCGCCATATCCAGCCAGTTGATCGCCCCGATGGCGACAAATATGAGCAGGATGTTGCGCCCGAAAAAGACCATCAGCAGGATCACGAAGAACATGAACGGCATGGCGTAGAGGATGTCGACAATACGCATCATCAGATTGTCGATACGCCCTCCGAGATAGCCGGCCGTGGCCCCGTAAGCAATGCCGATGATCAGGCTGACCAGCGTGGCCACAACCCCGATCAGCAACGAGATGCGCCCGCCGTGCAGGGTGCGCACGAACAGATCGCGACCAACAGCATCGGTGCCGAAATAATGCTGGGTTTCCAGGCTGGGCGGCTCCGACACATGATCCCAGTCGGTGAAATCGAAGGTGTACGGCGACAGCGCCGGTCCGATAAGCACCAGCAAGGTCATGACCAGCAGCAGCACGCCGGCGGTCAGGGCGGCCTTGTTACGGCGCAGACGGCGCCAGGCATCGAACCACAGGCTGCGCCCGCGCACGTCCTCGGCCAGCTCAGCGCTGGCCATAAGGGTTGAGCTTGCTTCAGTCATAACGCACCTTCGGGTCGAGCGCGCCGTAGAGCAGGTCGACGATGAAATTGAATACGATGATGAGCATGCCGTAGAACACCACCACCCCCATGACCAGGGTGTAATCACGGTTCAGTGCGCCCTGAACGAAGTAACGCCCCAGACCGGGAATGCCGAAAATCTTCTCGATCACCACTGAACCGGTGATCACCGCGGCGCTGGCCGGCCCCAGGTAGGACAGCACCGGCAGGAAGGCCGGACGCAGGGCATGGCGCAGGATGATGCGGGTTTCCGACAGGCCCTTGGCCCGCGCGGTACGGATGAAGTTGCTGCGCAGGACCTCAATCATGCTGCCGCGCATGAGACGCGAGATATAGGCAATCTGCGGCAGCGCCAGTGCAATCACCGGCATCACCACCTTGCCCAGTCCGTCACCGTCCCAGCCGCCAGCAGGCAGCCAGCCCAGGGTCACGGCAAACAGCAGGATGAGCAGCGGTGCAATCACGAAATTCGGAATCGAGATGCCGGTCATCGCCACCGTCATCACCGCATAGTCGGTGGGGCGATTCTGACGCAGCGCGGCGATGATGCCGAAGGCGCTGCCTAACAGCACCGCCAGCAGCATGGACAATCCACCGATGGTCAGGCTGACCGGAAAACCCGAGGCGATCAACTCGTTGACGGTGAAGTCCTTGTACTGAAAGGACGGCCCGAAATCCCCCTGCAAAATTTGCAGCAGATAGCGCCCATACTGCTGGATCAGCGGTTCGTCCAGATGGTAGGCCGCGTTGAGGTTGGCCTCGATCTCCGGCGGCAGGGACTTTTCCGTGTCGAACGGCCCGCCGGGCGCGATACGGATCATGAAAAAAGCCAGCGTGATCAGCACCAGTAAGGTGGGAATCGCGCCGAGCAAACGTTTGAATGCGTATTGAAGCATGGTGGTCGACCGATCAATGCGCGAGGATGCGCATGTTCTTGGTGTAGTGGTGGTCCATGATGTTGGGCTCGAATCCGGCCACGTAAGGTTTGACCAGGCGTTTGTTGACGTAGAAATAGATCGGCATGATGGGCTGATCTTCCAGCATCAGGCGCTCGGCCTTTTCCAGCAGAGCCCGGCGCTTGTCGAAATCGCCCTCGACCGAGGCCTGCTCCAGCAGGGCGTCATACTCGGGGTTGTTGTAGCCCTGATCGTTGATGCCGTGCTTGGAATGCAGCAATTCGGAGAAGGTGTAGGCGTCGTTGTAGTCACCAATCCAACCGGCGCGGAACAGCTCGGTCACGCGTTTCTGCTTGCGCGTTTCCAAAAACACCTTCCACTCCTGATTGATCAGGTTGACGCGCACGCCCAGCGACTGCTTGAGCATGGCCGCCACCGCAATGGCCACTTTCTTGTGGTTTTCGCTGGTGTTGTAGCGCAGTTCGATGTGCAGCGGCTTGTCCTTGCTGTAGCCGGCCTCGGCATACAAGCGGCGGGCCTCGGCCAGCTTCTTGTCCTGCGGCCAGCTGGCCCACTCCGGCACCTGCGCGGCGTAATGGCTGATGCCCGGCGGCACCCAGGAATAGGCCGGTTGCTCGCCCAGGCGGGTAACCTTGTTGACCAGAATCTCGCGATCAATTGCCATGGACAGGGCCCGACGCAAAGTACGGTTGGCCTTGAACGGCGGCTGGGTCAGATTGAAGCCGTAGTAATACGTGCCCAGATAGGTGGATACGTAGAACTCGTCATTGAGATTCTCGCGTATCCATCGGACCTGGTTGAGCGGCACCTCATGCGTCCAGTCCAGTTCACCCGCGCGGTAGCGCTTGAGCTCGGAAGACTGATCTTCGGTCGCGTGATAGTAGACCCGCTCAATGGTGGTGTTGGCGTTGTCCCAGTAAAGCGGATTGCGCTCCAGCTCGATGTGCGATTGCACCACCCAGTCCTTGAGCCGGTAGGCGCCGTTGCCCACCAGATTGCCGACCCGGGCAAAGCGTGCGCCGTGCTCCTGGTAGGCCCGGCGATTGATCGGATAGGTCGACGAGTGATTGAGCAGACCCAGGAAATACGGCGTTGGTGCCTTGAGCACGATTTTCAGCGTGTGGTCGTCCAGGGCTTCCACTGCCAGTTCTTCCGGCGGCAACTGCCCGGCCGTGACCGCCTCGGCGTTCTTGATCGATGAGAGAATCTGCGAGTAGTGCGACAAGGTGGCCGGATCAGCACTGCGCCGCAGGCCGATCACGAAATCTTCGGCCACAACCGGGTCACCGTTGGACCAGCGCGCCTGCGGGCGCAGATGGAACACGTATTCGGTGCCATCAGCACTGATCTCCCAGCGACTCGCAGCGCCCGGAATGACATCCCCGTTGGGCGCTTCCGAGGTCAGGCCTTCGTACAGATCGCGCATGATGTTGGATGAGGGCACGCCCTCGGCCTTGTGCGGATCCAGAGACTGGGGTTCCGCCCCATTACCCTTGTGCAAAATCTGCTCAGCGGCCAGTTGCTGAGCCGCAAGGGGCGTTGCAAACATGCATGTCAGCAACGCGGCTATCAAACCTGATCTCATGAAGCTTGGTCCTGCTGTTGGCTTATCCACGCCTCGATACGCGCCTCAAGCACGGGCAGGGGCAAAGCCCCCTGGGCGAGCACCGCGTCGTGAAATGCGCGCACATCGAATGCCTCGCCCAGAGCGGACTCGGCGCGACGGCGCAGTTCGGTAATTTTGAGCTGGCCCATCTTGTAGGCCAGCGCCTGTCCGGGCATCACCAGATAACGATCAACCTCGGTTGTGACCCGATCCAGGCCATGGCCGGTCTGCGCCTGGAAGTAGTCGATCGCCTGCTGGCGGCTCCAGCCCATGGCGTGCAGACCGGTGTCCACCACCAGACGCACCGCACGCCACATTTCGAAGGTCAATGCGCCGAAACGTTCCTGCGGGGTGGTGTAGAAACCGATCTCTTCACCCAAGCTTTCGGCATACAGCCCCCAACCTTCGATATAGGCGGTGAAGTAGGCATTGCGGCGGAAGTCGGGAAGATCACCCTGCTCCTGAGCCAGCGCAATCTGGAAATGGTGCCCGGGCACCGCTTCATGCAGCAGTAAAGCCTGCATCTCGTAGCGCGGCATATCCTTAAGCGTGCTGGTGTTGACGAAGAACGTCCCCGGGCGGCCGCCTTCGCTGGAACCCGGCAGGTAATACGCCACCGGCTGTCCTGCGGCGAGGAACGCCGGCACCGGCTCGACCGCGTAGGGCAAAGACGGATAACGAGAGAACAGACGCGGCAAAGCCGCATCAGCCTGCTTGGCCAGGGCGCGGTAATCACGCAGCAGATCATCCGCCTGGGTGTAGAAGTTGCCTTTGTCCCGGCTCAGATGGCGCGCAAAGGCCGTGATGTCCTTGCCCTTGAAGCCGGCATCGGCCATGGCCTGCTGCATGGCGGCGCGGATGCGGGCAACCTCATCCAGCCCGATCTGGTGGATTTGCTCTGCCGACAGCTCCAGCGTGGTCATCTGGCTGACACGCCAGGCGTACCAGGCTTCACCATCAGGCAAGGCTTCAAGGCCGGTGGCGGTCACCGTGTTGGGCAGATATTCCTCTTCAAAGTAGCTGGCAAAAGCGGCCACAGCGGGACGCACGTCATTCAGATACACAGCGCGCGCCTGATCGCGCAGCGCGGCATGACGCGCATCATCGCCCAACGCCTGGAACAACGGCCGCATCAGCGGACTGTCGCTGGCTTCAGCCGGATTCAGCGCGCGAATCTGCGCCGCCACCTTGTGCAGGGTCGCCCGCGGCGGGGTGATGCCGCGCTTGAGACCCTGCTCCATCAAGCTGCGGGTTTGTGCCAGCAGCGTGGGTATGGCCTGCACCCGTTGCAGGTAGTCCTGTCGCTGGGCCGGCGTCTGCAGCGGCATGGCGCCCAACACCTGGGACATGCCGGCCTGCACCCCATTCATGGCATCCACCGGCATGAGGTCGGTCGGGAAGGCGTGTCCACGGACACTGCCGCGCAGCTGAAAAAGGAACAGCTCGAGATTGAGCCGGCGTTGCTCGTCCAGGCTTTCCGCATCGATCTGTTCGGCCAGTTGCAAGCTGCGCTGCTCCAGCGCCTTGAGCGCCTGAAGAGCCTGTGGCGTCAGCTCCGACCAGCGGCTGTTCTGTCCCGGGTAACCCAGAAACGTGGCCCACTCGGGCTGGGTTTGCATGACCCAGTCCCAGTAGCCTTTGAGCAGAATATCCAGCTGATCGGCATCGCTCAGGCCACTCACGCTGGGGCCAGGCCAGCCGATCAGGCGATTGACCCGTGGCGACATGATCAGGTCCTGACGCCCCAGCTGGTTGAGCACACTGTTGTAGCGCGCGTTGGCCTGGTCATTGGTCACCGGCGACGTCTGGGCCTGCCCGATACCGGCACTCAGCAGCAGGGCAAGCCCGGCCAGCAGATGTTTGCGCATAGCGCGTCTCCTATGTATGTCCCACCGCCAGCCCCAGCGAGGCCAGCCCCGTAATCACGAACTGCACGGCCAGCGCGGACAATATGACGCCCAGCACCCGCGAAATGACATTCGAGCCAATCTCACCCAACAGACGGGTCAATGCGCTGGCGGTCAGCAAGGCGATCAACGCCATACCGATCACAACCAGCATGATGCTCATGCCGACACCAATCCGCGTCCAGTCGCTGTCGGCCCCGCTCACCATCAGCAGCACCGTGGTGATAGCCCCCGGCCCGGCGATCAGCGGTATACCGATCGGGAACACCGAAATGTCCGGGCGGAAATGAGCTTCCTCGGTTTCGCTCTCGGTGGTTGAACGCAAACCGGATTGACGCGCGAACAGCATGTCGATGGCGACCAGGAACAGCAAAATGCCACCCGCGATACGCAAAGCCGGCAGACCAATCCCCATGGCATCGAGCAGCACACCACCCACCGCCGCGAAACCGATCAGGATGCCTGCCCCGATGAGCGTTCCTCGCACGGCCATCTGGCGCCGGAACTGCGCCGTCGCCCCCGTGGTCAGGCCGACAAAAACAGGCGCCAGCCCGATCGGATCGATCACCACGAAAAACGTGATGAAGGTGTCGAGTGCGAAATCCAGCATCAAAGGACAAACGCCACCATTACGGTGGCGTCAGCCTACGATTCGTTGGCGGCGGCACGCTCTCCCATCGCGTGCTGCAACCAGGCGGCGGCCTGCGGTTTGGTGTCCTCGTACTTCATGGCCACAGAGAACGCTTTGATCGCCGCGTCGTGATCGCCCAGCTCGGTGGCCGCGATCCCTTGCAGCAGCGCCGTATCACCCGGCTTGTCGACACCCAGCTTGCGCGCCTTCTCCAGCGTCGGGATGACCTTGCTCCAGGCCTCCTTCTCGACATACAGATAGGCCAGACGCAAAACCAGTTCCCCGTCATCGGTGGTTTTCGCCGCTTGCTCCAGAGCGTTGATCGCCAGATCAAACTCCTTGGCGCTCAACCAGGCGTTGGCCAACAACTCGTAGTTGTCGGCGGTCGCCGGCACCTGCCCGGCCTTCATGGCCTTCTGCAGGGTCCGTCCGGCCTTGTACGGAATGTCCAGGAACATGAACAGATTGGTCAGATTGACCAGTTCCTTGCTCTCCTCCAGCATGCCCTGGCGTTCAGCCAAAGCCAGGATCGCCAGGGCGTCCTGCTCCTTGCTCAACTCCAGGAACATGCCGGAGAGCTGCTTCCAGTAGTCGTTTTTGACCGGGAAGCGCGCGACCATTTCCAGCAGGGTCTTGGCGCTGTTGGAATAGTCCTTGAGCTCGTAGTGCATGGCCAGCTTGAGCTGGAACCACGGTTCCTTGGGATCCTTGGATTCGGCGATGGCCTTGCTTAGCGGCGGCAACGCATTGCGGTACTGGCCGAGCTGGGCATAAGCGGTGGCCAGCAGCACGTAGGCTTCCGGAGGGACCGGCGTCGTGGCGCTCTTGATATAGGCATTGAGCACCTTGATACCTTCGCGGTATTCCTCGACCGCGACATGGAACTGCCCCAGGCTGTACTTCATCTGCTCAACCTGAGCATCCGGCAACGCGCCCAGATCGATGGCCTGCTGGAAGTAACTGGCAGCCTTGCCGTAATCACCGCGTTGGGCCCAGATAAACCCGTAAGTTTGCAGCACCATGGCATGTTCGTAGGCGTTACGCCGCACCGAAGCAACCAGCTTGTCGAGACGCTCCAGCCCCTCGGCGTACTGCTCCTCGCCAATCAGTTCATGAATTTTGGACAGGCGTTTGTAGGTCAGCTCGGACATGGTCTGAGCATGCGCACCGGTGACCAGCATCATGCCGATGGCAAGCACGAGATAGCGTGCACATTTACGCAGCATCACTCACCCCCCATCTTGAACTCGATCGTCTGTACGCCCTGATGGGCAACCGGTTTGCCGTCCACTACCCGCGGTTTGAATTTCCAGCGCAGTATGGCCCGGCGTGCGGCGCTGTCGAACACGCGGCGCGGCTGTGATTCGACCACTTCGGGATCGCTCACCGTGCCGTCCGGATTGATAGTGAAGCGCATCTTCACCCAACCTTCTATGCCGTCACGCGCCGCATTACGCGGATACTGTGGCGCAATCCGGACCAGCGGGATCAGCTCACCGTCACCGGTGAAATCCGAAGCCTTGGCGTAGCTGCCCAGAAACGGGCCGGACCCGGTGTTGACCGGCAGGTTCACATTCGGAATGTTCATCTGCTGGGGCTGCGGATTGGGCTTGTTCACCTGGGCCGTTTTCATTTTCGGCGGCGGTGGCGGCTTTTTCGGCGGTGGCGGCTTCTTGGGCACCTCGCGAGAGCGTGTTTCCAGGCTCTCGTCACGCTTGAGGCGCACGAACTCGATTCCACCCAGGTCGTCGGTCTTTTTGACTTCCTTGGCGGAACCGGTGATCAGGGCGTGCATGAACCAGAACAACGTCAGGCCAATCGCAACCGCACCAACCGTGGCTATCAGAATACGACGCATCGCAGATCAGGGGTTCTGGGCCGCAATGGAGACGTTGTACACGCCCGCCAGACGGACCTGGTCCATGACCTCCACCAAGGTGCCTGTCTGTGCTTCCTTATCGGCGATGATCACCACCGTGCCTTCGGGATTTTCCGCATGCAGGCGCTCAACGTTGGCCCGCACCGCACGCAATTCGACTTTGCGCTTGGCGATCCACACATCACCGTTAGGCTTGATCGCGATCAGGATGTTGCCGCGCTCCTGACGTTCGGTGGTGCTGGCCTGCGGCCGGCTGACATCGATACCGGTTTCCTTGACGAAACTGGTGGTGACGATGAAGAAGATCAACATGATGAACACGATGTCGAGCATCGGGGTCATGTCGATATCGGCTTCCTCAGCGGTGCCGTGATGTTTCCTTCTCATCTCTTAATTACTCTCATGCACACCCAGCTCGTCGTTCAGGTAGTCGGTTTCACGACGAACGACGTGCGGGAAATGGGTCCCGAAATAGATTCCGGACAACGCCACGACCATGCCGGCCATGGTCGGAATAGTGGCCTTGAAGATGCCCGATGCCATGGCCCGGGCATTACCTGTGCCCAGTGCGGCCATGACATCAAAGACCTGGATCATGCCGGTGACCGTGCCCAGCAAACCGAGCAACGGGCACAGAGCGACGATGGTCTTGATCGCGGCGATATTGCGATTGGCTTCCCGGCTGACCTGCGAGACCCTGGCGCGGCGAATCTGCCGCGACTGCCAGGAATCGAACTCAGGGCGTTTGCGCCATTGCTCGATCACCTCGCGGGTCATGCGCGGAAAGTCGGTGCGGAAGTAGGTCAATCGCTCCAGGATCAACCCCCACATCAGAATCGCCGCAAACAGGATCACCCACAGGACACCGCCGCCCGCTTCAAGAAAATCGCGAATGGCCGTGAAGAAGTCCATTAGGCCGCTCCGGCGCTCTCAGAGCGTTCCGCGACCAGACCGGCACTTTCTTCTTCCAGAATCTGGATCAGGGCTTTGCTCCGGGCGGCCAGCACGCTGTGCAGGAAGACCATCGGAATCGCCACAACCAGACCCAGCACGGTGGTCACCAGCGCCTGCGAAATACCGCCGGCCATCAGCTTCGGATCACCGGTACCGAACAGGGTGATGGCCTGGAAGGTCACGATCATGCCGGTCACGGTACCCAGCAGGCCCAGCAACGGCGCCACGGCGGCAATGATCTTGAGCAGCGGCAGCCAACGCTCCAGCGCCGGCGTTTCCTTGATGATGGCTTCGTCCAGCTTGGATTCGACGGTTTCCAGATCCGCGTTACGCACCTGCTCACCGGCCAGCATCACACGACCCAGCGGGTTGTCGTCACGCGCCTTGTCGCCACGCTGACGCTTCATCGCGCCACCGATGCTCATCAGCGCCAGACCACGCCAGACTGCCAGCAGCAGACCAATCGCGCCCACGCCAATGATGATGTAGCCGATCCACGAACCCTGATTGATGCGCTCGCCGATACCCGGCGCCTGGACGATGACCGACAGCAGTGCGCCGCGGGTCGGGTCGATGGCCATGCGCACCGGCCCTTCGCTGGCGCCTTCCAGGTCCGAAGCCATGCTCAGGTAACGGCCCTGCGGCTGACGCTTCAGCTCGGTCAGCTTGTCCGTATCCGGCGGGTAAATCAGGAATTTGCCATCGCTGACCGCAGCAAAGGTACCCACACGGACCACGTCACGCGGGGTTTCGGTGCCGTCCGGGTTGATCACCGGCGCGGTGTAGGCCACCACGCGACCGCCTTCGGTCATTTCACGCTGCAGCTCGAACCACAGGCGCTCGAGCTTCTCGATCGACGGCAGTTCTTTACTGCGACCCAGTTCCTCGAGGAAATCCTCGCGCCCTTCGGTATCCGGCTGCGACGACACATAAGAGCCGCCGACGATGCCACGCAGATCACCAGCAACCTGACGAACCACGCCAAACATTTCACCCAGCTGACCAATCTTCTGGTTCAGCGCCGTTTCCAGCTCGGACAGGTCCTTTTCGTTCTTCTCGAAATCAGCGATCAACTGTTCCGAACGCTTTTCGGTGGCGTCCTTTTCCGCTTTGGCCTGACGCAACAGACTGGCCTGCTGGTCACGGTTGGCGCGGAACTCGGCCTCACGGCGCTGATTCTCAGCCTGCTCTGCAGCACGCGCATTGCGCGTCTGCTGCAACAGATCCATCAGGGGATCGCCCTGGGCCGGAGCCTGGCTTGCGAAAACGCCCAGCAGGGCTGCGATCAAAATTCGTTTGTTCATCATTGTCGCCACCCGCCTCACAGATCTTTCGGCGCCGCAACCGGCACAGTCAGAATGTTCGGCGCAGCCTGTTTGCGTGCAATACGCAATCCGTTACGCACCGGTGCTTCATACGCACCACCGAGTTTGGCCCACTGGCCGGTTTCGGTGTTGTAGTAGCCGGTTTCCTCGCCATCCAGGGTCTGGTACATCAGCGCGATACGGCCGATGCGCAGGAAATCTACCGTGCGGGTCTGGCCCTCGGCATCCAGCTCAGCCTGATAGGCCTCGATGGTGCGGGCGTATTCCATTTCGATCTGATAGGCCTCGACGATGCGACGGTACTTTTCGGACGTCGACACGTCGGCGCGATCCATGATCTCGTGCAGGGATGCCACACGCATGCTGCGCTCTTCCTGCAGGAAGGGGATATCCAGTTCAATGAACTTATCGAGCGTATCAATCATGCGCAGCATCATCGGGATGACTTCGCGGCTGACGTCGTTGATTTGCTCCAACTGAGTGCGGATAGATTCCATCTCGCTCAGCTGTGAACCAATCTGGCGCTCCATCTGCTCGTTGTAGCGCTTGAGACTGGTGGTCTCACGCGTTACGTAGCGGTACTCCGCGAGCAGTTTTTGTGCTTCATCATCGAGCTTGTCGATGCGCTTCTGAGAATCCTTGGCGGCCGAATCCATGCGCTTTTGCTGCTGCATGGCCGAGCCCAGGGTATCTGCCGTGGCCGCAGCTGACAGGGTCAACGCGACCGCCGCAGCTCCGAGGCTAAGAACTTTGAACATTAAATGTACCCACTTGATGCTGGTGCGAGAATCAGCCCTGGCTATAGCAAAAGCCAGGCCAGAATTTCGTTAGAGCCGAAAAATTATACACTTACGCATAATCCTGCAAGTGTGCGCCGCACAAATGCAAGATCCACAACGCAAAAGGCCCGCCGAAGCGGGCCTTTGCACCAATTTGGCTCAATCAGTTACAGATTAAGCACGATGTCGTAAATGTCGTCAAACGTCATCGAATAGCCGATATTTACGCGCGGACGCTTGTATCCACGAACCGTGTTGCTTTCGAAAATGCTGGTCACACCAACCCACAAACCACTGGCGTGGCTGATTTTGACACCGGCATCAAACATGTCGTCCATGTAGTTCGGGTTGCCGAAATCGTAGGTCTTGCCGTGGAAGATCGTGTAGCCCATGTGCAGGCTCAGATCGATGGCATCGCTGACCGGTGCAGTCAAGTTGGCATCCAGGTAGATGTAGTCGTCATCGGCACGGCCGGCGCTGTTCACACCGTAGTACACGTAACCGGACAGCATGCCTTTGTTGTAACCCGCATAGAGCTCAAGGACTTTGTCCTCACGCATGGTCGGGGAGGCCGGGTACAGGTAAGCAATCGCACCGAAGTCGAAGTCGCCAGCGGTGATGCCCGCGTACAGGTCAACTTTGTTACCGGAGGTGTCGTCACCCACGTTGGACATCCAGGTGCCGGCGTACACACTGTTGTAGCTCCAGTCCAGTCCACCCGACACGGCAGCAGCATTGCCACTGCTCGGCAGGCCACGGAACACGTATTCGGACGCAAAATCAATGTTGCCCGAAACGGTGCCAAAGCTCTTACCCTCTCCAGCGTGCGCCATCGAGGACGCCAGCGCCATAGCGGCGACTCCCAAGCCACCTGCGAATGTGATTTTCATGCGAAGTAATCCCTTCAATTTATCGAGTGAATCGGTAGCCGCGCACGCCGCGCGACGTCATCATCAAGCAGTTTACACCGGAAAAGCAAGAAAAATCACGGTCCTGCCGCTTCATTTCCAGCTTGTCCCCCATCCTGAATCCTGCCGTTTTTACGGCTTATTTGAGCATCGCCTCAACTGCGGCTCGCACTTGTTCGTCGGTCAGTGATGCATCACCACCGCGTGGCGGCATCGAGCCCATGCCATTGATCGCCGCAGTGACCAGCCCATCCAGGCCTCCGGCCGCTTTCTTGCGCTCGGCCCAGGCCGCAGCATCGCCGATCTTGGGCGCGTTAAGCAGACCGCTGTTGTGGCAGGCGCCACACACCGTCTGAACGATGTCCTCGGCACTGCGCGCAGCATTCGCCGCAGAGGCCTTGGGCGCCGGGGCCGCCGGAACTTGCGAGGCATCGGTATAAACCGCGCCAACCGGCTCCAGCCGCTCCGCCGTCTTCTGCAGCGTAACCGGGTCCATTTCACCTTCGGCGTCGATCGTATTGGCAATCACGCCGATGACAACGGCGATCCCCACCAGCACCCCCAGCACGGCGAGAAAGGTGACCACGAAAATCCGGTCATGACCATGGTCTTCAACAACTGCAGCTTGATCTTTAGACATCTTAGGTTCCGCTGAGCCGCGCCCCGACGCGGCGTGAATTGGACAAGAAGGCCCAGGAAATAGTGGAAAACTGGTGCGCCCGGCAGGAATCGAACCTGCGACCTTCGGCTTCGGAAACCGACACTCTATCCAACTGAGCTACGAGCGCTTGGCCGCGGGATTTTAGCTTACCTACGCACGTCTGTCGCGCATCAAAAAGCGGGCGGCTGAAACTGTGGTGACGCAGCCACCGTGTCGCTGCTGTCGTCCAGGTTCATTCTGCAGCGCTCAGGCCGCACAGCGGGGGCGGCCATCGGCGCCCGGGACTTCTGCCGCGCCGAGCGGCTCGCCAGGCCGTGCGCTTTTGTGTGGAATGAAGCTCATGGCGCGTTCAGCCAGGGCGGTGATGGTCAGGCTCGGGTTAACACCGAGATTGGCCGACAGCATGGAGCCATCCACGACATACAGGCCACGGTAGTTGAAGATCCGGTTCTGCGCGTCAATCACGCCGCGCTCGGGACTGTCCGCCATGGCACAGCCGCCCATGCAATGCGCGGTCATCGGCACATTGAAGGCAATCTCGCTCATCGACGACAAGCCCACGCCGCCGGTGGCCTTGGCAACTTTCTCGGTGAACGCGTTGGCTTCGGGAATGAAGGTCGGGATCGGCTCGCCGTGCGACGTCAGCGTCTTGCGGAACGGCCAGTACCAACGCCGTTGCCAGCGCATGTCGATATGCCCTTCAAGCGTCTGCATGACCAGAAACCCCATGGTCTCACGCGCCCATCGCCAGGGCAGCAACGCGCGCAGGCCACGCACCGGGCTGCGCAGCAACAGCCTGAGCATCGCACCCAGCCAGTAGGCAACCCGGGCAACACCGGCGCGTCCACCCGTCAGCACGGTGAACAGGGCGCTCATCAGATTGGAGCCATCGGGGTAGCGAAACACCTCGATATGGGTGTGCTCATCGATATAAATGCCGGAGCCGATGGCCACACCCTTGGACAGGTCCTCGCGCGTGCCGGGATAGCGCACGCCCAGGATGGATTCCGCGTTGGTTCGCACACGCTTGCCCAGATCATCCGAGATGTTGGGCAGGGAGCCACGTTCTTTCAGATCAAACAGCAAACCCTGGGTGCCCAGCGACGAGGCTGCGAAAATCACGTTGGCAGCGGTCACCTGCTGGCGTTTTTTAAACAAGCGAGCAAAGGCCGGCACGCTGGTCACGACATAGCCATCGCGGCCGTCGGCCTGACCGTTCAGCGGTTGTACATCGACGACCCGGGTTTGGGCCTGCACTTGTACGCCCTGTTGCTCGGCCAGATACAGGTAGTTCTTGTCCAGTGTGTTCTTGGCGTCATGCCGGCAGCCAACCATGCATGCGCCACAGCCGATGCACGACTTGCGGGCCGGCCCCTGGCCGTCGAAGTACGGGTCCGGGTACTGCGTCCCGGCGGCATCACCGTCCTTGCCGAAAAACACGCCGACTTGCGTGTAATAAAAGCTCTCTTCAACCCCGGCCATACGCGCCATCTCACGCAGACGCGCATCGGCCGGCCCCGGGCGTTTATTTTCAGTGACCCCGAGCATGCGCTTGGCCGTGGCGTAGTGCTCCGGCATGCAGGCCTGCCATTGATCAAGCCCCGCCCAGTTGCCGTCCTTCCAGACCGAATCCGGCGGCACCAGCAGGGTCTGGGCATAGGTGATCGATCCACCACCGACAGCATTGCCATGCAGGATCATCACATGCTTGAACAGGCGCAGGCTAAGAAAGCCGCGCAGGGCCAACAGCGGCATCCACAGGTAATCCCAGAAGCGCCAGTTGGTCTTGGGCAGATTATCCGGCGTCCAGCGCCGACCCTGCTCGACGACCAGGACCTTGTAGCCTTTGCTGCTCAAACGATAGGCGGACACACTGCCACCAAACCCCGAACCCACGATGACATAGTCGTAATCGTGCTGCTGTGTCTGTTTCATCTCGGCCTCCCAGCGTTCTGCCCTGCTGGCGCAAAGCGTAGTGGGGCCGATTATTGGTGGCGGCGGATGGCCCATCGCCTAACCAAAGTGAGGTTTTTGGGTTGGCGAATCAGATCAGGCCCAACTCCAGCGCACGGACCAGCGCGCCGGAGCGGTTCTTGACCCCGAGCTTGCCGTAGATGTTGTGCAGGTGCCATTTGAGCGTGCCTTCAGAGACGAAAATGGCCTCGGCAATCTCACGGTTGCTGAGATCGGATTGCAGACGTCGCAGAATCTGCCGCTCGCGTTTGGTCAGCTCTTCAACCAGACCGTTCACGCTGGCTGCTGCAACAGGCTTGAGCGGCGTGGCGACCGCGCACTGCGTGAGGCGCCGGAGCAGATGTGCCGCGGCCTGCTGGTCCGGCATCAGCTCCACCCGATTGAGCACACGTTGCAGCACCTCACCTTCGTCCATGAACAGACGCACATAGCCACGCTCCGCACCAAGCAGCAACGCCTCGGCAAGTCGGTTCTGGGCCTGAACGGGCTTGTCCGCCGCGGACAGCGCCAGCACCTGCAGGACCAGCAGTTCGGCTTCACGGTGGACCAGCCCCAGGTCACGGCACCGCGTAATCGCCGGGATCAGACGCTCGGCGGCATCCAGCGGGTCGCGCATCAGCTGCAAACGGGCACAGACACGCAATGATTTCTCCGCATCCAGCGAAACAGCCTTGTCCTGCTCCGGCCAATGGTCCAACTGCAGGCGGCGCGCCAACTCATGCGCCTGATCAAGGTGACCATCACGGCACAGCCAGTTGAACTGCTCGGTGGCCAGGGTCAGGGCGGCACGCGAAAGCTGAAAACGGTCGGCGATCTCACGTCCTTTAAGCAGGCTCTGGTAACCCGCCTCGGCGTCCCCATCCAGACGCAACAGGCGCGCCCGGGTGATGTGGTGCAGGATCAGGTAATCCGCCTGGGCGTAGCTGTCGTTTTCGCTGATGCAGTCGATGTGCTCGCGGGCCGCGGCAATCTCGTCACGCTCATAGTGGACGAAGGCCAGCACGGCATGAGCGTGCCCGGCGTGCTGATGCATCAGGGACAGATGCCGGCGCATATGCTCGAGCAGCTGCTCCGCCGCGCTCGCCGCCGCGCTGAAATCCCCGCCCTTGAGATGCAGATAACTCTCGATCGCCAGATTCCACGACATCAGATAGTGCGCATCGGTGCCCTGAAACAGGTGCTTGCCCTCGGCGATCACCGCCAGGCCCTGATCAATCTGCGAATAGCACTTGTGGGCGAAGGCCAGCACATTGCGCACCGAGCCCTGATTGACCCGCGGCGCCTGCGGCCAGCGCTGCACCCAGTCACTTGATATGCGCATCATGTCGTGCATCTGGTCACCCAGACCGGCGACATGCGCCTCCTGCATGGCCAGCTCCTGATCCAGCTGGTCGAGCCGCGAACGCGGCAGCTTGGCGCTGGCGGCCAGGCGCTGGCGCAGCGCGGCCAGATTGTCGAGGATCAGGCGCGACTGGTCCGGCTGACCGTTGAGCATGGTCGCGAACGCGTTCTGCAGATGGATTTCGGGGTAACGATCAGCCCACTCGCGTGGCAAGCGCTTCATCCATTCCATGATGGTTTGCAGATAGCCGCGCGAGAACACCAGCTCCTCGACATTCTCGGCAAGCCAGCGACTGGCCAGATCCCAGGCCTGAGCACGCATTACGCAATGTATGGCCTCCAGGGGCAGGTTCTGCGCCATCAGATGGCGCGCCCCGCGTATCAATGCATCGCGCGCCAGTTCAGGACACTGGCGCTCACCCTGCTCACGGAAAAATTGCCCGACCAGATGGTGAAACCGGTACCAGCGGCCCTGCGCATCCATGCGTTTGAGAAACAGGTTGCGGGCATGCAGCTCGGCCAGCCGCGCCCCAGCCAGCGGTGCATCACAGGCCGCGGCGGCCAGACCTTCATCAATGCGATTGAACTGGGCAATCACGAAGATCAGTTCGCGGGTGGGCTGATCCAGGTTGTCGAGCAACACCTCGCCGAGATAATCCATCACGCTTTGCGCATTGCCGGCAAAGGCCCGCACCACCGCCGAGGGATCCTGCGCACCGTCCAGAATCAGTGCGGCCAGTTCCAGTCCCGCCGGCCAGCCCTCAGTGCGCTGCACCAGACTGTGGATGTCCACCGGGGCCAGTTGCGCGCGCAGGCGGCTGGACAACAGGGCGGCGGTTTCCTCGTCACTGAACTTGAGCGCCTCGACACCGAACTCCTGCAGCTTGCGACGTACGCGCAAGCGCCCCAGCGGCACCGGCACATCCTCGCGGCTGCCGAGCACGAACTGAACCTGTGCCGGCGCGTAGTTGACCAGCCAGCGCAGCACCTCGAGCACCTCATCACCGCGCACGAAATGCACGTCATCGATGAACAGCACCAGGCGATGACTGAGTTCGCTGAGCTCGGTGGCCAAGGCCTCCAGCACGGCGCGAATGCCACCGGAAAGCAGGGTGTCCTGCGCATCACGCAAGGCCGTGCCGGCATCCAGCCCGCCGCGCCGCAAAGCGCCGCCAAGATAGCGCGCGAATCGGGCGGGATCGCTGTCGTCCTCATCCAGGTTCAGCCAGGTGGTGCGCACGCCAGCATCCTCCAGCGCATGCTGCCACTGCGCCATCACCGTGGATTTGCCGTAGCCGGCCGGGGCAATCACCGTGGCCAGCGAAATACGCCCGTCACGAAAAGCCTCCGGCAATTGCAACTGCGCCCGCACGATCGGCTCGGCCGCGCCAATGGCAGGGCACAGCTTGGTTTCCAACAACGTTGGCATGGCAGGCGCTGGGTTCATAGTGATACCGCCGGAACCTAACTTAGGGTAGGCGAACCGGACAGGAAAAGGGTCAACACTGTCATGGTCAGAAACTCTGAATGTCTGACGTGCTGAAATGCCTCCTCAGGCCAGAACTTGTTCTAATAGTGAAGGCGGCAAATCTGGCACGCAGTCCCGACGAAGTCCAGAACATGCGAGGCGCCAGCGCGCTGACAAAGACAGGAGACACCGATCATGGCCGTAGTCCACCCCCTGCATCAAAATGACACCGCAGCAATGCTGCACGCGGCATTCGACCGCCAGCGCCAGGCTTACCGCGCGGCGCCGGTCCCCACCATTGCCCAGCGCAAACACGACCTCAACCAGCTCAAAGCGCTGCTCAACGACAACCGCGATGCGATCGTTGATGCGATCTGCCAGGACTATGGCAACCGCGCCCGCAACGAAAGCCTGTTCGCCGACGTCATTTCGGTCACCGACTCGATCAATGACTGCATCAAGAAGGTCAAGAAATGGGCGCGCCCGCAGAAGCGCCACGTCGATATGGCCCTGTTCCCGGGCGGTCGCAACCGGGTCATTCCGCAACCACTCGGCTGCGTCGGCGTGATCGTACCGTGGAATTTCCCGGTGTTCCTCAGCTTCGGCCCGCTGGCCGCCGCGTTTGCCGCAGGCAACCGGGCGATGGTCAAAATGTCGGAGAACTCGATCGCCCTGAGTCGCCTGCTGATCGAGCTGGCTCCCAAATATTTCGAGGCCGACAAGCTCTGCTTCTTCGAAGAAACCGGTGATGTCGGCATCGAATTCTCGAAGATCCCCTTCGATCTGCTGTTCTTCACCGGCTCGGGTGCAACCGGGCGCAAGGTCATGGCCGCAGCCGCCGCCAACCTGACCCCGGTGGTCCTGGAGCTGGGCGGCAAGGCGCCGGCCGTTATCGACCCCAAATTCCCGCTTGAAACGGCAGTTCAGCGCATCCTCTTCGTCAAACAGTTCAACGCCGGCCAGATCTGCACCAATGTGGATTACGTGTTCGTGCACGAATCGCAAACCGAAGACTTTGTCAGCGCCGCGCAGGCCTGGGCGGCCAAGCACATCCCCGACATCAACAGCAACGACTACACCTCGGTGATCGACGAGCGCAGCTACCAGCGGCTCATGACCACCCTGGACGACGCCCGCAGCAAAGGCGCCCGCATCGTCAACCTGTGCCAGCAGGAACCGGACCCGCAGACTCGCAAGATCCCGCTGCACCTGGTCATGAACACCACGCCGGACATGATCATCCGCCAGCGCGAAACCTTCGGACCGCTGCTCATGGTGCTGAACTACAGCTCACCGGATGAAGTCATCAACTACGTCCAGGATCATGACCGCCCGTTGGCTTTTTACCCGTTCAGCAAGGACCGCAATCTGGTCGATCGTTACATCAACGACACCATGTCGGGCGGGGTTACGGTCAACGACGCGCTCTACCATGTGGCCCAGCACGACATGCCGTTTGGCGGTGTCGGCCCCAGCGGCATGGGCCACTATCACGGTCACGAAGGCTTTATCACGTTCTCGAAAATGCGCCCGGTGTTCTATCAGGCCCCGTTCAGCGCCATGAAGCTGCTGCAGCCGCCGTATGGCCGCTTTGCCAACTTCGTGTTCAATTTCCTGGTCAAATTCAAGAAATAAGCCGCCAGCGCCCGCCAAGACCGGCGGGCGTTGATCTGCCTCCTGCGGACCAGAAGGCTATGGGTTTGCAACGCTGACTCGATAGAGTGGCTTCTGGAAGTCCAGCGTCCCACGGAGGCAACGCCATGCAAAACCTGAACGACCTGTATTTTTTCACTCAGGTCGTCGAATACGGCGGCTTTGCCCCGGCGGGGCGCGAGCTGGGTATACCCAAGTCCAAGCTCAGCCGACGCATCGCCCTGCTCGAAGAGCGTCTTGGCGTTCGCCTGATCCAACGCTCCTCGCGGCGCTTTCATGTCACCGACATCGGGCGCGTCTATCTGCGCCACTGCAAAGCCATGCTGGTGGAAGCCGAAGCCGCTCAGCAGGCCATCGATGCGATCCACTCGGAACCCTGCGGCCTGATCCGCATGAGCTGCCCGACCACGCTGCTGCATGTGCACGTCAGCCCGATGCTGAACCGCTTCATGACCCGTTATCCGCAGGTTCAGCTTCAGTTGGACGCGACCAACCGGCGTGTTGACGTGCTCGGCGAAGGGCTGGATCTGGCCATACGGGTGCGCCCGCCACCGCTGGAGGACAGCGATCTGGTGCTGCGCGTGCTGTCGGCACGCGGACAATGTCTGGTCGCCAGCCCGGCGCTGCTGCGCGCGCACGCCCCGGTGCACAGTCCCGACGACCTCACCGCGCTGCCCAGCCTGGCCCGTGGCCGCCCCGAAGAAGCCCACCGCTGGGACTTTCAGGGCCCGGATGAGGCCCAGGCCTCGATCCGTCACACACCGCGCCTGATCACCACCGACATGCTCAGCCTGCGCAGCGCCGCACTGGCCGGTCTGGGTATCGTTCAGCTCCCCCATCTGATGGTCCACGAACAGCTGCAAAACGGCGCGCTGCAGCAGGTGCTGCCGGCCTGGGAGCCACGCGCCGAAATCATCCATGCAGTGTTCCCCTCACGGCGCGGCATGCTGCCGGCCGTGCGCGCCCTCATCGACCATCTGGCCAGCGGCTATGCCGCACTCGAGGACAGCTGAGGCCTAGTCGCGGATTACCCGCTGGACCCGCCCCTTGACCCGGCACAGCAGCTCGTAGCTGATCGTACCGGCGTGCGCTGCCACCTCATCCACCGGCAGGTTGCGCCCCCACAGCGTGACCACTTCACCCACGGCCACATCGCCCGCGGCCGTCACATCCAGCGCCAGCATGTCCATCGACACGCGTCCTGCCAATGGCACCCGCTGGCCATTGACCCAGGCCTGGGCCGACGGCGCGATACGGCGCGGATAACCATCGCCATAGCCAATCCCAACCGTCGCGATACGCGAAGGGCGAGACGCCACCCAGTCGCCGCCATAGCCGACGGACTGGCCCGCTGCGACGTCCTGAAAACCAAGAATCCGTGCCTTGAGGGTCATCACCGGACGCAAATCCAGATCGGCACCGGCGATCGGCGAAGATCCATACAGCATGATGCCCGGACGCACCCAGTCGGCATGGCTGTCAGGATGGGCGATCACCCCGGCCGAGTTGGCCATGCTTGCCGGCCAGTCAGGCAGGTGCTCAGCATGAGCCTGACGAAACGCCGCAATCTGCGCCTGAGTCAGCGGATTGAGCGGCTCATCGGCACAGGCGAAATGGCTCATCATCACCCCATGCACGCCCTTGTCGCACAGGCGTCTGGCCACATCCTTGAACTGTGAGGGAGGAAAACCCAGGCGGTTCATGCCACTGTTGAACTTGAGCCACAGCGGCGGTGTATCCGCCATGCGCAGAATCCGCTCCAGCACGCTGTGATCGTGCAGCGTGATCGCTACAGCATGGGCCGCGCACCAGCGCAAAGCCTCGTCATCCAGCGCCGAGGCAGTCAGCAACAAGGGCATGTGTGGCAATTCGTTGCGCAGCCTCTCGGCCTCATCCAGTCGCGCCACCGCAATCCCATCCGCCTCCTCGGCCAGCGCACGCGCGCAGGTCAGCAGCCCATGGCCGTAGGCATCCGCCTTGAGCATGGCCATGACACGCGCGCGCGGCGCGCAGGCCCGCACCTGGGCAAGATTGTGACGCAAAGCCGACAAATCAAGCTCGGCCCACACGGTTTGCAGCATGGCAGCGGATTCAGCGAATCAATGGACCTCTATTGTGGCATCGACGCGCGGTGTAATCTGCCCGGGTGAGCAAAAACACCCCGCCACAGCAGCCCCCGTTGACCTGGTCCGGGACCCTGCCGGTTCATCCGCAATATCAGGACAGCTATTACGCGCGTGAGGACGGCGCGGCGGAGTCTCGCCATGTGTTTCTGGACGGCAACGCGCTGGGCGAGCGCTTTGCCCAAACGCAACATCGCTTCAGCGTGGCCGAACTGGGATTCGGCACCGGGCTGAATTTTCTGCTGACCTGGCAGCTGTGGGACCGTCAGCGCAGGCCCCATGCCCATCTGACCTATGTCTCGGTGGAAGCGCAGCCGCTTAGCGCCGATCAGATGCGCCTGGCACTCAGCGCCTGGCCCGAGCTGAGCGCGCGCGCTGACCGGCTGATAGCCGCCTTGCCCGCACCCCGAGCCGGTTTTCAGCACATTCACATCGACACCCATGTGACGTTGCTGCTGCTGTGCGCCGATGTGAGCGAGGCGCTGGCACAGGTTCAGCTGCGCGCCGACGCCTGGTTTCTGGACGGTTTTGCGCCGTCACGCAACCCGGCCATGTGGGCGCCAGTGGTGCTTGAGCGGGTGGCGGCGCTGTCGGCGCCGGGTGCCAGCTTTGCCACCTACAGTGCCGCCGGACACGTACGCCGTGCGCTGACGCAGGCTGGTTTCGCGGTGATCAAAGGCCCCGGTTTCGGGCGCAAGCGCGACATGCTGCGCGGCCGCATCAGCACGCCACCGCCGACAAGGGCCGAGCCTGTCTGGGCGCAGCCACCTCAGCCCCCGCCCAGCACCTCGACACTGGCGGTACTGGGCTGCGGCATAGTCGGAGCCTGTCAGGCTCGCGTGCTGGCCGAGCGCGGCCATCGCGTGGATGTGTTCGGCCGCACCGATGCGGCCAGCCAGCGCATACCGGCCCTGCTGGTCAGAGCGTGGCCGGAAAAGCCCGGCGAACACGGCGTAAGCGCCAGCCAGCGCTACTATCAGCACGCGTTCGAACAGGCCCGTAGTCTCTATGCCCGCTGCTGCCCGCAAAGTTGGGATGAATACGACGACTGCGGGGTGCTGCACAGCCATGACGCGATCCGCCAGATGCTGGACCATCCCCTGATTCATCACCAACCCGGGATGATCGACAGTGCACAGCATGATGGGCGCCGGTGGCAGCTACGCTGGGGCGCGGGCCAGGGCCACTACGATCAGCTGCTGCTGTGCTGTGGAGAGGTGCCAGCCGCGCTGCGTCATGCCGTGGTTTTGCCAACCCACCCGGTGGCCGGCCAGGTTGCGCACTGCAGCGCAGCGTCAAGCAGGCCTCGCTGGGGCGCCATCCATGCCTTGCCCCTGGGCGCGGGCACCTTGCTGGGCAGCAGTTACCGTCCCGACAGTCGCGACCTGACGCTGCAACAGCACGAATCACTCAAGCTGATTGAACAGGCGGCCGTGTGCTGGCCAGAGCGTGGTTTCAGCCATGCCCGGGTGCTCAGCGCGCACAGCGGTGTGCGCATCAGCAGTCCGGACCACCTGCCCCTTCTTGGCCCGTGCCCCGATCTCGCGTGGTGGCAGAACCACTATGCCGGGCTACGCCATGGACCACGCCATCAGGATTTTGCCCCACCGCAGTACTGGCCCGGGCTGTGGCTGAATCTGGCCCACGGCTCGCGCGGCGCCACCGGCGCCGCGCTGGCGGCCCTGCAATTGTGCAGCCTGCTGGAGGGCTCACCCAACCCACTGGAGAACGACCTGCAGGCCGCTCTCCATCCCGGGCGTTTCGCCATCCGCCGCCTGCGACGCGGCCAGACCGTGTGGCCTACAGATGCGAACCGCGCAATAGATAGGCCAGCGCCATGCCTTCGCGACTGAGCTTCTCTTCCGGCTTGCCACCACCCTTGGCGGCCGTCGAGGACGGGAACAGCTGGAAGGCACGTGACAGTACCGAGTCGTTCAAACGCGGCCACAGGGCGTAACTCAGTTCGGCCGCCTGGCCAAGCACGGTCTTGACCCGCTTCTTGCGATCCACCGCCGCACTGAGCACCAGGTCTGCGGCATCATCCACCGACCAGGCCGGGGCATAGTCGTACAGCTTGGTCGGCGCGATCATCGGCGTGCGCACCAATGGCATGTAGATGGTGCTGATATCGATGTTGTGCTGCTTGACCTCGGCCGAGAGACAGCGCGAGTAAGCATCCAGCGCCGACTTCGACGCCACATAGGCAGAGAAGCGCGCGGCGTTGGACAAACAGCCGATACTCGAAATGTTGATGACCTGACCACCGTTGTGCTCGACCATCGACGGCAGCAGATTCATGATCAGGCGAATGCAACCGAAGTAGTTGAGCTGCATGGTGCGCTCGAAGTCGTGGAAGCGGTCCAGTGACTCAAGCACCGCACGACGGATGGAACGCCCGGCGTTGTTGATCAGGATATCGACCCGGCCCAGATCCTTGAGCACCTGCACCGACAGCTCATCGATCGCTTCCAGATTGTTGAGATCGCAGGAGTAGTAACGCGCATCGCCGCCCTTGGAGCGAATGGTGGCGGCCACCGCTTCCAGTTTGTCCAGGCTGCGCGCCACCATGACCACGGTTGCGCCATTGGCGGCAAACCGCTTGGCCGCTTCCAGCCCGATACCGCTGGACGCGCCGGTGATCAGCACCACCTTGCCACCGAGCCGCGCCACATTGCGACGATCGGCCCGCGGATAGTCCATGTGGGTTTCCCAGTAGGTCCAGAGCTTGTCGGCGTAGTCCTTGAGCTGGGGGCAGCGGATGTCCGTACCCTTGAGCGCTTCGCGGGTCTGGCTGTCGTCAAACACCGCCTTGTTGCGGACATAGCCCAGCGCAGACAGCGGAATCCCGACCGCACGCGACATTTGCTTGGCCGCCATGTCCAGCGGCAACACCTTGCGCGTTTCCTTGAGCGCGCCGGGGACCACGGCGGGCAATTCCGGCAACGGATACTTGCGCGCAAAGCCCGGCCCGTGGGCTGCGTCGAACATGATTTCGAGCATCCGCCCCATCGAATCCTGCGGCTTCTGGATCAGGCAGAACGCCTTGCCGTCCTGACCCTGCTGATGGGCGATCTCAATCATCGCATCGGCCACGTAATCGACCGGCGCCAGCGGCATCTTGCCGCCTTCCAGGCCGAGCAGGGGCAACCACTTGGGCACCTTGTTCCGGATCTGCTTGATCAGCGGGAACATGTAATAAGGACCGTCGATCTTGTCCATTTCCCCGGTTTCGGAGCAACCCACCACCATGCCCGGACGATAGACCCGCCACGGCACCTGACATTCCTCGCGCACGATGGCCTCGGACTGGAACTTGGTGCGGAAATACGGGTGCGAGGTGTCCTGGCCTTCATCGAACATCTTTTCGGTGAAGTTGCCGACCCACTGCCCGCCGGCCACGGCCACCGAACTGACGTGCTGCAAGCACAGCTTGCCTCCCAGGGCGTTGGCGAACTCGACAACGTTGCGCGTGCCTTCGTTGTTGATGCGATCGCCGGTCTCGTCGTCCATGTTCATGTCATAGACGGCGGCAAGGTGGAACAGGTGATCGATCTTGCCTTTGAGCTTTTTGGTCGTGGCCGCATCGGTCAGGCCTGCCTGGGTGATGTCACCCCACACCGCGATGAGCTGCTTGTCGCTGGCCCCGAGACGTTGCTTGAGCGCCTCGAACTTGTCACGCGAACTTTCGCGGATCAGCACATAGACCGTGGCGTCTTCACGCCGCAGCAAACGTTCCACAACAAAGCGGCCGATAAAGCCGGTCGCGCCGGTTACAAAGTAGTTCATGTCGTCCCCCATGAAGAGCAAAGCTGTTAGTGGGACTAATCCTACGCCGCTTTATTCCTGATCGTCTTGTCGGCCGCGCTTGTACAAAACGCCTGACCGATGGGTCAGGATGCGATCGGCTCGGCGCAGGGCACCAGCAGAACGCGTTCGCTGTCCAGCGCACGCGAGGGCGAAAGGCCGAACATCTGGTTGGCCGTGCGGTTGGCGTGGGGCAGGTCATGAAAGCCAGCCGCATGCGCGGCATCGGTCAGGGTCATACCGGGCTGCCAGTGCAGCATGGTCTGCCAGGCCGCCGACCAGCGCGACACCTGAACCAGATTGCTGGCCAGCTCCCGCCGCACCAGACTGCGCAAGCGCGATTCCGACAACTCCACACTGGCCGCCAGCTCGCTGATCTCGATTTCATCAAGACAACGTTCACCCAGCATCTGCAGCACCTGAGCCACACGCGGATCAAGCGGGCGCGAAGCACGCTCAGGCAACAGCGCATCCACCGCCTGCGCATGCAGGGCCTGAGCCTGCGCCGGCGGCAACACCGGCTGCTCGGCCTGGGCCGCGAACAAGGGCTGCAGGCGCGCCAGCTGGGCGCTCGACAAACGCAGCTCGGGCCGCCGTTGCAGCACATCCAGCAAGCCACGATGCTGCAGCGTGCCGGGCGCGACGTCGAGTATCCAGACCGCCTCACGCATATCGGCGCCGGCGATGCGCAAACCCTGACGGCGTGATGACGGCCCCAGCAACACGCCGCTGCATTGCGTTTCACCCAGGCCCTGGGTGGTGATGCCAAAACCACCGCTGGCCGCCACGATCAAGGTAACCGAGGCACGCTGATATTGGCGCACCTGTTCGAAGCGGAAGCTGCGGAGTAGGAAGCTGCGGGGCCAGTAATAAATCTGCGTGGCGGCGGACGACGACACTGTGGCTCAGTCGCCTTGCGAGCGCCATTGCGGCACGCCCAGGATGATCAGACGCAACTGTTTTTCCGCAATCATGATGAGTTCGTCATCGTCCTGACCACGCCGGCGCGAGGCCAGAACCTGCTCGACGATGCCGATCATGGCGTTGATCATCAGGCCCGAGACCATGTTCAGGTCTTCGGTCGACCAGGTCTTGAGCACTGGAAAACGCCCCAGATCAGTGGCCAGCTCGCTTTGCAGCAAGCGCACCTCGGTGCGAATTTCCTCGCGGATCGCGGCCACGCCACCGAAGCGCTCGCGCGCCAGAAACTGAAAATGACGCCGATGCGCGCGCACATAGGTGACAAAGGTCTCGACCGAGCGTCGAATCATTTTCTCGCCGGGCACGGCCGTCTGGCGAGCAACCTTGAGCAGTTCGCGCAGGGTGCGAAACGATTCGGCCACCAATTCCAGACCGAGCGACTCCATGTCGCTGAAATGCCGGTAGAAAGTGGTCGGCACCACCCCGACCTCACGGGTGATTTCGCGCAGGCTCAGCCCGTCAAAGCTGTTGTCGCGGTCCATCAGCTCCAGCGCCGCTTCGCGCAGGGCCTGCCGGGTATTCAGCGAACGGTCTTTGCTGGCGCGGTGGGTCTTTTGCGGCCGGCCCATCTACAAACCCGCCGCGCGCGCCGCTGAAGGCTCGCGCCCATCGGGGCCGGGCCAGCGGGTTAGATGCGGATATGGAATCAAGGTCTGGAGCACAACGCGGGGATTGGTGCACATACGTTGCGTCAATATGCCCGAACCCGGATGACTGTCAATACCTTGAATGGGGCAGAAATGCGCGCGCTTTTTGTGTACAAGTGTTGACTTTTATGCCCATGGTGCACACCATGCGCTGTCCTGAATGGAGAATCATCATGGCGGATTCCAGCTTGCCCAACGGTGGCTTTACCGGCCTGACGCCGGCTGATATCGAACATGCCCGCAGGCTGGTCGGCCGAGGGCTGAGCCTGGTGCACCTGGGCTGTAACCTGGCCACCGACGTGGTCGACGTGGTCGGGCGCATGCACGGCACCATCAGCCGTGTACCGGGACCTTTTTCACGCCTGCGCAATGACGCGGCCTTCGGTATTGCCGGCTTCATCTACCGCCTGATCCGCGGCAGCTTTGACAACCTCAGCCAGGGGTTCGCCGAGGCCGGGCGCGTACTCGACCAGCCCGCCGCACCCAGCGATGCGAACTGGCTGCACTTTCAGGCCGCACTCAATGGCGTGTTTGGCGACCGCCTGGCCCGAGACAACAGCCCGCTGGCGTTGGGCATGAGCCTGCACCGCAACTTCGAGGCTGCCGACGCTCATAGCCACCCTGTCCGCCATCAGGTCATTTTTATGCATGGTCTGTGCATGAGTGAACTGGGCTGGCACAACCCGGCCCACCAGGCAATGTGTGAGCACCTGCGGGCCCAGGCCGGCACCGATGTGGCCTATCTGCGCTACAACACCGGGCGGCACATCTCGAGCAATGGCGAAGACCTGTCTGCGCTGCTCGAATCAACCCTCTCATCAGACCAGCAGCTGACCCTGATCGGTCACAGCATGGGTGGCTTGCTGATCCGCAGCGCTCTGCACGCCGCCGAGGTCGCCGGTCACCGCTGGCCCAGTCGTCTCAAGCAGGCGGCCATGCTTGGCAGCCCGCACCACGGCGCACCGCTGGAGCGTATCGGCAACTGGGCCAACCGGCTGCTCAAGATCTCGCCGTACATGACGCCTCTGGCCCATCTGGGTGAAATGCGCTCGGCCGGCATCCGCGATCTGCGCTTCGGCAGCCTGACCCGGGGCGACTGGAGCGCCTTGCCGCAGGATGACCATGCTGGCGATGTGCGCCTGCCGCTGCCCTTGCCAGCCGGCCCCCGCTACCTGCTGGTCGCGGCCAGCGTGTCGCTGAACTTGCCCGATGATGTCGCCCGCGCGCGCCACGATTATCTGGTGCCTGTGGCGTCCGCGCTGGGGCTCTCGAGCGACGACAACTGGCGACTTGACGCGCCAGCGCTGCAGCGCGAGACCCTGGCCGGGACACATCATATGCAGCTGCTCGATGATCCCGAGGTTTACCGCCGGCTGCAGACCTGGCTGCTGCCGGCCTGAAACTCAGTGCAGATGGTCGAGCGAGGCGACGTGCGCATCGCCCAGCGCGGGCTGGCCCTGAAAACGCTGGGCCGAGGCAACGAATTCCCGCTGCGTGACCGGACGCCCGAAGTAGAAGCCCTGGGCGATGTCGCATTGACGCTGGCTGAGGAATTCGTACTGCTCCAGGGTCTCGACACCCTCGGCGACCACAACCAGCTTGAGCGAATGGGCCATGGCGATGATGGCGCTGGCCACTGCGGCGTCGCTGGCATCGGTGGTGATATCGCGCACGAAACTCTGGTCGATTTTCAGCTTGTCGATCGGGAAGCGCGTCAGGTAGGACAGGCTGGAGTAGCCGGTGCCGAAATCATCGACCGCCAGGGAGACCCCGAGCGCACGGATTTTGTGCAGTAACTGCACGGTTTCACGCGAGTTTTCCAGCAACACCCCTTCGGTGATCTCGACCTCCAGCTGCGAGGCCGGAAAACCGCTCATCGCCAGTGCCCGATTGATGCTGCTGACAATATCGTTGCGGAAAAACTGCTGCGGCGAAATATTCACCGCCACGTGCAGGGGCTGCCCCAGCTCGCGCTGCATCTCGGCGGCCTCCTGACAGGCTTTGAGCAGCACCCAGTCACCGATCGAGCCGATCAGGCCCATCTCTTCAGCCATCGGAATGAACAGCGCCGGGGAAACATCACCGAGCTGCGGATGGTGCCAGCGCACCAGGGCTTCGCAACCGATCAGCTGGCCGCTGTGAATATTGATCTGCGGCTGGAAACGCAGGGAAAACTCGCCGCGGTCGAGGGCGCGGCGCAGCGCCGTCTCGGTTTCAAGACGCCGCTGATTGGTACGTAGCATGTGGGTCTCGAAGAACTGGTAGTTGCCGCGACCTGCAGCCTTGGCCTGGTACATGGCGGTATCAGCGTGCTTGAGCAAAGCGCGCTCGTCCTGGCCGTCGTCCGGGCACAGGCACACGCCGATGCTGGGGGTGATGATCATCTCGTGCCCCACCACGGAAATCGGCTGGGACAGGATGCGCATGAGTTTTTCAACCACCGGCACCACGTCCTCGCGCCCGCCCACCGAGGGCAGCACGATCACGAACTCGTCGCCGCCCATGCGCACGACCGTGTCGACATCCCGGACGGACGCCTCCAGACGCAACGCGATACTGATCAGCAGGTCGTCGCCGACATGATGGCCCAGGGTGTCGTTGATGCGCTTGAAATGATCCAGATCGAGCATCAGCACGGCCACCTTGTTGCCTTCGCGGCGGGCCAGACGAATAGCCTGGTCGAGGCGGTCCTTGAGCACGGCTCGATTGGGCAGCGTGGTGAGCGCATCATGGTGCGCGGTGTACTGCAACTCGGCCTGGATGCGCTTGCGCTCGGTCAGATCGCTGACCATGCCGACATACTCCAGGGCTCCGCGGGTGGGGATCTTGTTGACCGCCAGCCACAAAGGAAACTCCTCGCCATCGCTGCGCAAGCCGACCACCTCACGGCGCATGCCGAGATTGCGGTGTGAGGCACTGGTTTCCATGCGCGCGACGTAACCGTCGTGCTGGGCGCGGTAGCGCTCGGGCATGAGTTTGGACACGTTGCGGCCGATCACTTCATCCGCGCTGTAGCCGAATATGGCTTCGGCTGCCTTGTTGAAACTGCGCACGATGCCGCGTTCGTCGATGGTCAGGATGCCATCGGCGGTGTGCTCCAGAATGGCCCGATAACGCCGTTCGCTAGCACGCAGCGCGTCGGTCATCTCCCAGGCCAGACGGCCGGCGCGCTCCTCGGAACTGCGCAGGCTCACCACCACCCAGGCCAGCAGCAGGGTCGTGATCAGACCGCCGATCAGCACTATCGAGGCCTGCGTAAGCCCCGCAGCCGCGGCGGCCGGTTCAAGCGACAGGGCCATGGTCCATGGCCGACCGGCGACCTGCAGCACGCGCCGCGTGGTCATCAAGGCCACCGGGTGCTGGGCTTGGGAATCACTGTCGAACAGCAGGCTGGCCTCGTCCTCGCTCTGACCATCGAAGACACGCAGACGCACGCCACGCAAATCGTGACCGAGAATGCCCTGCATCAGATTGTTCATGCGAAACGGGCTGTACACCCAGCCCAGCAGGGCGGCGCGTCGTTGCGCCACGGTATCCAGCGGGCCATCCTCGCGGTACACCGGCAGATACAGCAGGGTCCCGGCCTGCAGGTCCTGATCCATTTCCTGCAGCAGCGTCACGCGTCCCGACAGGGCGGGCTTGCCCGTGTCGCGCGCCCGCGCCATCGCCGTACGGCGGATGGCATTGGAATACATGTCATAGCCGAACGCGCGCTGATTCCGCACATCAAAGGGTTCCAGATAGATGATGGCGGAGGATGGCGGCGGCCCGCGGACGGCGTGAGGATGCACCCGGTAGTCAGGAAAACCGTCCGCGCGCACCGCGCGCTCATGTGCGTCCAGATCACCCGGCGCAAGATTGACCGCGTAGCCGACCCCCTGAATGCCCGGGAACAGCTCTTCCACCATCAGGTGTTCGACGTAGACCCGCCATTCGGTACGGGACACCGCGTGCGAGGCGTGGAGCAAGGCCGCGCCACCATGAAGAACCTGCTGATAGGCGGCGAAACGATCCAGGATTGCGTCAGCGGTGTTCTCGACCCGCTGACTGAACGCCAGCTCTGTCCGCTCACGTTCAACGTTCTCGACGAAGCGCCACGCACCCAACGTCACCAGCGTCCCGACGACCAGGGTTATCGCAAGTGGCAGGTTTTTGCGGACAAAAGCGGTGGACAGCATGGAGCAGAAACACGCATGGAATCTGCTCGGGTATCGGCCAGTGGCCGGGTGACTTTAGTCAGGGGCTGGTCTTTTCCAGTTCCGCGACCCGGGCCTCCAGCTCGACCAGGCGCTGACGCAGACGCAGCAGCAACTCTTTCTGCACCTCGAACTGCTCCCGGCTGACCAGATCCAGTTCGCTCAGCTGGGCCTGCAGCACCGCACGGAAATTGTCCCGCAGCTCGTCCCGCACTGAGGCCAGACCGGGCGGCAGCACCTGACTCAGCCGTTCGGCAAGTTCCTGCACGGGATTGGGCTTCATGGCTCACGCACTCTTTTGATGCACGCACCATTTAGGTGCATTGATTTGTGGGGCAGCACGCCGCGAGGGCGAAACCGGTTGTGGATTATCCCTTTTCGCAGCGTGCTCCGCAAAAGTTGGCACGTCGCGTGCTTTGAAGGGCAACGCTTATGGATCGCGGGCATGGCGCCCTCGGAATTCACACATCAGGAGCAATAACGATGAAGTTAATCACTGCTGTCATCAAGCCCTTCAAGCTGGATGAGGTGCGTGAAGCCTTGTCCGACGTGGGGGTCAAGGGCATCACTGTGACGGAGGTTAAGGGGTTCGGCCGTCAGAAGGGGCACACCGAGCTGTATCGCGGTGCGGAGTACGTCGTCGACTTCCTGCCCAAGGTCAAGATCGAAGTTGCCGTGGATGACGCCCAGCTGGATGGCGCCATCGAAGCCATCAATGGTGCCGCCAAGACCGGCAAGATCGGCGACGGCAAGATTTTTGTAACCGCCCTGGAACAGGCCATCCGCATTCGCACCGGTGAAACCGGCAGCGAAGCGCTTTAAGCCGCGGAGTCCTCAACGGGAGTTTTGAATTATGGAAAACAATATTTTTGAGCTGCAGTACGCCATAGACACCTTTTATTTCCTGGTCTGTGGCGCACTGGTGATGTGGATGGCCGCCGGCTTCTCCATGCTGGAAGCTGGTCTGGTCCGGGCCAAGAACACCACCGAAATTCTGACCAAGAACGTCGCCCTGTTCTCGATTTCCTGCATCATGTACATGATCTGCGGTTACATGATCATGTACGGTGGCGATCTGTTCCTGTCGGGCATTGCCGACGTCGATGCCGATGCTGTACTGGTCGATTTCGCCGGACGTGAAGATGGCTTCCGCGGTGGCTCGATCTACTCGGGTGCTTCGGACTTCTTCTTCCAGGTGGTCTTCGTGGCCACGGCCATGTCGATCGTTTCCGGTGCCGTTGCTGAGCGCATGAAGCTGTGGGCCTTCCTGGCCTTTGCGGTGGTCATGACCGGTTTCATCTACCCGATGGAAGGCAACTGGACCTGGGGCGGCGGCTCCGTGTTCGGCATGTTCACCCTGGGCGATCTGGGCTTCTCCGACTTCGCCGGTTCCGGCATCGTGCACATGGCCGGTGCGGCTGCAGCCCTGGCTGGCGTGCTGCTGCTTGGTCCGCGTAAGGGCAAGTACGGCCCTGATGGCAAAGTGAGCCCGATCCCGGGTTCCAACCTGCCGCTGGCCACGCTGGGTACCTTCATCCTGTGGATGGGCTGGTTCGGCTTCAACGGCGGCTCGGTGCTCAAACTGGGTGACATCTCCAATGCCAACGCTGTGGCCATGGTGTTCCTGAACACCAACACCGCCGCTGCCGGTGGCCTGGTGGCAGCCCTGCTGACCGCTCGCCTGCTGTTCGGCAAGGCTGACCTGACCATGGCCCTGAACGGCGCTCTGGCTGGCCTGGTGGTCATCACTGCCGAGCCGAGCACCCCGACGGCCCTGACCGCGACCCTGTTCGGTGCGATCGGTGGTGTGCTGGTGGTGTTCTCCATCCTGCTGCTGGACAAGCTCAAGATCGATGATCCGGTCGGTGCGATCTCGGTCCACGGCACCTGCGGCCTGCTCGGCCTGCTGGTTGTGCCGCTGACCAACGACGGCTCGACCTTCAGCGGTCAGCTGATCGGTGCGGCCACCATCTTCGTGTGGGTCTTCGTGACCAGCCTCATTGTCTGGGGCGTGCTCAAAGTGATCATGGGCATCCGCGTCAGCGAAGAGGAAGAGATGGAAGGTGTCGATATCGCCGAGTGCGGTCTCGAAGCCTACCCGGACTTCACCAAGTCCTAAGCATCAGTCCCGTGCTGTAACCGGGACATCATCCCGGTAACACTTGAGGCGGAGGTGGTCACACCTCCGCTTTTTTTATGCGCGAATGTGGCTAGAAAGTGTCCAACTTGGCTAGCGCGGCATACCCCGATTGGACTACCATTTGCGGTTGGGAGTCGGTTGGCACACACCCTGCTTTCTCCCGTGCCGCCACTCGCGGCTCCCTTTCCACACGCCAACACGTCGAATCCGCGCCCATGCACATTCGCATCAAGAAAGGGCTGACGCTGCCAATTAATGGCGCGCCCCGCCAGAGTATCGAGGACGGCCCGGAGGTAACCCGGGTTGCGCTGATCGGCCAGGACTACGTCGGTATGAAACCGACCATGTTTGTGGCCGAAGGCGACCGGGTCAAGCTCGGTCAACCTCTGTTCGAAGACAAGAAGAACCCCGGTGTCATTTACACCGCGCCAGGATGTGGCGTGGTGGAAGCGATCAATCGCGGGGCCAAGAGGGTTCTTCAGTCCGTGGTCATCCAGCTGGATGGCGACGACGCCGAGAGCTTTGACAAGTTCGACGACGCAGAACTGGACAGTCTCGATGGCAACATCGTGCGCCAGAATCTGATCAAGTCGGGCCTGTGGACCACGCTGCGGACACGTCCGTACAGCAAGGTCCCGGCGGTCGAAAGCAACCCGGTGGCGATTTTCGTCACGGCGATGGATTCCAACCCGCTGGCCGCCGATCCTTCGGTGGTGATCGCCGACGATCCGGCAAACTTCCAGCGCGGCCTGCGGATTCTCAGCACCCTGAGCGACAAGCTCTATGTGTGCAAGGCCGCCGGCACGGCGCTGGACACCCCAGCCATCAACGGTCTGGACGTCGCTGAGTTCTCGGGCCCGCATCCGGCCGGCCTGGTTGGCACGCACATTCACTATCTCCATCCGGTCGGTGCCAACCGCACGGTCTGGCACATCAATTACCAGGATGTGATGGCCATCGGTCGACTGTTTGCGAGCGGTCGCTATCCGACCGAACGCGTCGTCGCGCTGGCCGGGCCCAAAGTCAGCAACCCGCGCCTGCTGCGCACCCGTGTCGGTGCCAGCACCGACACGCTGATTGCCGGCCAGCTGACCGACGACGACGACTGCCGGGTCATTTCAGGCTCGGTCTGGTCGGGGCGCCGTGCGGCGGGCTGGGCCAGCTTTCTTGGCCGTTACCACTTGCAGCTGTCGGTCCTGCCGGAAGGCGGTGACCGCGAGTTTCTCGGCTGGGTCCGTCCGGGCCCGAACAAGTTCTCGGCCGTCAACGTGTTTGTCTCGGCACTGCAACGCGCCAGCCGTACGTTCGATTTCTCGACCAGCCAGAACGGCAGCGCCCGCGCCATGGTGCCCATCGGCAACTATGAGCAAGTGATGCCTCTGGACATCCTGCCGACCCAACTTCTGCGTGCGCTGGTCGTCAAAGACACCGACTCCGCACAGGAACTGGGTTGCCTGGAGCTGGACGAAGAAGATCTGGCGCTGTGCTCCTTTGTCTGCGTCGGCAAGTACAACTTTGGTCCGTATCTGCGGGCCAATCTGGAACAGATTGAGCGGGAAGGCTAATGTCATCACCACTTCGCGATTATCTCGATCGACTGCACCCGCTGTTCGCCAAGGGCGGTAAGTTCGAGAAGTATTACGCCGTTTATGAAGCGGTCGACACATTTTTCTATTCACCGCCGGATGTGACATCTGCCGCGCCCCACGTGCGCGACGGTATCGACCTGAAACGCGTGATGATCTACGTGTGGCTGGCAGTTATGCCCTGCGTCCTGGTGGCCTGCATCAACACCGGATATCAAGCCAACATGGCCATGCAGGCCATGGGGATTGATCAAGCGGTCGGTTGGCGCGGCCATTTGCTGGATCTTTTCGGCATCGGACACGACCCGGCCAACATGTGGTCCAACTTCTGGCTTGGCTTCTGGTATTTCGTCCCGGTGTACTTCGTCACCTTCGTGGTCGGCGGGTTCTGGGAGGTGCTGTTCGCTGCGGTGCGCAACCACGAAGTCAACGAAGGCTTCTTCGTCAGCTCGATTCTGTTCGCTCTGATCTGCCCGCCGACCATCCCGCTGTGGATGGTGGCTCTGGGCATCAGCTTCGGCATCGTCATTGGCAAGGAAGTGTTCGGCGGTACCGGCAAGAACTTCCTCAACCCGGCCCTAACTGGCCGTGCGTTCCTGTTCTTCGCCTATCCGGCCGCCATGTCGGGTGATGCCGTATGGACCGCCGTGGACGGCTTCACCGGCGCCACCCCGCTGGGCATCGCCGCCCTGGGCGGCGTGGCTGCGGTGCAGGAGGCCGGTATCAGCTGGATGCAGACCTTCCTCGGCAGCATTCAGGGTTCGCTGGGTGAAACCTCGACCCTGGCCTGCCTGTTCGGCGCCGGTTTCCTGCTGCTGACCAAGGTTGCATCGTGGCGCATCATGGCCGGCGTCATGCTCGGCATGGTCGCAACGTCGCTGCTGTTCAACGCCATTGGCAGTGACAGCAACCCGATGTTCGCCATGCCCTGGTACTGGCATCTGACCCTGGGCGGCTTCGCCTTCGGCATGATCTTCATGGCCACCGATCCGGTATCCGCCGCCATGACCAACACCGGGCGCCTGATTTTCGGCTTCCTGGTCGGCTTCATGGTGGTGCTGATCCGCGTGGTCAACCCGGCCTTCCCGGAAGGCATGATGCTGGCGATCCTGTTCGCCAATATCTTCGCCCCGCTGATCGACTACGGCGTGATGCGGGCCAATATCAAACGTCGCAAGCAGCGCACCGGTGCGCTGGCCGCGGCGCAGGAGGCGTAACATGGCCTTCAAGGATTTGCCCAACGACAGCATCGCCAAGACCATCATCGTGGCCGTGGCGCTGTGCCTGATCTGTTCGATTTTCGTCTCCGCATCGGCGGTCTTTCTCAAGCCGATGCAGGAGAAGAACAAGCTGCTGGACAAGCAGAAGAACATCGTTCAGGTTGCCGGCATCGACACCAGTGGCCGCACCATCGCCGAGGCCTTCGAGCAAATCGAAGCCCGCGTGGTGGATTTGCAGACCGGCGAATTTGCCGATCAGGTGGACGCCAAGACCTATGATCACCGCAAGGCGACCAAGGATCCTCAGCAAAGCGAGAAGCTCACGCCGGATCAGGACATCGCCGGTATCAAACGCCGCGAGCGCTACGCCACCATCTACCTGACGCGTGACGCTCAGGGCGAGATCGAAAAGCTGATCCTGCCGGTACGCGGCTACGGCCTGTGGTCCACCCTGTGGGGTTTTCTGGCTCTGGAAGGTGACGGCAACACCGTGGTGGGGCTGTCGTTCTTCGAACACGCGGAAACCCCTGGCCTGGGCGGCGAAGTGGACAACCCGGCGTGGAAAGCACAATGGGAAGGCAAGCAGGTCTACGACGATGAGGGTGAGGTTGAACTGGCCCTGGTCAAAGGCGGTGTGGACAGCTCCACCCCCAACGCCGAACACAAGGTGGACGCGCTTTCGGGCGCCACGCTGACCAGCAATGGTGTCTCCCACCTGGTGAAATTCTGGATGGGCGAACAGGGCTTCGGCCCGTTCCTGCGCAACCTGCACAAAGGATAAAGCTGATGGATAACGCCAAACAAATCGTTACCGAACCGGTTTTTGACAACAACCCGATCGCCTTGCAGGTGCTCGGCATCTGTTCGGCTCTGGCTGTCACCTCCAACATGAACACCGCGGTGATCATGTGCCTGGCGCTGACCGCCGTCACCACGTTTTCAAACTTCTTCATCAGCCTGATCCGCAACCACATCCCGAGCAACATCCGCATCATCGTGCAGATGACCATCATCGCCTCGCTGGTGATCGTGGTGGATCAGGTGCTCAAGGCCTACGCCTACGACGTCTCCAAGCAGCTGTCGGTGTTTGTTGGCCTGATCATCACTAACTGCATCGTGATGGGCCGCGCCGAGGCCTTCGCCATGAAGAACCCGCCGGTGCCCAGCCTGCTTGATGGTTTCGGCAACGGCCTGGGCTACAGCGTGATCCTGCTGTTCGTCGGTTTCATCCGCGAACTGTTCGGTGCCGGCACCCTGTTCGGGGTGGAAATCCTGCCCTTGGCCAAGGATGGCGGCTGGTATGTGGCCAACGGCATGCTGCTGCTGCCGCCGTCGGCATTCTTCATCATCGGCCTGTTCATCTGGGCTGTACGCACCTGGAAGCCGGCTCAGGTTGAGAAGCCGGATTACCAGATCCATGCCGTGCACCGGACGGAGGTCATCTGATGGAAGCGCTGATCAATCTGTTCCTCAAGGCCGTGTTCGTCGAGAACATGGCCCTGGCCTTCTTCCTCGGCATGTGCACCTTCCTGGCCGTGTCGAAGAAGATTTCGACGGCACTGGGTCTGGGTATCGCCGTGGTGGTGGTTCAGGCCATCACCGTGCCGGCCAACAACCTCGTCTACACCTATCTGCTCAAGGATGGCGCGCTGGCCTGGGCCGGGCTACCGGAGGTGGACCTGTCCTTCCTCGGGCTGATTTCCTACATCGGCATCATCGCTGCGATGGTGCAGATCCTGGAGATGACGCTGGACAAGTATTTCCCGGCGCTCTACAACGCTCTGGGCATCTTCCTGCCGCTGATCACGGTGAACTGCGCCATTCTCGGTGGCTCGCTGTTCATGGTCGAACGCGACTACAACCTGGCCGAATCCATCACCTACGGTATCGGGTCCGGTGCCGGCTGGGCGCTGGCCATTACCGCGCTGGCCGGGGTGCGTGAAAAGCTCAAGTACTCCGACGTGCCCGACGGCCTGCAGGGTCTGGGTATCACCTTCATTTCCGCCGGCTTGATGGCGCTGGGCTTCATGGCCTTTTCTGGCGTGCAGCTGTAAGCCGAAGGACGCAACATCATGCAAGAGATCATTCTGGGCGTCAGCCTGTTTACCGGCATCGTTCTGGCCCTGGTGGCCATCATTCTGCTCGCTCGCTCGCGCCTGGTCGCCAGCGGCAATGTGCAGATTGAAATCAACGGCGAGAAAACCATTGAAGCCCCGGTTGGCGGCAAGCTGCTGGGGACGCTGGCCGATGCCGGCCTGTTCGTACCCTCGGCCTGCGGCGGCGGCGGCACCTGCGCGCAGTGCCGGGTCAAGATTTTCGACGGCGGCGGTTCGATCCTGCCGACCGAGGAATCGCATATCACCAAACGCGAAGCGCGTGAGGGTGATCGCCTGTCCTGTCAGGTGGCGGTCAAGCAGAACATGAAGATCGAAGTGCCTGAAGAGGTCTTCGGGGTCAAAAAGTGGGAGTGCACGGTGCGCTCCAACCACAACGTGGCCACCTTCATCAAGGAACTGGTGCTGGAACTGCCGGAAGGCGAAAACGTCGACTTCCGTGCCGGTGGCTATATCCAGATCGAATGCCCGCCGGACGAAATCGACTACAAGAACTTTGAAGTTGAAGAGCGCTTCCGTGGCGACTGGGACAACTTCAAGCTGTGGGATCTGAAATCCAAGCCCAAGGAAGGCGCACTGCGTGCCTACTCCATGGCCAACTACCCGGAGGAAAAGGGCATCATCATGCTCAACGTGCGTATCGCTACGCCGCCGCCGCGTCAGATGGACCTGCCGCCGGGCATCATGTCGTCCTACATCTTCAATCTGAAACCGGGTGACAAGGTCACCATTTCCGGCCCGTTCGGCGAGTTCTTCGCCAAGAAGACCGAGGCCGAAATGGTCTTCGTCGGCGGTGGTGCCGGCATGGCGCCGATGCGCTCGCACATCTTCGATCAGCTGCGTCGTATTCACACCGACCGCAAAATGTCGTTCTGGTACGGGGCCCGCTCCAAGCGCGAGATGTTCTATGTCGAGGATTTCGACATGCTGGCTTCGGAGAACGACAACTTTGATTGGCATGTTGCCCTGTCTGATCCTCAGCCCGAGGACAACTGGGACGGCTACACCGGCTTCATCCACGAGGTGCTGTATGAAAACTACCTCAAGGATCATCCGGCGCCCGAAGACTGTGAGTTCTACATGTGCGGCCCGCCCATGATGAACGCCGCCGTGATCAAGATGCTCAAGGATCTCGGTGTCGAAGACGAAAACATCATGCTGGACGATTTCGGCGGCTGAGGCACGATGCCGAACAGGCACTGTCCAAACGCAGGTGTCCGGGCTTGAGCCCGGGCACAACTGGCTACCGAACAGCTGATTAGGAGTACACTGGCACCATGCTTGCGATGATTCTCGTTACCTTTGTCGTCATGCTGCTGGCTGTGGCCGGCATGGCGATTGGCGTGCTGGTCCAGAACAAGCCCATCAAGGGCAGTTGCGGCGGCGTTGCCAGCCGCGACGGCTACGACTGCGCCTGTGCGGCTGCCGGCAAGCCTCGCATGTGCGAACAGTCCGGCACCCAGAACTGACAAGACCACTCTGAGGGGAGTATGCGCTGATGCTTCACAAAGCCAGTGTCCGGGACTACATGGCGGCCAATCTGGTCACCTTCAAACCGCAGATGGATCTGCTCAAGGCCATTCACCTGCTGATTGAAAACGGCATTTCCGGTGCGCCGGTCACCGACAGCCTGGGCAACGTGATCGGCCTGTTGTCCGAGAAGGATTGCATCAATGCCACCCTCAAGGCCGCCTACGAACAGCACAACCAGGGCAAGGTCGAAGACTACATGAGCCGCGATGTGCAGACCGTGGAAGCGGATGACAGCATCCTCAGCGTTGCCAAGCTGTTCATCGACTCGCCCTACAAGCGCTATCCGGTCATCGACGATAACCGTCTGGTCGGCCAGATCAGTCGCCGCGACGTGCTCCGGGCCATCCTGGTTATCAGCCAGAACTGACCTCCGGCCCGCTACGGGCCATCCGCGCAGGAGCCCTCATGCCTCGTCCTGCCGATCCACATCCTGCTGACGACAGCGGCGCAAGCCGCGCCGAGTGGCGTGTCATCGCGCGCCTGTGGCCCTATCTGGGCCACTTCCCGCGCCGCATCGGCGTGGCCATGGCCTTGCTGGTGGGCGCCAAGCTGGCCAATGTCGCACTGCCCTACGTCCTCAAACTGATCGTTGACGGTCTGGACCTGGACAAGGCACCGCCCGGTACCGCCCTTGCGGTGCCCCTGGCTCTGCTGATCGCCTATGGCGTGCTGCGGTTTGCCAGCGTGGCCTTCGGCGAACTGCGTGACCTGGTGTTTGGCCGGGTCACCGAAAACGCCATGCGGCAAATCGCCCTGTCGGTGTTTACCCACCTTCATCGGCTCGACCTGGATTTCCATCTGTCACGCCGAACCGGCGGTCTGTCCCGCGATATCGAGCGTGGTGTTTCCGGAGTGCGCTTTCTGTTGCGCTTCATGCTTTTCAACATCATCCCCACACTGCTTGAGATCGCCCTGGTCGCCGGCATCCTGCTAAGCAGTTTTGGCTGGCAGTACGGGCTGATCATCCTGCTCGCTGTGGTGGTCTACATCCTGTGGTCGATCATCGTCACCGAATGGCGCACCGGTCATGTGCGCAAGATGAATCGGCTGGATTCGCGCGCCAACACCCGCGCCATTGATTCCCTGCTGAATTACGAAACCGTCAAGTATTTCGGCAACGAGGACTTTGAAGCGCGTGAGTACGACAGCAACCTGCGCGAGTGGGAAGCGGCCATGGTTCAGGGACGGCTGTCACTGGCCGCGCTCAACGGCGGACAGGCCCTGATTATCGCCAGCGCCGTCACCAGCATGATGGTGCTTGCAGCGCACGGGGTGGCGCGTGGAGCGATGACGCTGGGCGATCTGGTCATGATCAACGCGTACATGATCCAGCTTTTCGTACCGCTGAATTTTCTCGGGTTTGTCTATCGCGAGATCAAACAGGCGCTGGCCAACATGGCACGCATGTTCAAACTGCTGGACGAGCCGGCCAAGATCGTCGATGGCAGCGATGCCCGAACACTGAAGGGCGGCCCCGCCGCCGTGGAATTTCGCCATGTGCACTTCGCTTACAACCCGGAACGTCCGATTCTGCACGACGTCACGCTGAACATTCCGGCCGGTCATACGGTTGCTGTGGTGGGCAGCAGCGGCGCAGGCAAATCAACTCTCGCACGACTGCTGTTCCGGTTTTACGACCCGGACCAGGGCAGCGTGTGCATCGATGGCCTGCCGCTGGCGGCCTACCGCCAGGACAGCCTGCGCGCCAACATCGGCGTGGTGCCGCAGGACACCGTGTTGTTCAACGACAGCATTGCCTACAACATCGCCTATGGTCAGCCCGGCGCCAGCCTTGAGGACATTCAGCACGCTGCTGAACAAGCTCACCTCGGCCACTTCATCCGCCAGCTGCCGGATGGCCTGCAAACCCAGGTCGGAGAGCGCGGGCTGAAGCTGTCCGGCGGCGAAAAGCAACGCATCGCGATCGCCCGCACGATCCTCAAGAACCCGGGGCTGTTGATCTTCGACGAGGCCACCTCATCGCTGGATTCGGTGTCGGAACGGGCGATTCTTCGTGCCTTGAAGGATGTGGCGCAGAGCCGCACCACGCTGGTTATCGCGCACCGCCTGTCAACCGTGGTCGACGCAGACCAGATTGTGGTGCTGGAACGCGGTCAGGTGGTGGAAAGCGGGCGCCATCAGGACCTGCTCGCCGCAGCTGGGCGCTATGCGGAACTGTGGGCCCTGCAAAAACCCGGCAAGCTGGCTCAGTAGTAGTCGCCGCCGTCATCCTGGCCGAACACATAGGTCACGGCGAAACCGGCATCAAAGACGTCGATATCGTCTTTGTCATAGTGCTGGTTGTACTCGAAAGCCAAGCGCACCGCCGGTGTCAGCTGGAGTTGCAGAGCGGCGCCCCAGGCAAAGCCGCTTTCGCTGAACCCGGTGCGCGTGCCATTGCTGGCATCCGCCGAGGCGTTGGACTGTCGCTTGATGTCGTAATCGAAATCGTTGTAACCAAGGCTGCCAACCAGCGCGAATGAATCACTGATCGCCAGCCGCGGCTTGAGGTAGACGCCATACAGGGAGTTCAGCTTGAGTTTCTGGCTGTTGTCGGCGTTCTCGATATCATCCGAATCCAGGGCCAGACCATACTGGGCCTCAAGGCCCAGAAATGGAAACACCTGCCAACCGCCACGCAGCTGCGCCACGGTGTTGTAGCCCGGCTCATCAATACGGAAACCCCCGGGATCGTTGGGGCCACCCAGGCGGCGGTCGAGCAGACCGTTGACCTTGACCACATGCAGGCCGCCGCCAGCGTAGAAGCCGGTTGGGCCTGACGACAAATCGAACCATTCGGCATGCGCCTGCGATACCGCAGCACAGCCCAAGACCAGCACGAGCGCGTGAATCTTTCCCTTCATCGTCAATCCTGTGATCAGATTGCCCGGTGCTGAATGACCCGGCGTTATAGTGTCCCCATCGCTTTGCACAGTAGGTAACGGCGAAAAAATTGTCAACGGAAACACGTACAAAGCGCATTTGACGCTGTCACACAACTGACCCGTAACTGTCATCTGACGCCAACACGAGCGGTTCACAATGCCGGGGCATGAAATCACGTAAAACACGTGTGGCCTACGGGGTCATGGGATATGGGCGCGGGCACGCCATGCGCAGCACGGCGATCCTGCGTGAGTTGCAACAGCGCTACCAGGTCAAGGTCTACGCCGGACCGGACGCCTACGCGGTGATGAAGGACGAGTTCGATTGTGAACTCATTCCCTGCATCCATTACCGCTACGGCAAACACGGCCGTATTGACTCGCTGAAAACCCTGCGGGAAAACCTCGGCTCCACCGCCGACCTGCTGTTCGGCGGCGCCGGCACCCAGCAGATCGCGGCAAGCTGGCAGGCATTCCGACCCGATATCGTGATCTCGGATTCCGAGTCGTGGACCCATCGCATGGCCCGGGCACGGCGTATTCCGCGCATCAGCCTCGATCATGTCGGGGTCATGGCCTACTGCAAACCCAGTTTCCCCGCTGGTGACAAGTTCAACGGACAACGTGACCGGCTGGGCTACCTGGCCATGATGGGCGTGCCCGAATTCGCCATCGTTTCCAGCTTCTATCCGGCGCCGGTGCGTTACGACAACGTGCGGGTGGTCGGGCCGATTCTGCGTGACGTGGTCAAACAGGCCCGCATCCGCGACCGCGGCCACCTGCTGGCCTATTTCAACAAAGGCGAACACCAGTTTCACGATGGCCTAGAACAAGCCCTGCGCGCATGCGGCCGGCCGGTGATCGTGTACGGCACGCCGCGCGAGGGCCAGGATGGCAACCTGCTGTTCAAAGCACCCAGTCAGGCCGGCTTTGTAGCCGACATCGCCAGCAGCAGTGCGGTGATCGCAACCGCCGGACATCAACTCGCCAGTGAATGCCTGTGGCTGAAAAAGCCAATGCTGCTGCTGCCTGAAGATGCGGTGGAACAGCGCCTCAACGCGCACATGGTCAGCGTTATGGGAATCGGCGACAAAGCCTCATTAAGCGATCTTACCGGCTACGACATCGAGCGTTTTCTGCGCGAGATCGAGACATATCGCAGCAACATACCGCGCTTTCGGCGCGATGGTGGCAGCGAAGCCCTGACCGCGCTGGAGCATGCGATCGAGCGCGCACTGGACCGCACGCGGACCCGACCGCGCCCGCTGTCGATCCGCACCGCACTGAGCAGCGCCGACTAAGCTAAGCCTAAAGCTTCAGTCCGGCCGCTCCAGCGACAGGCTTTCACGGCTTTCGCCGGCGATCTGACCAGCCGGATCGAATCGCCGCTCGAACATGTCGACGCGGCTCTGGCCGAGGCGCAACCAGGTGCTGTTGCGCGTGCCGTAGGCCGGCGTGCATATGAAGGGCGGGGACAAGAAGCGCTCGAACACCAGCCCCACGCCGGTGTCGGGCAAGGTCGCGTCGGGGTAGGGCTCACGCCGCTGCATCAGGGCGAGCAACTCATCCGGTGGCTGCTCTGCGGCCTCCTCCACACACGCCAGACCGTCGCGCACGCCCTGCAGCTTCGGCCAAGGCGTGTCGAGCAGCGCGTTGCTCAAGCCATGCGTGCCCGGCGCCACCGGCTTTGGCGTGCTGGGGTCACGGTTACTCAGATAGATCAGACGCTTGCGATCACCCAGCAGCAGATTGAACCCCGCATAGGCCGCCAGCGGGAGCTGGGCAGCGTAGGCGTTCAAATCGTCCGGCGGAGGCTTTTTCAGGTAGTTCGCCACCAGTTCGCCACGTGATCGCAGACCTTTATCAGCCGCCGGCTCGCGGTAATTGGTCAAGGCGGCAAAGCCGCCGTACCGGTTGACACCCATCCAGGTGCCGCCGGCCTGCAGATCGCGCCCGGCCAGAATATCCGGCGCATCGGGCCAGATACCCAGCTCACGCGTCGGCCGGGCGTGCTGTTCGTCGCGATTCGCGACCACCACCAGCGGCCACTCGGCCTGCGGATTCCATTGCAGCGCGATCAGACACATGGCTCAAAACTACTCCATTGGGGTGAGAGGTATCTGCTATCATGTTGCGATGCACAAGCACAGAATCGTTATCGTCGGCGGCGGTTTCGGCGGCCTGTTCGCCGCGCGCGGACTTTGTGGCTCGGATTATGACGTCACCTTGCTCGACAAGCGCAATTTTCACCTGTTCCAGCCGCTGCTTTATCAGGTCGCCACCGGCATCCTGACGGTTGGTGACATTTCCGCGCAGCAGCGTGTGGTCTTGCGCAAGTGCAAGAATGTGCGAACGCTGATGTCGACAGCCTACGACATCGATCCGCAACGCAAAATCATCCACCACGAGCGTGGTGAACTGGCCTACGACACGCTGATTGTGGCCACCGGTGTGAAGCACCAGTACTTCGGCCACGACGAGTGGCGCCACAACGCACCCGGACTCAAAACCATCGAACACGCGCTGGAAATGCGTCATCGCATTTTCCGTGCTTTCGAGCTGGCTGAAGGCGAAAGCGACCCGGATCGGCGCCGCCGCCTGCTCAATTTCGTTGTGGTGGGCGCCGGCCCCACCGGCGTGGAGCTGGCCGGTGCGCTGGGCGAACTGGCTCAACGCATCATGGTCGGCGACTACCGCGCGATCGATTCACGCGATGCCCGCATCACCCTGATCGAGGGCGCCGACCGCGTGCTGCCCGCGTTCGATCCGCGCCTGAGCAAGAAAGCCCAGCGTTACCTTGAGCAGCTCGGCGTGGAAGTGCGCACCCAGTGCATGGTGCAGGACATTGCGGCCGGGCGCGTTCAATTGCAGCAGGGCGAAGAGGTCGAAACCCTGGAGGCTGAGACCATACTGTGGGCGGCCGGCGTACAGGTTTCGGCCTTCGGACGGATTCTGGCCAAACGCACCGGTGAGGACACCGACCGGGGTGGCCGTTTTCTGGTTCAGCCCGACCTCAGCCTGCCCAATCACCCGGACATTCATGTGGTGGGTGATCTGGCACATTTCAGCCTGGGCGAAGGGCGCAGCCTGCCTGGCTTGGCGCCGGTAGCCATCCAGCAAGGCGAGTATCTGGCCAAAACCTTCAAGCGGCGCCTGAAAAACAAGCCGGGCAAGCCGTTCCGCTACTTCGACAAAGGCTCCATGGCGATCATCGGCCGTTACCGCGTGGTCGGCCAGATTGGCGGCATGCGGGTCACTGGCTTCACCGCCTGGTTCCTGTGGGCGGTGGTGCATGTGTGGTCGCTGATCGAACCCGGCCAGCGCCTGTCGGTCACGCTGCATTGGTTGTGGCGCTTCATGGGCCGCACCGCCGATCGACTGATCACCGGCAACCCGCCGAAAACCTCGAACATCCTGAAAGCACGCGGCATCGATCCCAAAACCTTCGAACGCGCGCCGTAGGCGACACGGCCGCCGGGCACTTACATGCCCAGCTCCTTGAGTTTGCGAGTCAGGGTATTGCGGCCCCAGCCTAGCAGCTTGGCCGCATCCTGCTTGTGGCCACCGCTGTGCTTGAGCGCCACCTGGATGAGCAACTTTTCGATCTGCGGCATGGCCTGATCCAGCACCCCGGTTTCGCCGCGTTCAAGCTGCGCTTCGGCCCAGTGCGCCAGGCTCAGACGCCAGTCGCCACCGGCCCCGCTGGTGCCATGAATCACTTCGCCATAGCTGGCCGCCGTCTCGCCTGACAGCGGCGCGTCGCCTGCAGGCTCGGCCACGCCGGCGCGCGCTGGCGGCAGATCGCCCGGCAGGTCGTCCAGATGCACTTCGGCACCCGGCGCCATCACCGTCAGCCAGCGGCAGATATTCTCCAGCTGGCGCACGTTACCCGGCCAGGTCAACGAGGCCAGATGCTGCACCACCTCGGGACGCAGCTGCTTGCTCTCGGCGCCGAGTTCACGCGCACAGGCCACCATGAAATGCTTGAGCAGCAGGGGAATGTCTTCGGCACGCTCACGCAACGGCGGCAGGCGCACACGGATCACATTGAGACGGTGGAACAGGTCCTCGCGAAAACGCCCCTCGTTGACCGCGGTTTCCAGATCCTGATTGGTCGCTGCCACTACCCGCACATCAACCTTGACCGGCACATGGCCACCGACGCGATAGAACTCGCCATCGGCCAGCACACGCAACAAACGGGTCTGCAGATCGGCCGGCATTTCGCCGATTTCGTCCAGGAACAGGGTGCCGCCATCGGCTTGCTCAAAGCGGCCCTTGCGCTGCCCGGTGGCGCCGGTGAAGGCACCGCGTTCGTGGCCGAAGAATTCGGACTCCATCAGGTCCTTGGGGATCGCCGCGGTGTTGATGGCAATAAAACTGTTGCGCGAACGCGGGCTATGGGCGTGCAACGCCCGCGCGACCAGCTCCTTGCCGGTCCCGGATTCGCCGGTGATCAGCACATTGATATCGGAATGCGACAGCCGCCCAATGGCGCGAAAAACCTCCTGCATGGCCGGCGCCTCGCCAACCAGCACGGTGTTGGCCAGCTCTTCCGTGGCCGCCGGCTTTTCTTCAGCGGCCAGACGCGCTGCACGCCGCACCAGGTCAACCGCATCATCCACGTCGAAGGGCTTGGGCAGATATTCAAAAGCCCCGCCCTGATACGCCGACACCGCGCTGTCCAGATCGGAATGCGCCGTCATGATGATCGCCGGCAGATCGGGCTGGACCTTCTTCAAGCGCTGCAACAGCTCGATGCCGTCGATACCGCGCATGCGGATGTCGGTGACGACCACGTCGGGACAAGCGCTGTCCAGCGCATCGAGCATCTCCACGCCGCCAGGAAAGCTCGACACCGCCATACCGGCAGCACCGAGCGCCTTTTCGAGCACCCAGCGGATACTGTCGTCGTCGTCTACAACCCAGACTTCAAGTGACATCGCTACATTCCACGGGCAGGTAAATGGAAAACGTGGTGGCGCCCGGACGGCTGTCGCATTCGATCAGCCCGCCATGGGTGTGCACCAGGTTCTGCGCAATGGCCAACCCCAGCCCTGAACCTTCAGGCCGCGTGGTGACCATGGGATAGAAAATCTGCTCCAGCATTGCAGGAGGAATGCCCGGCCCGTCGTCGGTGACATCCACACGCAAAACGAAGCGGTGGCGCGTGCCACCAATCGTGAACTGGCGCTGTGAGCGGGTGCGAAACCGAATGCGGCCCTCATCACCCACCGCCTCCAGTGCGTTGACGCCGATATTCAGCAGTGCCTGAATCATCTGTTCAGGGTCAGCCAGCAGCTCCGGCAGGCTGGGATCGTAGTCGCGCTCGACCACAACCTGGGCGGACGCCTGGGCGCAAACCAGCTTGCACACATGCTCGACCACTTCATGAATATTGATCTGGCGCTTCTTCGGCGGCCGGTTCGGCCCCAGCAAACGGTCCACCAGCGCCTGCAGGCGGTCCGCCTCATTGATGATCACATCGGTGAATTCGGTCAGCGATGGATCGTTGACCTGGCGTGCCAGCAACTGCGCGGCCCCACGCAATCCACCCAGAGGATTCTTAATCTCATGGGCCAGACCGCGAATCATCTCGCGCGAAATCTGCTGTTGTTTCCACAAGCTGTTGTCGCGGCTGATACGCAACTGGCGATCACGCGGCATCAGTTCCAGCAACAATGCCCGATCAACACCACTGCGCACCGGTGTGGCTGAAACGTCCAGCGTAATGGTGCGCCCGCCCGGGCCACGCAGGCGTAGCTCACGCTCGGTAAAACCTTCACCGTCACTCAGCGCCTGTGCCACCCGGCCCACAATCGGCGCCAGCAGCGGCAGGGCGGTGTGCAAGGATTCGCCGCAGGCGTAGCCCGCACTGACGCCGAACAACACTTCCGCCGAGGAGTTCATGCGATCCACCCGCAGCTGCTGATCCAGGGCAATTACAGCCAGGGTCAGCCCATCGAGCGCTTCGACGGCGGTCAACTGTGGACGCGGGGGAGTCATGGGCATCTTCAAAGCAAATTGTTTGCCAAAAATACAGACCTGTATACGCACTGTTTTGGTGCAGTATACGGGCAAAAAAACGCCCCCGTGCGGGGGCGCTTGTGTTTCGACGACCCAACGCGGTGCACGCACCGCGCTGGCGCAGCCCTGTTACAGGCTGTAGTACATGTCGAACTCGACCGGATGCGTGGTCATCTTCAGACGCGTGGTTTCTTCGCTCTTCAGCTCGATGTAGGCATCGATCAGATCGTCGGTGAACACGCCACCGCGGGTCAGGAATTCGCGGTCCTTGTCCAGCTCGGTCAACGCCTGGTCGAGGCTGAAGCACACCTGCGGGATGTTCTTCTCTTCTTCCGGCGGCAGATCGTACAGATCCTTGTCCATGGCATCGCCCGGGTGGATCTTGTTCTGGATACCGTCCAGGCCGGCCATCAGCAGCGCTGCAAAAGCCAGGTACGGGTTTGCCGTGGAGTCCGGGAAACGCACTTCGATGCGACGCGCCTTCGGATTGGTGATGTACGGAATGCGGATCGAGGCCGAACGGTTACGCGCGGAGTAAGCCAGCATGGTCGGCGCTTCAAAGCCCTTGACCAGACGCTTGTAGGAGTTGGTCGATGCGTTGCAGAACGCATTCAACGCCTTGGCGTGCTTGATCACACCGCCGATGTAGTACAGCGCGGTTTCCGACAGACCACCGACACCGTCACCGGTGAACAGATTGGTGCCGTCTTTGCCCAGCGACATGTGCACGTGCATACCGTTGCCGTTGTCACCAACCAGCGGCTTGGGCATGAAAGTGGCGGTCTTGCCGTAACCGGCAGCGACGTTCTGGATCGCATACTTCAGGATCAGAACTTCGTCAGCCTTCTTCACCAGGGTGTTGAACTTGACGCCAATTTCGCACTGACCGGCAGTGGCCACCTCATGGTGGTGCACTTCGGTTTCAACGCCCATTTCCTCGATCGCCAGGCACATGGCGGAACGCAGGTCATGCAGCGAATCCACCGGCGGCACGGGGAAGTAACCACCCTTGACGCCCGGGCGGTGACCCAGGTTGCCATCGGTGTAGACCTTCTCGGTGTTCCAGGAGGCTTCTTCGGAATCGATCTTGTACGAGGCACCGGAGATATCGGCGCTCCATTTGACGTCATCGAACACGAAGAATTCGTTTTCAGGGCCGAAGAAGGCGGTGTCGGCGATGCCGGTCGACTTCATGTAGGCCTCGGCGCGCTTGGCCAGAGAGCGCGGATCGCGCTCGTAGCCCTGCATGGTGGCCGGCTCGATCACGTCGCAACGCAGGTTCAGCGTGGTCTCTTCGGCAAACGGGTCGATCACAGCCGTTTCGGTGTCCGGCATCAGGATCATGTCGGACTCATTGATGCCCTTCCAGCCGGCAATCGACGAACCATCGAACATCTTGCCTTCTTCGAAGACGTCTTCGTCGATGGTGTGAGCCGGAACAGTGACGTGCTGCTCCTTGCCCTTGGTGTCTGCAAAGCGGAAGTCGACAAACTTCACGCCCTTCTCTTCGATCATTTTCATTACGTCGTTAGCCGACATGCTTTTCTCCCGTTTGGTGAGATTAAAATTCGTGCCGCGCGCCGGGCTCCCGGCAACCTCGCAGTGTACACCGTAAAAGTTGCCGCACGCCGTTACGCAGGCCAAAGGCTTGAAAGCGAACCCGTTTGGTGCATAAAGCATATTGCGTGCCAACTTTGGGGCATCGCAAGTGACTGAGTTCCCTTGATCATCGCGGCCAAGCGGCCAGATCAATGCACCATAAAAGAGCGTTTATGGGCCAAACGCCCCATAAAGCACCATGTTGGTGCGCAGCGGCTCTGCCCACAAGGTCGGGCCGATAACCCTCACCCTTGTTAGAATGGGCGTTTTTCCCGAACAGATAAGCCCATGAGCGCTCCGAGCTTCGCCGAGCTCATCGCCACCCTGCAGGATTTTTGGGCCCGGCAGGGCTGCGTGATTCTTCAACCCCTGGACATGGAGGTCGGTGCCGGCACCTTCCACCCTGCCACCTTCCTGCGCTCGATCGGCCCGGAACCGTGGAAAGCCGCCTACGTGCAGCCGTCACGCCGCCCGACCGATGGCCGCTACGGCGAAAACCCCAATCGCCTGCAGCACTACTACCAGTTTCAGGTTCTGCTCAAGCCCTCGCCGGACAACATCCAGGAGCTCTATCTGGAGTCGCTCAAAGCGCTCGGCTTTGACCTGCTGACCCACGACGTGCGTTTCGTCGAAGACAACTGGGAATCACCCACGCTGGGCGCCTGGGGCCTGGGCTGGGAAGTCTGGCTGAACGGCATGGAAGTCACCCAGTTCACCTATTTCCAGCAGGTCGGCGGCCTTGAGTGCCGCCCGGTTTCCGGTGAAATCACCTACGGCCTGGAGCGCCTGGCCATGTATATCCAGGGCGTGGACTCGGTCTACGACCTGGTCTGGGCGCGCGATGGCGACAACGTGACCACCTACGGCGACGTGTTTCATCAGAACGAGGTCGAGCAATCGGCGTACAACTTCCTGCATGCCGACACCCAGGTTCTGTTCCAGGCTTTTGATGACGCCGAACGCATGTGCAACAACCTGATCGAAAAATCCTTGCCGCTGCCGGCCTATGAACAGGTTCTGCGCGCCTCACACAACTTCAACCTGCTGGATGCGCGCTCGGCCATCTCGGTCACCGAACGCCAGGCATATATTCTGCGCGTGCGCGCCCTGGCCAAAGCCTGCGCTGAAGCCTACTACGCGGCGCGCGAGGCCCTGGGCTTCCCCATGGCCAAGCAGACGGAGGACCAGGCATGAGCGAGCATGATCTGCTGATTGAAATCGCCTGCGAGGAACTGCCTGCACGCTTCATGGCGCCGCTGGCCGACGCCCTGCTGGACGGCCTGAGCAACGGGCTGAAATCCGCCGGGGTCAGCTTTGGCACGAGCCGGCGCTTCGCCACGCCGCGGCGCATTGCCGCCCTACTGCAGGATGTCGCCAGCATGCAGCCGGACCAAGCGGTCGAGCGACGCGGCCCGGCGGTTGCTGCCGCCTACCGTGACGGCCAACCGACCAAAGCGGCCGAAGGCTTTGCCCGAGGCTGCGGCGTTACAGTTGAGCAGCTCAGCACCATCGAGACCGACAAGGGCGAGTACCTGTACTACGCCAGCACGCAAGCCGGACTGCCCTTGGCCGAACTGCTGCAAGGCCTGTTCGATGAAACCCTCAAGCGCATGGATGAGCTGGTCCCCAAACGCATGCGCTGGGGCGCCGGCGATGCCAGCTTCGTACGCCCGGTGCACAGCCTGATCGCCCTGCACGGCGACAGCGTTCTGCCGCTTCAGGCCTTTGGCCTGCACGCCGACCGCACCACCTGCGGACACCGCTTCCACGCGCCCGACACGATCACGCTGAAGCAGGCCGGTGACTATGAACAGGCGCTGGAGCAGGCGTTCGTGCTGGCCGATGCAGCCAGCCGCAAAGCCAAGATCCGCAAACAGGTCGAAACCGTCGCCCAGGGTCGCGCCCTGATCGACGAAGGCCTGCTGGATGAAGTGACCGCGCTGGTGGAATGGCCAGAACCGATTCTGGGACGTTTTGACGAGGAATTCCTGCAACTGCCGGAAGAGGTTATTGTCACCACGATCCAGGAACATCAGCGCTATTTCCCGGTATATGACGACAAAGGCGCGATCAGCCCCGAGTTCGTCACCGTCGCCAACCTGCGCAGCCGCGATGCCGCCCAGGTCACCGCCGGGAACGAAAAAGTGGTCCGGCCGCGCCTGACTGACGCCCTGTTCTTCTGGCAACAGGATCTCAAGACCGATGTCAGCGTGTGGCTCGACAAGCTGACCAAAGTGACCTACATCAAAGGCCTCGGCAGTCTGGCCGACAAAACCCAGCGCATGCAGGCGCTGGCTGCACGGCTCGCAGCAGCCTTCTCGGTGGAGCCAACGCTGGCCGCCAGGGCCAGCGAGCTGGCCAAGGCGGACCTGGCCAGCATGGCGGTGTACGAGATGCCCGAGCTGCAAGGCATCATGGGCGGCCACTACGCACGCCATCGCGGCGAAGCCGACGCCGTGGCCCAGGCGATTGCACAGCACTATCAGCCAGAAGGGCCTGACGATGCCATTCCGAGCGCCCCGCTTGGCGCCGTCACCGCGCTGGCCGACAAGCTGGACACCCTGATCTGCCTGTTCTCGCAAGACGAGTTACGCCCGACCAGCTCCAAAGATCCGTATGGCGCACGCCGCGCGGCTCTTGGGGTGATCCGGATTCTGGCCGGTTTCAATGCGCAGCTGCCGCTTGATGCGCTGATCGATCAAGCCGGTCAGGACAGCACACTGCACAAACTTGGTGCAGCAGCCCGGGACGAGTTGCTCAAATTCATGCGCGACCGGCTGCGCGTCTGGCTCGGAGCCCAGGG
>JASBUL010000099.1 GCA_030147945.1 Oceanococcus sp. | reverse complement strand
CTGGCGGTCAACATCGCGGTCAACCACCCCGAGTGTTGACGCTCAGTCGATCAGATCAGCGCCACCATCTTCCATCTTCGACGGACGTTTCCAGTAGCTGTACTGCGGCGTCCATGAACTTTCATCATGGCCGGCAAGCGTCAGGATGCTCCAGATCGAGCAATAGTCATCGCCGGGCCCAAAGCTGGCTGCATTCATGCGGAAAATGCGTTCGCCATCGCGGCGATAGCAGACGATGCCGGGGTAGTTGTCCTCACCCGGACACACCGTCTGTTCTTGCGCATAGCTGGAACCGGCATGTGAGGCCATGCGGAAACGCCAACCGCGAGCATTGGCCATACGCCGCTGCTCATCAGGGCTGTCCTTGGACACCATAGCCAGCGCGAATTTGTCCTCCAGATGCGGCACGAAGCCATTCAGTCCGTCCGCCCACAAGGTGCAATAGCGGCAGCCCTGTCCCATGTTGTGGATCACGAACAGAATGCTCTTTTCACCGAACAGGTCGAGCAGGCTGAGTTCGCCACTCAGATCGCGCAGGGCGTAGTTCTGAATACGCTGAGGCTCACTGCTGGCGCGTAAATCGCGCAGCTGTTTCTTAAGTTCAAATATCTGCTTTTCGAGCTTTTCAATCTCGTTCACACCCGGTCTCCTCCGGTTTCTGGCCCGCCAGCATTGACCGAGCCGCGGTCCGGGTCAACAGCAGCTTTCGTCGAAATGACGATGACCGGCGACGGCAGTGGCCGCAGCGCTGGAATCGATCAAACCGGCTGCGCTGGCCGCGCGATGCTGCTCGAGGATGTCTGCCACCGCCAGCGTCAGGCGACGGGCGAACGGAATGTGCAGAAACTCATTCGGCCCGTGCGCGTTGGAACCCGGCCCGAGCACGCCGGTGATCACGAACTGGGCGCTGGGAAACTTCTCGCCCAACATGCCCATGAACGGAATTGAGCCACCCTCGCCCATCATCGCCGCAGGCTTGCCGTAGGCCCGCTCGGACGCGCCATCAACGGCCGTTTGCAGCCAGGCGGCCAAAGGCGGCGCATGCCAGCCGCTGGCCGCTTTATCGGCGCGGAAGCTGACTTTGGCGCCATAAGGTGGATCGCTCTCCAGCACCTGCTTGATCCGGGCGCTGGCCTCATCACCATCCAGGGTCGGCGGAAAACGGAAGGACAGCATCAAACTGGTGTGCGGACGCAAGACATTGCCGGCATCGGCCAGCGCGGGCATGCCGCCCACACCGGTGTATGACAGCGTGCCGCGCCAAGTGCGGTTGAGGATCAGCTCCGCTCCATCGGCGCTCATCAGGCGCGCGCCACTGACCAGCGGAAAGGTCTCGAACAGGGCCGGACCGAGAATGGCGGCTGCCTGCTCGGCCTGGTCAATACGTTCCTGTGGAATCTCGACATGCAACCAGTCCGGAATCAAACGTCCGCTGTCGCGATCTTCAAGCCGCGCGATGAGCTGGTTGGCGATCCGGAAACTGGACGCCACCGCGCCGCTGGCCGCCCCGGAGTGAACACCCTCCTCCAGAATGTCGACGCGCAGCTCGCCAGCCAGGTTCCCGCGCAGCGACGTGGTCAGCCACATCTGCTCGTAGTTGCCAGCACCGGAATCCAGGCACACCACCAGCGACGGCGCGCCAATCCGTTCGGCCAGATGGTCGACGTAATACGGCAAATCCGGACTGCCCGATTCCTCGCAGGCTTCGATCATGACCACACAACGGGCGTGCGCCACACCTTGCGCCTGCAACGCCATCAGGGCAGTCAACGAGGCGAAGCAGGCATAGCCATCATCGGCGCCACCACGGCCGTAAAGCTTGTCATTGCGCAGTACCGGCTCCCACGGCCCCAGCCCCTCCGACCAGCCTTCCATCTCCGGTTGCTTGTCCAAATGGCCATACATCAGCACCGTATCGCTACAGTTGGGATCGCCCTCAATCTCGATCAGCAGCAGCGGCGTGCGCCGCTCAAGACGCACCACCTCGACCTGGGCACCGCGCAGCTCGCCGGCTTCGACACAGCCCCGGCACCAGCGCGCGAATTGCTCGACCACCTGCTCCATGTATCCGTTCTCGCGCCAGCGTGCGTCAAACATCGGCGACTTGTTGGGGATGCGGATGTACTCAATCAGCTCGGGCACGATCTGCTCGTCCCAGCGCTGGTCAATGAAGCCACGAGCCGCGGCCAGATCGAAAGTGCTCATATCAGTTCCAGTTCAGCAGAACCTTGCCGGACTGGCCCGAGGCCATGGCGTCAAATCCCTGCTGAAAATCAGTGATGGAAAATTCGTGGGTGATGACCGGATCAATGTTCAGGCCGGACTCCAGCATCGCCGTCATCTTGTACCAGGTTTCAAACATTTCGCGGCCGTAAATACCCTTGAGGGTGAGGCCCTTGAACACCAGCTTTTCATAGTCCAGGGCGACCGGCGCAGCGGGTATACCCAGCTGGGCGATGCGTCCGCCGTGGTTCATGACGCTGAACATCTGATCCATCGCGGCGGCGTTGCCGGACATTTCCAGCCCCACATCGAAACCCTCGCGCATGCCCAGATCGCGCATCACCTCGGGCAGGGCTTCACGACTCACATTGACCACCCGATCAGCACCCATCTGCCGGCCCAGATCCAGGCGGTAGTCATTCACGTCGGTGATCACCACGTGGCGTGCACCCACATGCCGGGCCACCGCGGCGGCCATCAAGCCAATCGGTCCGGCGCCGGTGATCAGCACATCCTCGCCGACCAGATTGAACGCCAGCGCGGTGTGCACCGCGTTACCCAGAGGGTCGAAGATCGCCGCATGGCGGTCGTCAACCGCATCCGGAATCGGGAACACATTGACCGCCGGGATCATCAGATACTGGGCAAAACTGCCTGGTCGATTAACCCCGACGCCGATGGTGTTGCGGCACAGATGACGGGTGCCGGCCCGGCAATTGCGGCAATACCCGCAGGTGATATGGCCCTCACCGGAAACCCGCTGACCGAGCTGCAGACCGTCGACATGCGAGCCCAGCGCAGCGACCCGTCCGACGAACTCATGTCCGACCACCATCGGCACGGGGATGGTGTGCTGGGCCCAGTCGTCCCAGTTGTAGATGTGCATGTCAGTACCACAGATGGCGCTGACAGCCACCTCGATCAACACATCGTTGGGCCCCGGATTGGGGATCTCAACCTCGACCTGCCAGATGCCCGGCTCAGGCTTGAGCTTGGACAGGGCCCGCATCTGCGCGCTCATGCGATCACTCCCAGCGCGCGTCCGACCGTGGCAAAGGCTTCAAGCGCCTGATCCAGCTGACGCCGGTCCAGCGCGGCCGACATCTGCGTACGAATACGTGCCTGCCCGTGCGGCACCACCGGATAGGAAAAACCGATCACGTATACGCCGAGGGCCAGCAGCTCATCGGCCATGCGGCTGGCCAGTTGTGCATCGCCCAGCATGACCGGCACGATCGGATGCTCGCCCGGCTTGAGGGTGAAACCCAGCCGGTGCAAGCCATCGCGCCAGTAGCGCGTGTTGTCGAACAGCCGCGCGCGCAGCTGATCGTCATCCGCCACTAGATTCAGCGCCTCAATAGCGCCGGCCACCAGCGCTGGTGCCACGCTGTTGGAAAACAGATAGGGGCGCGCCCGGTTGCGCAGCCAGTCAACAATGGGCCGCCGCGCCGCCACGAAACCACCAGAGGCGCCGCCCAGCGCTTTGCCCAGCGTACCGGTGATGATGTCGACGCGCCCTTCCACCTCACGAAACGCTGGCGTGCCGCGGCCACCGGGACCAAGAAAGCCATGGGCGTGCGCGTCGTCGATCATGACCAGGGCATCGTAGCGATCGGCCAGTTCACAGATCCGGTCAAGCGGCGCGATGGTGCCATCCATGGAGAACACGCCGTCACTTACGATCACCCGAAAGCGTTTGTCAGCATGGGCTTGCAAATGCGCTTCCAGAGCCTGCACATCGCAATTCGGATAACGCGCGCGCTGAGCCTTGCACAGGCGGATGCCGTCAATCAGGCTGGCGTGATTGAGCGCATCTGAAATGATCACGTCCTGCTCGTTGAACAACGCTTCGAAGACCCCGCCGTTGGCGTCAAAAGCGGATGGGAAGAGAATCGCATCCTCGCAGCCCAGCCAGGCCGCCAGACGTGTTTCCAGGCTGCGATGCAGATCCTGGGTGCCACAGATGAAGCGCACCGAGGCCATGCCGAAACCGTGACTGTCGAGCGCCTCATGCGCGGCGGCGACCAACCGTGGGTCATCCGCCAGTCCGAGGTAATTGTTGGCGCACAGATTGATCACCGCGCGACCATCGGCCAGCGCGATACGCCCGGCTTGAGGCGAAATCAGGGTTCGCTCGCGCTTGTACAGGCCCTGCTCGCGCAGCTGATTGAGTGCATCGTCGAATAGCGCGGCAAAGCCGTTGTCTGACATGATTCAGCCCATAACATGGCGTCAAAACACAACTATACATCAATGTATTTATCGTCAGCCATGAACGCTCAAGGAGTGCCGTGATGAATCCAAATATGACCATAGGCAAGCTGGCCAAAGCCGCTGACGTGGCCATCGATACGGTGCGCTACTACGAGCGCCAGGGCCTGCTGCCACAACCCCAACGCACCACATCGGGCTACCGTTTGTATGCCGAGGACAGTCTGCGCCGTCTGCGTTTTATCCGCCGCGCCAAGGCGCTGGGCTTTCAGCTCAATGACATCGCCAGCCTGCTGCGCCTGACCGACAACGACGGCGCATCAGCCTCCGTGCGTGCGCTGACCCTGCAACATCTGGACGTGGTCAACCGCAAGATTGAAGATCTGCTCAGCGTGCGCGACGCTTTGCAAACTCTGGCCGCGCGTTGCGACGGCGAAGGCTGCATTCACCACTGCCCCATCATCGACGCTTTGAACAACGAATCTGGTACGCCCGCATGACCCTGTATCGCCCTTTACGCCACGCGCTCGTCCTCACCCTACTGCCCCTGGCGCCTGTCTGGTCACAAAGTGTTGCTGACCCCATCAGCGCACCGGACATGCACGCCTGCAAAGCCCGCTGGCAGGACATGGCGCGTGAACAGGGGCTCAATGAAGTGACCCGCGCACAGCTGATTCCGCAGCTTGAATATCTGCCACGCGTGCTCGAGCTGGACCGCCGACAACCCGAATTCAGCAGCACCTTCGGCAACTACCTGAACCGACGCGTGACCGACACCCGCATCGAGAAAGGCCAGGCGCTGCTGGCCGAACACAGCGAGTTGCTTGACCGCCTGACCCGCGATTACGGGGTACCACAGAACATTCTGGTTGCCTTCTGGGGGCTGGAAACCAACTACGGCAGCTATCTTGGCGACACCCAAACGCTCAACGCGCTGGCCACTTTGGGTTGTGATGAACGACGCAGCCGCTACTTCAGCGCCGAGTTGATGAATGCGCTGGGCCTGGTGGAAACACACAAGCTGGATCCGCAAAGCATGCGCGGTTCATGGGCCGGAGCCATGGGCCACACCCAGTTCATGCCGAGCAACTACAAACGCTACGGCGTGGATGGCGATGGCGACGGTCGCATCGATCTGTGGAACAGCACCACCGATGCGCTGACCTCGGCTGCGAATTTCCTGCAACAGCTGGGCTGGCAGGCCGGCCAGCGCTGGGGCCGTGAGGTCAGCCTGCCGCGCGATTTCGACTACCGCCTGGCCGGCATCAAATCACCCCGGCCGCTCAGCGAGTGGCAACGTCTTGGCGTGCGCCACGCGGCTGGCGGCACGCTGCCCGTCGCCGACTTCGACGCGGCCTTGATTGTGCCCGCCGGCCACACCGGCCCGGCTTTCCTGGTCTACCAGAATTTCCGCATCATCATGCGTTGGAACAATTCCCAGGCTTATGCACTGTCAGTGGGTTTGCTTGCCGATCGAATCAACGGCGCCGCGCCGCTGGTGCATCCTCCACAGGGCGAACTTGAGCGCATCAGTCGCGCGCAGATCAAAACGCTACAGGAACGGCTTAACGCGCTGGGCTTTGATGCCGGCAAGCCCGACGGCATTGCCGGCTCCGGAACACGCGCCGCCATACGCGCGTTTCAGGCCGCCCGCGGCATGATTGCCGACGGCTACCACTCGGCCGACGTCTTCCGTGCGCTGGACATTGATTTGACGCCTTCGCCCTGACGGGGTCGCGGCGGCGCACGCCGCGGCTTACAATGCGCCATGGCACTGGGGCGGTGCTGGGGGAGACTGTGACAAAAACCGATCGCACACTGACAAACGCCGTGGTCCGGTACGGGCGGACCGTGACCTGCGCCGTGGCGATTGTGCTGAGCAGTGATGTTCACGCCTTGACACTCGGCGAACCGCAGATGCTCAGCTATCTGTCCGAGCCGCTGCAGGTGCACGTTCCGGTGACCGAGGCCGCCGGGTATCCGCGCCCGGAGCAATTCCGACTGCGCCTGCTGCCTGACCAGGCCTACGCCGCTTACGGTCTGAGCGCACCAAACAACCGACCTGACGATCTGCGCGTACGCTGGCGCCGAGAGAACGATGCCGACCCTTATGTGGTCATCGAAACACAGCGCCCGATCACCGAGCCGATTCTGACCCTGCTGCTCGAACTGCGTAACAACAAGCAGGTCCTGGTTCGCAAAATTGACCTGCTGCTGGATCTGCCGACCAACGCGCAATACGCCAGCGCACCCTCGGCACGCCCGCAACAGCGCATGATCGCAACACCAACAGTACGCCGTGTGGCGCAGTACTACGGCCCCGTGCGCGCTGGTGAATCACTCTCTCGCATCGCCCAGCAGGTGCGCCCTGACAGCTCGATACCGCTGGCCCAGATGGCCGGCGCCCTGATGCAGGCCAATCCGCATGCCTTCTTCGGTGATGCGCATGCGCTCAAAGCCGGCGTGACCCTGCGCATTCCAAGCCTGACGGACATCCGGACCTCTGCGCGCGTCGACAATCTCCTCAGTGACAGCCCGGCGGCGCCTCGTCGCACGCCTCGCGTCGCCAACACCGGCCCACCACCGTTTCTGCCGCGTGCGCGCTACACCCGCGGCAAGCTTTGGGCGCTGACCATGGAGTTCCCCAGCTACGAGGCAATTCGGCCGATCGACCTGACGCCCAAGCTGAAGGCGCTGGAAGCACAGGAACCCGTGCTGTTCAAGGCCGACTGGACCCTGGGCAGCAGCAGACCCGCGACGCGCAACAGCCGGCCAGATATCGAGCCACCGAAGCCGGCGCCCGTGCAAACTGAGGTCAGGCAGGCAGCTCCCGCAGTGGAGCAAACGCCTGCCGAGCCCGCAGCGGCACCGGCGACAGCTGTCGCGGATGCACACGTGGCAGCGCCGAACGAACTCAGCGAGCGTCCTGAGCAGACGTCTGCGCAGCCTCCCCTGACACAGGCTGCAGCGCAGCAAGAACAAGCCGCTGCGAACCCGCAGCAGGCCGCGCCTGCTCCGGCTAATGGGGTCTCTGATGCCCCCGCACCCAGCAAATCTTCCTGGTGGTTGTGGCTGCTCGCGGCGCTGGCTGCGGCGGCAATCTGGCTGTGGCGTCGTCAGCGCAACAGTGACCAGGCAGCGCCCCGCGGACAAGCCCAGCGCGCGCGTCCGGCTGTGCATGCGCTCAGCACAGCGAGCGCCGAAACACCATCGAAAGAGCAACTGCGAACCTCGGCGCGCATCCGCAAGCAGCTCGCCAGCGCCCTTCAGTCCGCTGACCCGGATATCCAGCGCCAGGCCCAGGTCGCTCAGGCCCAGCTGGAACGCGGGCGTATCGAACAGGCCGAACGTATCGCCGCCGAACTGGCCGACAGCGCGCCCAAACACAGCGTGGTAGCAAAATCAACGGATGCTGACACGACGGTTGCGAAGACACCTTATAATCCGCCTTTGAACCCCGCTGACTCACAGCCGTCAGAGTTTGAGCAGCGGCGTTTGCGCGACAAGATCAACAAACTGCGTCGCAAAAGCCTGCCTTCGGATTCACAACGTCAACTCAAGGTCGCGGAAGCGTTCTTTGAGCGTGGAAACTTGGCGCAGGCCAACACCATTTTGTCAGGACTCAAATCGTCATCGGATGACTAGTCGCTAGGTTTCAAACTCACCGCTCAACCGGTAATGGGGGTTATCGCACATGAGCAGCTGGTACGAGAAAGACGACGATGGACTGGTGTCCATCCGGTTTCCGCAGACACTGGACAGCCAACAATTTCATGACTTGCGCGCGGAATTCGAATCCGTGGTCAAGGATGAACCCGCCAAGGCGTTTATCCTGGATGCCAGTCAGTTGCGTTCTGTGGATTCAACCGGCATCGGCCTGATTGCCTATCTGGGCAAACTGGCCAAGCGCGCTAATGTTCCGATCAAGATCGTGAAACTGTCCGGCCAACCGGCCGACATGTTTCAGTTCCTGCGCATGGACACGGTTATCCCGATCGAGCACTTCGACGGCGACGTTCAGATCAGCTGAGTTTCAGTACAGCGGCCCGACGCCCAGCGTGGTGCGCGCCACCAGCTGAACACCGGCATTGACCAGGGCCATGTGGCTGTTGTCGTCAACCGGCTCAAGCACTGCCGGCACAAAGCCTTGCGCCTCACCCATCGCCCGCACGTAATTCAGACTGGCTTCCAGGCGGGCCTGATTGTCATCCTGATAGGTGGTGGGATGCAGGCCGACCACGCGCGGCTTGAGCGTGCCCATGCCATGCCCCAGCGAGGCCACGCGCGCACCGCTCAAGGCAAAGCCGAAACCGGATGTCCGCAAAGCTTCAACAAACGCGGTGGCGCTGGATGCGTGGCTGGCACAATCGAAATCATCCAGGGCGAATATCAAACGCTCATTCGACACACCGGAATCCAGGACCAGATCACGCAGGGTTTCGAGGAAACCCTCATCCCCCACGGACTGAATATGCAAGGGCACGATGACGGGCCCATGCGTGTTGCTCAGCGCCTCTGCCGCGCGCATGGCAGAGAGCACGCGGCTGACCAGCCAGACATCGATTTTCGGCAACAGCCCGACGCGTGCCGCGGAGGTCAGAAACGCGCCAGGATCGGCCCAGAAACCATCTTCCATCTCGACCCGGATCTGGGTCGCAATCCAGGGTTTTGCGTCCTTGCCGGCAAACACCTCGAAAGACTGCATCTGCAGACGCGTTTCTTCGTCATCCATGGCCAGCCAGGTCACCAGGCGCTCATCAATTGATCGAGCCATGGTTTCGACTTCGTCACTCAGCTGCAGGCTCACCCGGTTGCCGCCCAGCGCGCGGGCTTCACGCAACTCCTGATCGCAGTCGTTGACCAGCCGGGTCATGCTCTCGGTGCTCTGATTCAGCGCGGACAAGGCCACCGTGATGGTGGCCCGGTAAGCGCGCTTGTTCCAGCGGAATTCGTGGGCCTCAACAAGCTTGCGCAAACGCTCCGCTCGTACCTCGACCCGCTCGGGACTGTCGAATGCCTGAAGCACGGCAAAATGCATGGTGCTGGCGTGGAACAGCTCCACCGCACTGCCGAACTCGTCCTTGATCAGCTGGGCCAGCTGCCACAGCAGTTCCTCGACAGCCCAGTAACCGTGCGCCTGATACACATCTGAAATGTTGTCGAAGGCGATCAGGGCCAGGCAATGCTCGACATCCTGCGCCTTGGCGATCGACATCAACTCTGCGACCCGGGTATCGAAGACGTTGCGCCCCGGCAGCCCGGCCATGCTGCCGCCCTTGCCGCCCCCGCGCGCATCCGACTTGCCGCCCGCGCCACTGTCATGACCATCCACCCGCACCAGCGCACCGCAGACCGCATTGTGGCGGTCCTGCATGGCCTGAACGCTCAGCATGACGCGATGTTCCGTGCCGCTTTGGTCAACCAGAACCACATCGTGCAATTTGGGAATCGACGAAGCCTGGGCGATGGCATCCTCAACCAGACGTTTGAGCGGATACTCGAACGGTCGCTCCTTGCTTGCGTCAAAGACCTTGACCAGCTCGGCTGCCGGTTGCGACGGCGCATCCTGCACCCGAATCTTGAGCAGCGCCGCCATCGGGCTGGACACCTGGCGCACACAGGCATCCGTGCCGACCAGCAGCAAGGCCTCGTTGGAATTTGCCACCAGCGCACGCTGCACATCTTGCGCCAACGCAACACTGCGCCGCAGCTCGGCTGCCTCATCGCGCAACACCATGTTGTCGTCGAGCACGGCGTCAAGCTGATCCCCCAGACGGGCCTTTTGCTCGCTGAGAGTTTCGATCTGCTCACGCGGTGGTGCACTGGCAAGATCGGCCTCAAGCTCACGGCGACGCTGCAGCACCGGCGCGACCAACCCGAAGCGAATCAGCCCGCCGGCCGAGACGATCGCCACGATGGCGAAAACCACGAACCAGGGAAACAGCACATCCAGGACCTGATCGGAACTCGCCGAATATGGCAACTGGGCAATGGCCGGCCCCAGAACCAGCTCACTCAGAATGAACAAACCGCAGCAGCAGATGATCGCGAACAGGACCAGCGTCAGCCAGAATCCGACCGTCAACCGACCGTAGCGCTCATACAAAACGTCCAGAAAGGGCATCAGTGCAGCTTTTCTCGTCAATAAGCCGACGATTTTAATGCATATGTGCATTTTCGACCGGCGTGTGGCGCCATAACGATTGTCTACTCAACAACATATCGCGCGCATCCGGGGCGGTCGGCGCACCTCGGGGATGGCTTTCACCATGTCCGAAAACATCCAGAACCAGGCGCGCACGGAGGTTATGCTGGGCCCATGAACAGCCCTGTCGCACCTCTGGATCATGCCGCTTGCGAGCGCGCCCGCCTGGCCCGCGACCCGCGCTTTGACGGCCGCTTCTTCATTGCGGTGCGCACCACCGGAATTTTCTGCCGCACCATCTGCCCGGTGCGTCTGCCCCGGCCGGAGAACGTACAGTTTTTCCCCAGCGCCGCGGCTGCCGCTGAACAGGGTTACCGGCCATGCCTGCGTTGCCGCCCCGAACTGGCTCCGGACAACCCGTACTGGCCGCAGCACCCGCCGCTGCTGCAGGCCGCGCTGGCGCTGATTGATGAAGGCGCCCTGGACCGCGGCAGCGTGTCCGCTCTGGCCTGCAAACTGGGTATCAGCGACCGCCATTTGCGCCGCCTTTTCATGCACCAGCTCGGCACCAGTCCGAACGCGGTCGCGCTGACCCGGCGTACGCTGTTCGCCAAGCGCCTGATCAGCGATTCATCCATGCCCATGCAGGACATCGCCCTGGCCGCGGGCTTCAGCAGCGTGCGGCGCTTTAACGCCGCATTCCAGCGCGTGTATAAACTCAGCCCCTCGCAGATCCGGCGTCAGCACGCGCCAGCACACTCAGGCTACAGCCTGAAATTACGCTACCGCAGCCCGCTGGACTGGACTGCCCTGCGCGAATTTCTGGCGCGCCGCGCCATTGACGGCATCGAATGTCTGCACGGCGAAACCTACTCCCGCAGCTTCGCCTGGGCCGGTCAGGCCGGGCACGTCAGCCTGCAACACGACGCTCGCGGCCAGTGCTTTGTGCTGACCCTCAGCCACCCGCACAGCGATGCCTTGTATCCGGCAGTGCAACGCGCCCGTCAGCTGCTCGACCTTGATGCCGCACCGGTCGACATCGCCAGCCACCTGGCCCGGGATGCGCTGCTGGCGCCAGCCGTCGAGGCGCATCGCGGTCTGCGAGTGCCAGGATGCTGGGACCGCTTCGAGCTGTGCGTCCGCGCCGTGCTTGGTCAGCAGGTCAGCGTGGCCGCCGCGCGCACGCTGACGCAACGCCTGGTTGAGCGCTGCGCCCATCGTCTGCCGGACGCCAGTTGCACCCCGCGCCTGCTGTTTCCCGATGCCGCCAGCATTCTGGCCACGCCGCTGGATCAGCTTGGTCTGACCGGTCAACGGGTCACCACCCTCAAAGCCTTGGCCCAGGCTGTCAGCAGCGGCCAGCTGGATCTCGACAATGGGCATGCCGACGAGATTGACAGCCAACTGGACAGCTTGCCCGGTATTGGGCCGTGGACCCGGGCCTACATCCGCCTGCGCGCATTCAAGCATCCCGACGCCTTCCCCGCCGGCGATATCGTGTTGCGCAAAGCCCTGGGAGACGGCGCTCCACTGAGCGCCCATGAAGCGGAAGTGCGTTCACAGTGCTGGCAACCGTGGCGCGCCTATGCGGTCATGACATTGTGGCAACACGCGAGCGATCAACAGGCAAGGACAAACACATGAACTACACCTATTTTTCGAGCCCGATCGGCCCGCTGCTGCTCGCCGCCGATGCGCTGGGCCTGCGCCAGATCCAGTTCCCGGTAGACGGCGAGGCGGCGCCAGCACCGTCACAGTGGCAGCGCAACGACACGCTTTTCATACAGGCTGCCGAACAGCTCGAGGACTATTTCGGCGGACGCCGCCACAGCTTCGAACTGGCGCTGGCGCCGCAAGTGAGCGCATTTCAGTCCGAGGTGCTGAAACAGCTCGGCGCAATTCCCTTTGGCCAGACGCGCAGCTACGCTGAGCTGGCCCGGGTGCTGAATAAGCCTCGCGCGGCGCGAGCGGTAGGCACCGCGTGCGCGCGCAATCCCCTGCCGGTGGTTATTCCGTGCCATCGCGTGATCGGCAGTAACGGCGCACTGACAGGTTTTGCCGGTGGGCTCGCAGCCAAGCAGTGGCTGCTCGCTCACGAAGCACGCGCAAACGCAGCCCGATATAACCCGGGGTAACGCAACAGCAGCGTCAACGCGCGCAGAACCACATAGGCCACGAACGCCAGCCACAACAGGTGGGGCTCTCGGTCAGCCCCGAAGGCCAGGTAGCACAGCGCAAAGCCCAGCACCGAAAGCAGCGAGGCATCACGCATCGCTGCGCTGTGTGAGGCGCCGACGAAAATCCCGTCAAGCTGGAAGGCGGCAAACGAAAGCGCGATGTAAAGCGCCGCCCAGGGCAGCATCTGCACGGCCTGTTGGCGCACCGCCGGCAAGTCCGTCAACACCCCCACCAACTGCGGCCCCGCCAGGTACACGACAGCGGCGATCATCATGGCCGTTAACGCCGACAGCCGTGACGAGTGACGCACCGCGGCCACAAAGACATCACGCCGCCGGGCACCGATGGCCTTACCAATCAGGCCCTCGGCTGCAAAGGCGAAACCGTCCAGAAAAAAGGCGCTGAAGCTGATCAGCTGCAGCAACACATGGTTGGCCGCCAGCACGCTGTCGCCGAAACGCGCACCGGCATTGGTAAAGGCCGCGAAAGCCAACAGCATGAGCACGGTGCGGATCATCAGATCACGGTTGGCGCTGAAGAACGCCAGCAAAGCCGAGGGCTCAAAAACCCGCGTCCAGGCCAGAAACACGTCCTTGTCGGTGTGCCGGGCCAGCAACTGCTTGCGCACGACAGCTACGGCATAGGCCAGCGCCAGCCATTCGGCAATCAAGGTGCCCGCCGCGATACCCTGCACACCCCAGCCCAGCAGGGCGACAAAGCCAACATCAAGCAGCATGTTCAACGCGTTGAGCAGCAGCTGTATCCGCAGCACATCGGCACTGCGTCCAACACCGATCAACCAGCCACTGATCACATACGCGGCCAGGGTTGCCGGCGCACTCCAGATGCGAATCGAGACGTAGCTGTGCGCCGCCGCTTCGACCGCTGGCGAGGCCTCAAACACGCTCAATGCCAGCCACAGCATCGGAACCTGCAACAACAGCAACAGCAGACCCAGAGCGGCGGCCAGCGTCAGTCCGCGTATGGCCACCGCTCGCGCTTCGGCGCTGTCGCCACAACCGACTGCCCGCGCGGCAAAGCCGGTCGTGCCCATACGTAGAAAGCCGAAAGCCCAGAACACAAAGCTGAAAATCAATGCGCCCAGGGCGATCGCGCCGAGCTCATGCACCATGCCGGCGTGGCCGATGACCGCCGTATCCACAAGCCCGAGCAGCGGCGCCGCACAGTTGGCCAGCACGATGGGCCAGGCCAGCGCGAGGATGCGTCGCCAGCCAGGCACTTGCAGGGATATGGGATATACACGCTTGGTCACTGTGCAAGAATAACCGCCTGCAGCCCCGGCGCAGATCGACCCGGGATCTACGCCCTCGCGGGCCAACCCACTCAGGGCAGCCGCCATGGCGACTGTCATCAGCGCGCCATGAATGCGCGCGACAATGCGCGGCATCAGAGCCATGTTTCACTGGCCAGCCCCCAGCGGAGACCATCATGACGCACACGCACAGCCCGGAACTTCGAGAGCAGCTGGGCCTGCTCAACGCACTCAGCCCGCAGATCGAAACGCTCATCGAGCGCCATATCGAGCAGCGCAACCTGTGGTTCCCGGCCCAGTTGCTGGACCCGGAGGAGCGCGAGGAACTGGCCGAGCGCGCCCGCCAACTCCCGCAGTCGGTGCGCGCCGGTCTGGCCCTCAACCTGCTGACCGAAGAAGGCCTGCCACACTTCCATCGCCTGATCGCCCAGCACACCGGAGAGGACAGTGCCTGGGGATACTGGAACAACGTATGGACGGCCGAGGAAGACCGTCATGGCTGCATCCTGCGTGACTACGCACGTGACGCCAAGGTCTTTGACATGCTGGCCCTGGAAAAGCTGCAGTATCAGTATCTCGAAGCGGGCTTCAATCCGCAGTGGCATTCCGATCCCTACCGCCTGGTGGCCTACACCAGCCTGCAGGAGAAAGCGACGCAGCTTTCTCACGCCAACCTGGCGCGCCTTGCTGCGCCGCATGAACCCAAGCTGCAGCACATTCTTTCCCGTGTGGCGGCAGACGAGTCGCGTCACCACAAGTTCTACCGGGACACCTTCGCGCTGCTGCTGGACGCCGATCCAGACCGTGCACTGCGCGCGGCCTGGGCCGTCATGCCGCGGATGATCATGCCCGGCCACACCATCCCGGGTTATCGCCAGCTGTCGGATATCGCACACCGTGCTGGAATTTACGGCCCGCGCGACTACGCCATCATCGTCAGCCAGCTGCTCGATACCTGGCGCATCGCCGCCGCGCATGGTTTGTCGCACAGCGGCGAGCGTCTGCGCGAGAAACTGCTCGGGCTGCCGGCGCGGATCAACAAGCTGGCCGAGCTGGTGACCAGTCGCCGCAGCCAGCCCGAAAACGAGACCACGCCATTCGATTTTCTGCCGGGTTCAGCCTGACGTCACAGCACGGCAATAAAACGGTCACAACCAGCCTCTAGCCTTGCGCGGATTGATAACCCGCACAATGATGAGGAGTTGTACCGTGACCCGCAGACAGGACCTGAAACAAGGCCAGCCTCGCCTTTCCAATACTGATGCGCCGAGCATGAACGAGATTCTGCACACGCGCGTTTCCCGCCGAGATACCCTGCGCGGCGGGCTTGGCCTGGCCGCAGGCACCTTTTTCGCCGGCGCCGGTATCAGCGGCTGCAACAGCGAAGGCGGCAAAACCGCAGCAAAGCTGAGCTTCAGCTCGGTGCCTGGCTCGACCGATGCCGACATGCTCATCGTGCCGCCCGGTTTCACCACCGACATCCTCGCCCCCTGGGGCACGCCGATCACCGGCAGCTTCCCGGCCTTCAAGCCGGACGGCACCAACAGCGCCGAAGAACAAGCCCAGCAAATGGGCCAGAATCACGACGGCATGCAGTTCTATCCGCTGGATGACAGCGGCGATCGTGGCCTGCTGGTCATGAACCACGAGTACAGCAATGCCACCCTGTTCCCCGGCGACGGTCGCAGCGAAGACGCCAACGGCGCGCCGACCGACCCGGATCAGGTGCGCAAGGACATCAACGCGCACGGTGTTGCCATCATCGAAGTGCAGCGCGACAGCAGCGGCAAGGTCAGCGTGGTTCAAGGCAGTTCGTACAACCGCCGTATCACCGCCGCAACGCCGATGCAGATGTCCGGCCCGGCCGCTGGCGATGCCCTGCTGCGCACGGCCTATGACCCGACCGGCATGAGCACACGGGGCACGGTCAACAATTGCGCCCGCGGCCACACTCCTTGGGGCACCTATCTGGCCTGCGAGGAAAACATCCAGGGCTACTTCATCAACACCCAGGACAATCCGCCGCGTGAAACCGCGCGCATGGGCATCAATGCCGAAGGCTTCGGTTATCTGTGGTCGAACGTGGCGGGCGATCCGAGCGAAGTGAACGGCGAATTCGCCCGCTTCGACACCACCCCGAGCGCAGCCAGTGCCACCGCCGATTACCGCAATGAAGCGAACAACTTCGGCTGGGTTGTGGAGATCGATCCGAAGAATCCGGCCTCGACACCGATCAAACGGACCGCACTGGGACGTATGCGCCACGAGGGTTGTGAGCCCGGCCTGATTCGCGCCGGCGAGCCGATCGCCTTCTATATGGGCGACGACGACCGCTTCGAGTACTTCTACAAATTCGTCACCGCCGAGAACTACACACCGGGCGCCGACGCCAGCAACATGCTCGACAACGGCACTTTGTATGTCGCGCGCTTCAATGCCGACGGCTCGGGCGAATGGCTCAAACTGGACTACGCCACCAACCCGGCATTGCAGAATGATTTCGCAAGCCAGGCCGATGTGCTGGTCAACACCCGTACAGCCGCAGACATCCTCGGTGCCACGCCGATGGATCGTCCGGAATGGTCGACCACCGATCCGGCCACCGGCGAGATCTATCTGACCCTGACCAACAACACCCGCCGTGAGGAAGGCGACGAGAACGCCGCAAACCCGCGCGCGCCGAACAGTCACGGCCATGTGATTCGCCTGGCCGAAGACAACAGCCGCGCCGATGCGACCAGCTTCAGCTGGGATATCTTCCTGTTCGCCTCCAACGCCAATGCCGACGCCGACTTCAACAAATCCGGCCTGACCCAGGACAACGAACTGGGCAGCCCCGACGGCATCTGGTTCGATCCGCGCGGCGTGCTGTGGATTCAGACCGACAACGGCGCACCGCTGGACTTCGGCGGCAATGATCAGATGCTGGCGGTGGTGCCGGCCAGCCTGAGTGGCGACCGCACCATCAATCCGCAGACCCAGGCCGAACTCAAGCGCTTCTTTGTCGGTCCGGCCGGCTGCGAAGTGACCGGCGTGACCATGACGCCCGACTACCGCACCATGTTCGTCAACATCCAGCATCCGGGCGGCAGTTTCCCGGCCAACGATGGCAGCTCGCGACCGCGCTCGACCACCGTGGTGATCCGTCGCGAGGATGGTGGCGAGGTGATCTAGACAACCTCCTCCTTTGGAAGAAGGTCAGCGAAGCCCCGCCGGAGACGTCCAGCGGGGCTTTTTTTATCGTTCGGGCTGGCTGCGGCCGCTCAGACGTTCAGCGGCGTGGCACCCGAAACGCGACATGCGGCCCCAGATCCAGACGCAGGCGACGGCACGCCGGATGAACTTCGCCATCCATCATCCAGCGGGTGTCCTCCTCAAACGTGAAGTCGAGCATGGTGTCGCGTTCGCGCACCAGCTGCGGCCCGCTGACCGGCTTGCCGGCATGAAAACGGTGCAGATTGCGGATCACGAAAGCGGGCGACATGTTGCCGTGAATCAACTGCATGTGCTCGGTGTCGTCACCTGCACCCGGCGCCACCCGAAACCCCAGTGGCAATTCGTCGATGGTCATGGCCAGAAACAGGCGCACGCGGCTCTGCTCGATGGGATCCCCGGACCCCGCCCAGGTGACGCTCGTGGGCTCGAAGATTCTGGCCGCGACACCGTCATATTTACGCAGGCTCAGGGCTGCGCGGGCGATCAGCTGCACCGCCGCCCGCACGCCACCCGCATCGTAATGTTCGAGAAAGCGCACCGGCGCACCGAAACCGAAGGTAAACCCGGCATCGCCGCCATCGCTGAGCATGGCGCGCCGCGTCAACAGCTGGCTTCTGGCCGGTTTTTTGAGCAAGCCGCTGAGCGTTTTCAGCGGTTCCTCGCGCGGCATCTGCAGGTGGCTGGCAATCATGTTCATGGTGCCGGCACGCAGGGCAACCAGTTCCGGCAGTTCGTCGCGCCACAGCGGGACCGCGGCCGACAACACGCGCGACAAGGTGCCATCGCCGCCGAAAGGCACCAGCATGCTGACCCCGGCCGCACGCAGCTCGGCCAAAGCCGAGGGCAATTCATCCAGACTGCCCGTTTCCACCACCCTGACCTGCTCGCCCAGACGGCGTTGCAGGCGCCTGGCGTTCCAGCGTCGACGCCGCAGCGCCCCGGCATGCGGATTGAGCACGATCCCGGCTAAGCTATCGCCATGATTCCTTATCTTGAACATCCCTCGATTACGATTTTTGGCCACACCATCTACGCCTTTGGCCTGATGGTGGCGCTGGCGATATTCGTGGGGCTTGAGTTGGTCAAACGCCAGGCACCGCGCTATGGCATGGACGCGGACGATGCCAGCGCGCTGGCGTTCTGGACGATTGTTTGCGGCCTGGTCGGTTCGCACTGGTTTTCAGCACTGGCATATTACCCTGAAAAGGTCATGGCCAACCCCCTGGAGCTGCTGAAGTTCTGGGGCTCGATGTCGTCGTTCGGCGGCATCATGGGTGGATTGATCGGCGCCGCAGTCATCCTGCGCATGAAACGCTGGCCTGCGCAGCAGGCCCTGCGATTTGTAGACATGGTGGCCTGGGCGTTTCCATTTGCCTGGCTGTTCGGGCGTTTTGGCTGCACCCTGGCGCATGACCACATCGGCATCGAGAGCAGCGCCTGGATTGCGGTCAACTTTCCTCAGGGTCCGCGCCTGGATCTGGGCCTGATCGAATGGCTGCTGACCATCCCGATCGCCATCACCTACGCCCTGTTGCGCCATAAAGACCGCCCGGCGGGTTTTTATATTGCGTTGTTCTTCACCCTGTACGGCCCGATTCGCATTCTGCTCGACAGCCTGCGTGTGGAAGACGCCCGCTATCTCGGCGCCACGCCGGCGCAGTATGTGGCCGCGGCATTCACCCTGGCCGGCATCGTCTGGCTGATCCAGCTGCGCGGCAAACCGGCCCAGACGCTGCCAACGTCGCCGACAGGCGCCACCAAAACGGCGCGCAAGACACGCAGCAAACGCCGCTAGCCAAGGACCAGCGCGACTCGCTCCATCACCCGTCGCCCCAGCGCCCGCAGGTCTTCGATCACCATATACAGGCATGGCACCAGAATCAGCGTGATCGCGGTTGCGAACAGAATGCCGTAGCCCACCGATATGGCCATTGGAATCATGAAGCGCGCCTGACGCGATGTTTCGAAGATCATCGGTGCCAGGCCCCCAAAGGTGGAGAGCGTGGTCAACAGAATCGGACGAAAACGCCGCGCACCGGATTTGACGATAGCCGCGAAAGGCGTATCGCCCGCGGCGCAGCGTTGATTGGCGTAGTGCACCATCACCAGCGAATCGTTGACCACCACGCCGGACAGGGCGATCACGCCCATGATCGAAATCAGGCTCATGCTGTAGCCCATCATCCAGTGTCCGATCACGGCACCGAAAATACCGAACGGAATCGCCAGCATGACCAGAACCGGTTGCAGATAGCTTGAGAACGGAATCGCCAGCAGGATGTAAATCAGGGCCAGCGCGATCAGAAACCCGGTGCCCAGCGCATCGAGTGATTCCTGCATGTCCTGTTGTCGACCGGACAGACCAATATTCAGCCCCGGGTAATCGGCCATCAGCATGGGCACCGCTTCGGCCTGTAAGGCCGCCAGCACCTGCGGTGCTTCACTGTCCGGCTCGACATTAGCGCTGACTTCCATGCTGCGCCGTCCGTTGCGCCGCACGATGCGGCCTTCGGCCTGATCACGTTCCAGGTCAGCAACGAGATTGAGCGGGACGTAGGTTCCTGCCGGGGTACGGATCAGCAAATCACCGACCGCGCTCTCGCTGTCGCGCTCATCCGCCGGCAAGCGCACCAGCACGCGCACCTCACTGCGCCCGCGCAGCTGGCGCACCACTTCGTTGCCATAAAAGGCTGCGCGAATCTGCTGCCCGACATCCTGGGCGGTCAGGCCCAGACTGCGGCCGGCTTCGGTCAGGCGCACGTTGAACTGATCCTTGCCAGGGCGCACCCCGTCATCGACGTCGGAGACCTGTGGAAACTCGCGCAGCGCGTTGCCAAAGCGGGCACTGGCCTGATCTAGTATCTGCTTGTCGCGGTGGGTCAACTCCAAGCTCAAGCCAGGGCCACCGCCCGGCCCGCGGCCAGTCGAGGCATAGCGCACATAGCGGGCATCCGGCAGCCCGGGCATGGCCTCACGCCACTGGCGCACAAACTCGGCGGTGCTGATCGGCCGCACACCCGGTTCGGTCAGGTAGACCTGGGCTCGAATCTGACTCGGCTGCACGCGGGTGTAAATACCATGCGACAGGCGCTCGCCACCGTTTTCTTCAATGACCTTGCGCGCAGCCTCTCGCAGGGCCTGCTCGGCCGCCACAACGCGTTCGGGCGGCGTGCCGTCCGGCAGCACCACGGTGGCCTCGGCCCGATCGCCTTCAACACTCGGCATCATCTCGAAACCCATGCGCCCGCTCATGGCGTAGGACAGCACGATCATCAAGGCGCCCAGGCCTACGCTCAGGGTCAGATAGCGATGGGCCACGGCCCGCTCGACCAGCGGCTGGTAAACCCGCTCCACCCAGGCTGTGAAACCGCCGGAAAATGCTTGCTGCCAGCGGCGCAAGCGCGAATCACGGTTCAGCGGCCGGGAGTGCGCCAGATGGGCCGGCAGCACGAACAGGGCTTCGATCAGGCTGATCGCGAACACCGTGCACACCACCAAGGGGATCACGCCCCAGACCTTGCCCATGAAACCCGGCACGAACAGCAGTGGCAGAAACGCCACAATATTGGTCAGCACGCTGAACGTGATCGGCACCGCGATATCGCGTGCCCCCTGGATCGCCGCATCGAGAAACGACAGACCACGCTGGCGATATTCGTAGATGTTCTCACCGGCAACCACCGCATCATCCACCACGATGCCCAGGCTGATGATGAACGCGAACATCGAAATCATGTTGATGCTGACGTCCATGCCAGGCATGAACAGCAAGGCCCCGAGAAACGAGATCGGGATGCCCATGGTGACCCAGAATGCGAGCTTGAATTCCAGAAACAGAGCGAGCAGCGTGAACACCAGGATCAGGCCGAGGAAGGCATTCTTGAGCAGCAGTGCAAGTCGCTGGCGGTAGATCTGTGCATCGTCATCCAGCACCACCACGCTGACCCCGTCGGGCAGACTGGCCTGGATTGGCGCAAGCGCCTGGTGCACTGCATCGGACACACCGGTCGGGGTCTGATCCCCGATACGAAAGACCTCGATACCGATAGCGCGCTGGCCATCGAACAGCGCCCAGTTGTCCTGGGTGTCATCGAAGCCCTCGTTGACACTGGCAATCTCGCCCAGCGTCACCACCGCACCATCCGCGCTGCTGATGATCGGCAGCGCGGCAAATTCACGTGCCCAGTCGCGTCGCTCATTGACCCGCACAAGAATCTCACCGCTGCTGGAATCGACGCTGCCACCACTGGCGTCCTGCGCGGCGGCGGCGACCCGTTGCGACAATGCCGGCAGGCTCAGACCGTAGGCCTGCAACTGCGCGCTGGAAACGTCAACATGGATGCGGTAATCACGTGCTCCCTGCAACTCCACCTGGGTAATCCCTGGCGTGGCCAGCAACTGATCACGCACGGTTTCCGCCAGCTCGCGCAACTGCCACTCGCTGGTTTGGCCGTAAATGAGAATGTCGAGCACATCACGTACGCGTTTGGCCAGCTCAACCTGAGGTTGCTCGGCATCGGCGGGAAACGTGCGGATGCGTGAAACCACCTGCTGGATATCCTGCAAAACGTCCGAGGCGTCAGCGTCTTCCTGCAATTCGGCCACCACCGAACCGCTGCCTTCGGATGCCGTGGCGTTGATCTCCTTGATCCCGACCACGCCCTCAAGAGCCTCTTCAATCGGCAGCACGATGCCCTGCTCGACATCTTCGGGGCTGGCCCCGGGATAAGACGCCGAGACAGTCACGAAATCCAGGGTGAACTCGGGGAACACTTCCTTTTTGATTTGGGTGCTGGCGTAAAAACCGCCGCACACCATCACGATCATCAACAGGTTGGCGGTGACACCATTGCGCGCCATCCACGCAATCATGCCGCGGGCAGGTGTGCTCATCGCTGCGGCTCCGACGCCGGCTGCGCAGCTGAGCGACGCGGCGCTGGCGACGTATCACCAGCTTGGCCCTGGATGCGCACGCGCATGCCATCGATGAAGCCCGAAGGCACGCTGGTCACGATCTGCTCGCCCGCTTGCAGACCCGCTGTCACCAGCATGTGGTCACTGCCACGGTAGGCCACCTCAAGCTCACGCGCCTGCAAGCGCCCGTCGACCACCACCCAGACCTGATCGTCATGCACCCAGGTGTTGTCCAGGCGCAGGGCATCGACCAGCTCGCGCCCGTCGATCCGGGCCTGCACATAGGTGCCCAGCAGCAACGGTCGTGTGCCGGCCTGAGGCTCGCTGATTTCGACCAGCACACCGGCCCGCCGTCCCTCGCTCTCCAAGGCATCCAGCAGCTGAATCACCCGACCGCTCCAGCGCGGGCTATCACGATCGGCGGCATCCATAAGCTCGACCTGAGAGCCGCCCTGACCGCTCTGATCCGGCCATTCGATCCAGCGCAAGGCGGTGGTCGGCACGCGCAACACGACCCAGTAAGGCGCGGCAGCCGCCAGCTCGCCCAGCGAGCTGCCCGAAGCGCTGACCTGGCTGCCCACGGACACCGCGCGCGACAGCACCACCCCGTCAAACGGCGCGACCACCGTAGTGCGCTGCAGGTTAAGCCGAGCCCGCTGCACCGCTGCTTCGGCCAGTTTTACGCTGGCCTGTGCGCTGTTCAGCTGGGGTTCACGCAGCATCAGACGGCGTTCATCATCCGAGACCTCCAGATCCAGGATCGCCGCATCGGCTCGCGCCACAGCCTGATTGCCCTGCTCCTGGGCCAGGCTGGCGCGCGCCGTGGCCAGCGACGCTTCGGCCTCGGCCAGGGCCAGCGCATAGTCGGCCTGATCCAGTTTCAGCAAGGGCGTTCCTGCCGCCACACGATTGCCGGGCACAAAGGCATCATCGATGTGCACCACCTCCGCGCTGACGCGTGCCGCCAGCACGCTCCTCTGGGCCGCCTCAACCGTGCCATGCGCCACGATCTGGACGCGCTCACTGGACGCTGTGACCGGGCTGGCGGCGACCAGACGCGCAACCCTTTCGGGTGGCTTGCGTTGTGCCACCGGCGCACTGGTCATCAGCTGCCGACTGATCAGCAAGGAGACCGCCAGAACAACGAAGATCAGCAGTCCGAAGAACCACGGTTTGCGAGTGTGCGTTTTGTCTTGAGTCATGCGTTGCTGTCTGAGGACTGGGGCAAAGGACCGGCCAGAGCGCGGTACAGGGTGATCCGGTTGTCGATCAGTTGCTGACGGGCGCTGAGCAAGTCACGCTTGACCGAAGAAAAACTGATCTGGGCATCCAGCAAGCTGGGAAAATCACTCGCGCCGTGGCGCAGCTGCACCAGCAAGCTCTGCACGGCGGCATCGGCCAAACGCTGCTGTTCAAGCAGGCTTGCGACCCGTTGCTGCAATGCCTGGTCGTTGACCAGCGCGTCCTGAATCTCGCGGAACGCGAGCAGCGCCTGGGCGCGGAACTCAGCGACACGCTGATCCAGTACAGCACGTTGACGGTCTACTTCGGCGCGCCGCGCGCCAGCATCAAACACCGGCCCCAGCAAGGATGCCGCCAGGCTGCCAATCCACTGATCGAAAAGTTCCAGCACGCCTGCATCGCTGCTCGTCAAACTGGCACTCAGATTGAGCTGTGGAAAGCGCGCTGCAATGGCCGCGCCGAGTTCACGATCCGCCGCCAGCACACGCAGCCAGGCCTGCTCCACATCTGGTCGGCGCATCACGGTCTTTGCCGCCAGACCGGTTTGCGGCAATGCCGGCAGCTGCCAGTCCTGCGCACCCGGCCAATCGTCACGCCAATCCCCGCCCAGCATCTCGCTCAGGGCATGTCGCAGCGTCGCCAATTCACTTGTCGCCAGTGCCTCACTGGCCCGGGTCGACTCAAGCAACTGGCGCTGCTGCAGAACGTTTCCAGCATTCAGCTGGCCTTGCCGATAACGTGTTTCGATCAATCCCAGCGTGGTTTCGTAATTTTGTCGGTCAGTGCGTATCAGCTGCAGACGCTCGCGCGCCGCGCCAATCTGAAACCACAGGCTGGCCACACTGGCCGACAAACTGATTTCCGCAGCGCGCAGGTCCTGCGCTGTGGCCTGGGTCTCCAGCGCCAAGGCCTGGCGCTGGCTGCGCACACGGCCCCACAGGTCAAGCTCGTAAGCCGCTGCCAAGCCGACCCGTGTCACGGACTGGTCGCTGTTGTCAGCGAAGCCGTCCGTCGTTTCAGCCGAGGCATTGAGTTGCGGAAACAGCGCCGCCTGGCCGCCGGCCAGACTGGCCTGGGCCGCGCTCAGACGAGCCCGTGTTTGCGCCAGCCCCGGGTTGTCGGCAAAGGCCTGGCGAATCAGTTCATCCAGCTCGACCTGGCTCCAGGCCTGCCACCACAGCTGTGGTGAAGGTGCCTGACCGCTGCTGACAAACTGCAACGGCAGTTGCGGCTCATGCACAGCGCGCTCCGGTGTAACCGTGCACGCAGCCAGGAGCAGAGCCCCAAATGGCAGTAGTCTTTTCATCAAATCCCTGAAATCACGAAACGCGGCGAGCACGCGTGATGACAACAACGCCGCTCACGGCAATCGGTTGACCGCGGTATGGGTTCATCCCGGCCGCCGGTTGATTGTTGCGGTGAGATTAGGTCCAATCACGCCTCAACAATAAATGATGCGGGACGGATAATTCCGTCGGGAGAGGGACAATGAACAAGATCGCCGCCTTGACGCTGGGCGTTTTCGTAGTCGTCGGCGCGGGCCTGGCGTGGTATCTGATGTCGAGCACGGGCGCCATCAACGGCGCGGCAAAGCCGGACGACAGCGCGGTTACCCTGGATGTTGAATGGTTTATCGGCGATGGCGAACTGGTACTCGGCACCAACCACCTTCGGGTTCCCGAAGGCATGAATGTCAAACTCCTGATCGACAGCGACGCAGCTTATACCCTGACCATCAAGGACTACGGCGTACGCTCGGAACTGCTCGCGGACCAGGTTACTGCGGTGCATTTCCACGCCCACAAGCTGGGCCAGCACAGCATACTGCTCAGTGGTCAGGAGCAGGCTCTCGGCACGCTGGACGTGTTCGAGAAAGGCTCCATCTGACCTCACCCAGAAAGAAAACAGCCGGAGCGGAAACCCGCCCCGGCTGAACACGATGAGGAGACTTGACGAATGGGAACCGCCAAGTGGGATCACTCTAACATGAGAATGATTCGTATTACAATTCCTGTTCATGAAATTCTTGCGCGCAGGCCGTCAACGCTCAGCGAGGTGCGCGCAGCTCCGCAATCAGCCAGCCGCTGACGGTCAGCCCGCCAAACCACACCAGCACGGCTGCGACGTTGACCCACAGCAGCAAGCCCAGCCCCGGCAGCAATGCGAGCAGCAACAAGCCTCGACGCACGGCCGGCGCATGGGCCCGACGATCACGCTGACGTGCCGCACGCAAGCGTTTGGGATCGCGACCGGCCAGCCACCACAGCACGCTGGCACTCACCAACACCGCCAGCAGACCTTCGATCATGAGGTCGCCTCGGCCACGGGCACGAAGCCCTCTCGCCTGCGCGATCGCGGCCACAGACAAAACCCGCCGGCCACAAGCAGTGCCAGATCCACGCTCACGACCACCTGTTGTCCGTGATTGAGGGCACTCGCCCAGGATGGGCCGTCGCACAACCAGCGGCTGAGCGGCAACAGCAGCAGTGCAGCCCCGCTCAAACGAATCATCCAGGCACGCGCCCGCGCCTGCGAGCCGAGGCCGATCATCAGCGCGGCCGCGACCGCAGCAGCCCAGAACACCGCCCATTGCACCGAGCCCACCGCAACGCCTGACGCCCGCGCCCAGAAATAAGCATGAGCGGTGAGCACCATGGCCAGCGGCAGTCCGTAACCCATCCAGTTGACCACCCCCGCCATACGCTGCCATGCACGGCGTTGCGCGCGCCGCAGGGTCCACAACAGCATGCCGCTCAGGGTGACATAGGCGGCCGCAAAGCCCAGCGCAAACCACACCGCCTTGGACACCCAGCCGGCAAAGTGACCGAAGTGCAAGGGTGTCATTAGCGCGGCAACCGTGTTGCCAGCGGACGGTTGTTTGCCGACCAGCACCGGATTTTCATGCAGAAATTCGCCGCTGGCGGCGGCATAGTCGAACGCACGTCCCGACAGCTGCCCCGGCTCCACCTGGGTAAACACCCGAGCGAACGCATCCGCCCGCCCCACATAGTTCATCGAGATGAACACGGCCTTGGCACCACCGCGTGCCGAAGCATCGGCCAGCATGGTATCGACATTGGCCAGCGCGGCGGGCGTGTCATCGTAGGGTTCATGGCGATTGAAAACCTCGGCCAGCGCACGCTCCTGATCACCGCTGAACACCACCATGGCCATGGCCGGCAAGCCGACACTGCTGGCGAAGCTAAAAAAACTGCCGGTAAACGCAAGTACGAACGCGAATGGCAGGCTCCAGGTGCCCGCAATCACATGCGCGTCACGCGCGCGCAGCAAGGCTTCCTTGTTGCGCCGGATGGTGAACGCCTCCCGAATCAGGTGACGATGCACGACAAAGCCGGTCAGGGCCGCGAGCATCATGCCCAGGCCCAGCACACCGGTCAGAAACAGGCCCCAGGGATTGGGCAGGTGCAAACGCACATGCAGGTCGACAAAGAACTCGGCCAGCGCGCCCGCCTCACGTGCCGCCGCGCGCTCGTGATCCAGCCCCTCGGTGCGCTTGAGCACCTCCAGGGTATTGCCATCTATCTGATACTCCACCCCGTAATGCTCGTGATGGCCCTCTTGCTCGCTCTCCAGCTCGCCTTCAAAGCGCAGATAGATGCGTCCGCCATGGGCGACAAAGGCATCCACCTCTTCACGCCAGCGCGGATCAACCTCTTCGTACAAGCGTTTGAAAACAGCGTTGAAACCGGTCGGAAAGCCATCAACGGACTCGCCCGACAGCGGACTCGACCAGTTGCTGATTTCGTCCGAAAACACCGCCACGGTGCCGGTACAGATCACCGCATACAGCAGCAGGCCGAGCAGAATGCCCGACCAGCCGTGGATATCCAGCACTCGCCGGGTGTTGTCCTGAGACAGCTTGATCATGGCGCCACTCCAAGATGCCGAGCAATCAGCAGCGCATGGGCCAGGCCCAGGGCCACAATCACCAGGTAGCCACGCCCCAAACGTCGTTCCAGCAGGGCATACAGAAACAGGCCGCTCCAGACCAGCGGGAACAGCACAATGGGGAACACCATGTTGTCGACGCCGGCACGCCCTGAAGGCAGATACAGGGCCGCGCCGGCCATCAGCAGCCAGCTGCAGATGAAACTCAGCGGCCCGGCCAGCACGCCGCGCACCCAGGGTCGCATGGTCATCGTTGTGCGCCCCCGCAGGGCTGATGATTAATCCGCATCATGAGCGCAGCCTAGGCACTCGGCGCATGGCCGGCAAGCATTGACATCGCTGCCACAGGGCGCCCCTAGAGTTGCCATTCGAGCATGGCACCAACGCTGCGTGGTTCACCGTAGCGACTCGCCACCCGCTCACCCGAGACCAGGGCGCCCTGCTGGTTCAGCTCATCCCCCAGGTTGCGACCGAACAGGGCCACGCTGAACTGCCGCGTGATCTGATAGGCCAGCTTGGCGTTGAGCAGAACGCGCTCGTCCGAGCGGGTGCGCTCGTCATTGTCGGGATCGCTGTAAAACGCATCGATATAGTTGGCCGAAACCTGGGCCGTTAAGCCGTGCCACTCAAGCAGGCTGAGGCCCAAGGTTGCGGTGCGCTCGGGTGCGTAAGGGAACCGATTGTTGGCGTAGTCCTCACCCTCGTTGACGAAATCGTCGAACTCGCTGCGCAGCAGGCCGACCGAGGCGAAAACCTCAAACGGCCCGGACAATGCCCACACCAGCTCGGTTTCCAGGCCATAGTAATGCGAGCGGCCGGCGTTGGTGGTCACGGTTTCGAAACCCGATGTTTCACCGATAGTGACCTGCTGGTCACGCCAGTCGGTGTAGAACAGATTGGCATTGAGCATCAGACGCTCATCCAGCCAGCGACTGCGCACGGCCAGTTCGCCGGTGCGCGTGTATTCCGGTTCGAACGGACTGACCGCACCACCAAAGAACGACATGCTGACGCCACCTGAGCGGTAGCCCTCCTGGTAGCTCAACCCCAGGGTGGTGGAGTCGCTGGCGAACCAGGTCAACCCCAGCTTGGGCAGCACGTCGGTGAACGCATTGTTGTCGCCATCGTCGTAATCCGGCGGCACGTAGGCCGGCAGCACCACCGCCAGGCCATCGCTGACCGCATCCGGCAGAGGAATCCCGATGGGCAAATCCAGCGGCAGCCCGGGCACCGAACCGGTCAAGGTCAGCTCCAGATCGGAAGCGCCGTGGTGGCGATTCAGCTCGCGATTGACACGCACGCCCGCCGTAGCCCGCCAGGCCTGGGCGAAGTCCCAGTCGGCTTCTGCGAAGACTGCACCGATGCGACTGCGCGACTGACCCTCGACAAAGCCGTTGATCAGCACCAGGCCGCCCGCACTGGAGACATCGCGCCCCAGCGTCAGGGTGTCCTTGTCGGTGTCGGCGTAGTAAGCGCCGACCACCGCACGCACGCGATCGCCGTCGTAGACCGCGCGCAGCTCCTGACTCAGGATGCGCTCGTCCTCGAAATTGTCGGAATAACCGCCTTCGCTTTCGGTGCGGTCAAAATCAATCACATTGACGTTGTCAAAGCGGGTGTAACCGCTGATCGACTCAAGCCGCCAGGCCCCGCCCAGATCAAGCTGCTGGCGCAAACTGTGCAATTGGGTGCGATCGTCCTCGCCACCGCGCACATTGCTGGTTGCCGTGCGCTCGCCACCGGAGGCATCGTGCAAGGCTTCGCCAAACTCGGTGTCGGCGCGGATATAGCTGTAACGCAACTGATAGCTGCTCTGAGCCATGGGCGCCCAGGCCAGACTGACCCGCGCATTGCGATTGTCATAGCGCTGCGCATCGTCTTCATTGCGGGTTACGTTGGTGACATCGCCGTTGTCATAGCGATCCTGCAGGGCCACCCGAAAGGCCAGGCTGTCGCCCAGCGGGCCACCACCGGCAATCGCATAATCATGGCCATCCCGACTCATGCGCCCGGCGCGCAGGCGCAAATCCCAGTCGCTGGTGGGTTGTACCGTTTCCAGCACCACCGAGCCAGCCAGACTGTTGCGCCCCTGATTGCTGGATTGGGCACCCCGCAACAGTTCCAGGCGCTCCAGATCCCAGGCCGACAGCGGCCCGGCGAAGGATGCCGCACGCGACGGCAAGGCCACGCCATCGAGATACACGCTGATGGTGTCCCCCTCGCCGCCGATCCCGCCCTGCGGCACACCTCGGATCGCGATTTCCCGGTCGCCCGCCGCACCCACGACATTGGCAAAACGGGTAACCACATCCTTGACCGAGCCGACCGGCGCAGCATCGATGTCCTCGGCGGTGACCACGACCACGCTGCTGGTGGTTTCAGCCAGCGCGCGACCAAGCTTTTCGCCCGACACCGTCACCGGGCTGAGTTCGACCGCATCATCCGCAAGCACCGCTTCAGGCGCATCTTCCGGCAAGGTGATCACCTCGTCCTCGGCCCGGGCAGTGCCAAACGTCAGCAGCAGACAGCCGGCCCCGACACAGGAGATCAGAGCACGCGTGCAGGTCACGCGAAGGAAACTCGACATGGATGACCACAATTAATAATACGAACGATTATTAATTGTAGTTTCGCTCGCGCTTGATGTGCAATGCAGCATGGGGCTCACCACAATCCAAGCGGGCTCAGGCCTGCCCAGGCGAACCCTGCCCCATGCCGATGAAAGCACGCACATAACCCAGCTCCAGATCCGGCTCGCGGACCGCCGCATGCAGGGTTTTGTGGACGCCGCCCGCGCCCAAACGCAGCACATGCAGATCCAGACGCTGGGCAAAACGCCGCGCCAGCCAGGCCGGCAATGCACACACGCCGCGCCCATGCGCAACCATCTGCACCATGATGTCGACCGAATGCACGCGCTTGTGGCGCAACGGCCGCACCCCGGCCGGCCAAAAGAATTCGGTAAAAATATCCAGCCGCTCATTGGCCACCGGGAAACTCAGCAGCGTTTCACCCGCCAGCTGCGCAGCCTCCACCACCGGGGCCGGCGCGAGCCGGTGCGAGGCCGCCACCAGCAGCACCAGTTCGTAGTCGAACAAGGCTTCGTAGCACAGGGCCCGGTGCGGGTGTGGATCCGGCGTGATCAACATGTCCACCTGTTTGTTGATCAGCCCATCAATGCCCGAGAAATGCACATTGCCAAGAATGTCGACCTCGACATCCGGCATGGCCTTGAGAAAGTGTCCGATCGCACCGGTCAGCCACTCGTAACAGGGGTAACACTCCACCCCGATCCGCAACACCCCGCGCACCCCATCGGCATGACGACGCAGCACCTGCTCCGCTTCGTCGATTTGTGGCAACACGCGGCGTGCGCAGGCCAGCAGATCCAGACCGGCAGCGGTCAGGCTCAAACGCCGGCCATCACGTTCCCACACGGCCGTCTGGGCGCGTTGCTCAAGCTGCCGAATCTGATGAGAAAGCGCCGACTGGGTCAGGCACAGATCCTGGGCCGCACGTGTGAGCGTGCCGTGTTCATGCAGGGCCTGGACGATGCGCAAATGGCTGAGCTCGATCATAAATGAATATTTCTCACGGTTTTACGCATATTTATCACTTTTTTCTCATCAATTGCGAAATTAGCCTGTGCCCTCCTTCTGACTCCGGACACCAACATGGCCCGCACACACAACCTGGGATTCCCCCGCATCGGCGCCCGTCGCCAGCTCAAATTCGCACTCGAAAGCTACTGGCGTGGTCAGGACAGCGCCGAGCAACTGCAGCAGGTCGCTGCCGCCGTTCGTGCCGAGAACCGGCGTCTGCAAGCCCCGCTGGACCTGCAACCGGTCGGCGACTTCTCACTCTACGACCATGTGCTCGACACCAGCGTGATGCTCGGACATGTACCGCAGCGCTTTGTCGGCAACGGCTTCAACCAGCTTGATCGCTATTTCCGCATGGCACGCGGACGCGCGGTCGAGGGGGATGCGCCGGTGGCAGCCGGCGAGATGACCAAATGGTTCAACACCAACTACCACTACATTGTCCCGGAATTCACCGCCGAAACCCGTTTTTCGCTCAACACCTGGTCCTTGTGTGCCCAGATCGACGAAGCGCATGCGGCCGGGATCAAGGCCAAAGCAGTGATCCTGGGGCCGCTCAGCTATCTGTGGGTGGGCAAGGCGGTGGACGGCAGCGAACGACTTGATCACCTGGACGCGCTCATAGCGGTGTATGCGCAACTGCTGGCCGAGTTGCGGCGCAAAGGCGTCGACTGGGTGCAGATCGACGAACCCGCCCTCACGCTCGACCTGCCGCCAACCTGGCGCCAGGCTTACCAGCGTGGCTACGAGGCCCTGCACGGCGTTGGTCCGCGCAGCCTTCTGACCACCTACTTCGGTCCACTGGATGACAATCTTAAGTGGGTGCTCGATCTGCCGGTCGATGGTTTTCATATCGACGCCAGCGATGGCATCGCACAACTGGACACGATACTCGCGCGTCTGCACGAGACGCAGGTGCTGTCGCTGGGGGTGGTCGACGGGCGCAATGTCTGGGCGTCCGATCTGAATGCCCTGCTCGACGTGCTGGAGCCGGTGGACGCGGCGCTGGGTGAGCGCTTGTGGCTGGCGCCGTCATGCTCATTGCTGCATGTCCCGGTCGATCTGAGCGCAGAGCGCGCGCTGGATCCCGAATTGTTCAGCTGGTTGGCCTTTGCGGTGCAGAAGCTTGACGAGCTGACACTGCTGGCCCAAGCCCTCAAGCATGGCCGTGAGCACGTCGCCGAGCCTCTGCTGATCAACCGCCGTGCGATCCAGAGTCGACGCGACTCGACGCGCACTCACAATCCGAGCGTGCGCGAACAGATCGGCCACATCACACCGGACTGGCAACAGCGCCGCAGCCCCTATGCCGTGCGCGCTCAACGTCAGGCCCAGCGCTTCGCCCTGCCTGCATTTCCGACCACAACCATCGGCTCATTCCCGCAGACTCAGGACATCCGCGCCGCGCGACGGGACTATCGCGCCGGTGCCCTTGATGACGCGCAATACCGGCAGGCGATGCAGCGCGAAATCGCCCACTGCCTGAGCGTTCAACATGAACTGGGTCTGGACGTTCTGGTGCATGGCGAGGCCGAACGCAACGACATGGTCGAATATTTCGGAGAATTGCTCGACGGTTTCGCGTTCTCGCGCCAGGGTTGGGTGCAGTCCTATGGCTCGCGTTGCGTCAAACCCCCGATCCTGTACGGTGACGTTCAGCGCCCCGCAGCAATGACGGTGCAGTGGGCGCGTTACGCGCAATCACTCAGCGACAAACCGGTCAAAGGCATGCTCACCGGCCCCGTCACCCTGCTCAACTGGTCGTTTGTGCGTGATGACCAGCCACGTTCGGAAACCTGTCTGCAGATTGCCCTGGCCATCCGCGAGGAAGTGCAGGATCTGGCCGCCGCCAGCATTCACATGATCCAGATCGACGAAGCCGCTCTGCGCGAGGGCCTGCCGCTGCGCCAGCGCGACTGGCCAGCCTATCTTGACTGGGCCATCGCCGCCTTCCGCCTGGCGGCCAACGGGGTGGATGACGACATCCAGATTCACACGCACATGTGTTATTCCGAATTCAACGACATCATCGACGATATCGCCCGCATGGATGCCGATGTGATCACCATCGAAACCTCGCGCTCGCACATGCAGTTGCTCGATGCCTTTCAGGATTTCGAGTACCCCAACGCGATCGGCCCCGGGGTGTATGACATCCATTCACCCAACGTGCCGGACACCCAGAGCATCGTCGAGCTGATGCGCAAAGCGGCCACGCGCATACCGCCAGAGCGCTTGTGGGTGAACCCTGATTGCGGGCTGAAAACACGCAGCTGGAGTGAGGTCAAACCGGCCCTGGCGAATATGGTGGAAGCGGCCCGACGCCTGCGTCAGGCCGCCTGAGCCTGCACTTGGCCGTGCGCGTGATCATGCGCGGCCACGGCCCGGGACATCGGGCTGGTGCTATTCTTACCCGATGTCCCGTCGCCCCCAAGTTCTGAGTGCTGCTCTCGTGGCCCTGGCTGTTTTCAGCCAGCTGGTCACGCCGACCATGCACGCCAGCCGCTGGGCGCAAAGTTCGGGCCAGGGTTTGCTCTACGCGTTCTGTGGCACGCTGTCGCCGGCACTGATCGCCAAAATGCGCGAGATTGCACCCGAAGGCCTGCTCGAGCATGGGGACACTCCAGCAGCGCAAACCGAGCTGTGCCTGAGCATCGGCAGCCTGGCCAGCGCCTTCATCCTGGCCTCGGTGCTGGTCCTGCTGCTGTTCTTGCAGCGCCCCCAGCCCTGCAAGCTCTTACGCCCTGCACCAAGCGCATCGCGCCGTTGCCCGGCGTATCACTCACGCGCCCCGCCTTGCCCGGCCTGAATCCAGGCCTTCAGTGACAACACCGCATCGTGCGTAACGGTCTGACCGTACGCATCACTGTACCTGCGTGCACAGCACGCCCGCCCCTGATCAGGGGCCGCAAGGACACACTCATGAAACACTATTTTTTCGTGGCACTGGCCGTGGCCGGTGTCAGCCTCAGCGCTTGCGACGACAACGACGGCGCCGCAAGCAAAGCTGTCAGCATCACCTTCAAGCCAACGCTGGCCGGCCAGCCCATCGCCTGCAACCAGACTTACAACAGCAGTGTGGGCGCACCACCCAGCGACTACAAACTGGTCGAATACCGCTGGTATGCCAGCGATTTCGAACTGCGCGACGCACAGGGTCAAGCCACGCCGATCATGCTGGATGACCGAGGTGACGGCCTGCAGTATCAGGATGCTCAGCACAATGTCGCGCTGCTCGGGCTGGTTTCGGGCTGCGACACCGGGGCCGCGGAGGCGCCGAGCAACTTCACCGTGGACGGCAGCGTGGCGCCCGGCGAATACGTCGAGCTGTGCTTCACCCTGGGCGTGCCGTTCGCCCTCAATCACACCGATGTCACGGCCAACGACACACCCAGCCCACTCAATCTGCCGGCCATGAACTGGAACTGGCGTGGCGGGCGCAAGTTCATGCGCTTCGACGGTTTCGGCGACCCTGATGGCGTCAATCAGGCGTTCAACCTGCATCTGGGCAGCACCGGCTGTGACAGTGCCTCGATGACCGAAGCTCCGAGCAATGCCTGCAGCGCGCCTAATACGCCAAGCTACTGCATAGACCTGTCACCAAGCACCCAGTACCGACCGCAAGTCTCGGTCGATCCGGCACGCGTGCTCAGCGACGTCGACATCCGCACCAACACGCAAGGCACGGCGCCGGGCTGCATGAGCTTTGCCGATGATCCGGAATGCGCAACCATCATGCCCAAACTAGGCCTGGATTACGCCCTCAACGGCACGAGCATTGCGGCACAACCAGGGGTGTTGTTCCAATGACGACCCCTGCACGTGTGTTGTTTCTGGGCATGCTATGCGGCCTGATCAGCGCGTGTGGCGGTGGGGGCGGCAACGCCCCTGCCGCCGACCTGCCGATCGCCATACCGGCGCACTTCCCTCGCCCCGACATTCCAGACGACAATCCGTTGACCCGCGAAAAGATCCAGCTCGGTCGTCGGCTGTTTTACGATCAGCGCCTGTCGATCAATCAGGCCGGTTCATGCGCCAGCTGCCATGAACAGCGTCACGCCTTCACCGATGGCCTGGCGCGCGCCGTCGGTCCCACCGGCGATGTGCATCTGCGCAATGCCATGAGTCTGACCAACGCGGTGTACAACGCGCGTCAGAACTGGGCCAACCCGAGCCTGACCGATCTGCGCCAGCAGGCCCTGGCGGTGATGTTCAACGAGGACACCATCGAGCTGGGCTGGAGCAACCACGAGGACGAGATTCTTGATCGTCTGCGATTCGACGCCGACTACCCGGCGCTGTTCGCTGCGGCCTATCCCGAATCGAGCGCAGCGATCACGGTCAACAATGTGGCCCGCGCACTGGCCAGCTTCACCGCCAGCCTGATCTCGGGCGACTCGGCCTTCGACCGTGCCCAGGGCGACCCGAGCCAGCCGCTGTCAGCCGCGGCCCAGCGCGGCAGCGATCTGTTTTTCTCCGAACGTCTGGAGTGCTTTCACTGCCACGGTGGCTTCAACTTCGCCCAGTCGGTGCAGCACGACGGCAACGTGATCGAGACCATCGAGTTCAAGAACAACGGCCTGTACAACATCATTGGGCCGGGGCCCGGGCTGCCCCTCAACCGTGGCAACTACCCATCCGGCAATCACGGTCTGTATGAATTCACCGGCAACCCCAACGATATGGGCAAGTTCCGCGCGCCCACGCTGCGCAACATCGCATTGACCGCGCCCTACATGCACGACGGCAGTATCGCCAGCCTGCGCGAGGTGATCGTCGACCACTACGCCCGCGGCGGACGTGTGATTGAGCAAGGCCCCAACGCCGGCGATGGCGCGCAAAGCCCGTATGCCGATCCCTTGATGATCGGCTTTGAGATCAGCTCGAGCGAGGTTGATGACCTGCTCGCTTTCCTCAATGCCCTGACCGACTGGCAATTTGTGTGCAATCCCGATCTGGCCGATCCGTTTGGCAATATTCCGATGCACACACGCTGCCAGTGAGCGCCGCTGATCGACTACCATGGTGGCCAAACCAACATGGTATTGACAGCACAACCGATGAACTTTCACGCCCTGCGTCAGTATCTTCACCAGGGCCGAGTCCTGTGGCTCGGTCTTGGTGTGCTGTCGGTTGCCCTGGGCGCACTGGGCGTTGTGCTGCCGCTGCTGCCCACCACACCGTTTCTGCTGGTTGCGGCATTTGCGTTTTCGCGCTCGTCACAACGCCTGCATGACTGGCTGCATCGCCATCACATCTTCGGCCCCATGATCGACGAGTGGAACCGCTACGGCGCGATCAACCGCAAAACCAAGATCATTGGGGTCGGCTCGATGATCGCTGCCTTCGCCCTGTCACTGGCACTCAAGCTCAACCCGGTGGTACTGACCATTCAGGCCATCGCGCTGGGCTGCTCAGCATTGTTCGTGCTGACACGCCCATCACCTCCGCAGGTGTGAGCGCACCGCCAGAGATTCGCTACATGCGAACCTTCGCCAGACCCGCATCAATCTGATCGAGTAGCGCCAGCGTCGGCTGACCGAGCATCGACTCGGAACAGAACTGACGCCAACGGCTCGCCGCAGCCGGATCAATCTGGCTGTGCAGGTGGAACTTCAGGTCCCCGCTCATCTTGGACGAGCTGTCGACCCCATCGGTCATGCGTGCGTTGTTGTCGCTGTATGGATGGATCATGTCCTGGTGATAGTTCACGCCCATGAAATCGCACAAACGGGTCATCTGCGCCTGCGGGTCGCTGACAATCTGCTCATAGGACACGCTGCACCAGCGCTGTGACGGAACCTGCTCGGCAAACTGCATGATGTTGCGGTTGCTGAGCAACCAGATCATCTCGGCCACTGCAGCAGACGAAAATTCGCTGGACTTCATCATCAGCGGCATCATGCGGGTCAGATCGGATTCCTCATAGGAACGGATCATGCCGCAGGGATGACGCACAAGATGGATATACAAAGGATCGTCGAAATAATTTTCGGCCTGGCGCAGGATATCCACGCTGAACGCGTAGGTCGGTGTTTTGTCGACCAGCAAACGCCCGCCCAGATCTGCCTGCAGACGTGCGTAGAAATCGCCGGTGCCTTCGCCGCGTGCTTCGCAGTCTTCGATCAGCGCGCGCGCCTGCTCGGCACTCCAGCCACGGGTCTGCATCAGTGAGCGCACGGCGCCTTCACGCAACTGATCGCCACGCTCGCCATCCAGATCGGCGCGGCGCTCGTCCATGCTGGCGTATGACAGCACGTGCAATTCCGGCGGCGCGAACAGCTCGGGATTGCCCGCCAGCATCACGCGCAGCAGGGTAGAACCCGAGCGCGGGGGCGACAGCACGAACACCGCGCGCGGATTCTTGCCACCGCTCGGGGTTACACCAGCGGCCTTGCGCGGTTTGATCAGGGTGGTAAAACGCGCTACATCGTCCTCGGTGATGGTCGGCCCCGCAGATTCGACGGCCACCGGGGCACTGACCTGAACAGGCGCAGCACTGGCGACAGGGTTGCTGAGCCGCTGCAGGGTGAAATCCACCACCTGACCAAGGCTGAGGTCCTCCACGTACTTGCCGTCCTGCATCAGCATGTCCTGGAAGCCCACCTTGGTGCCCAGCTTCTCCTCGATGGAGACGATCATTTGCACGAAATCGATGGACGAAAAGCCGAGGTCTGCGACCAGCAGAACCGGGCCTGCGAGCTCGTCCTCGAAATCCGTGTCCACGGTCTCAAGCAATTCCTCGATCACTTCAAATACGAGGGATTCAACGTCAGAAAGTGCGACTGCCATGGTCTGATTTACCTTGTCCTTAAGGTGTACGCCAACCACATCGGTGTGTTCGCGGTACGAATGAGAATGTTTGTAGTCCTTAAGCAACAGATATGCCGCGTGCCCTACCATCACGGCCTATCAAGTGCGCCCGCAGTTTACGTGGGCGCCGAAGTGATTGCCACGCCGCAGGCCGCTCGATGCTGAGGCCACGTGCGCGTGCATCACTGTGCCACCATAGTGCGTCCCCGCGATGTCCGATGGAGTCCGAGTCATGAGCGAAACCCGTATCGTCCGCGACAGCATGGGCGAGATGCAGGTGCCCGCCGACGCCCTGTACGGCGCCCAAACGCAGCGTGCAATCGACAACTTCCCGATCAGCGGGCAACGCCTGCCACAGCCGTTCATACGCGCCCTGCTCCAGATCAAGGCCGCTGCCGCACACAGCAACGCTGATCTCGACGTGCTCGACCCGGCCAAGGCGGCGGCCATCATCCAGGCCTGCGAAACGCTGCTGGCCGACCCGTTGCTGATGCGCCACTTCCCGGTCGATGTGTTTCAGACCGGCTCTGGCACCAGCAGCAACATGAACGCCAACGAAGTGATTGCGACACTGGCCTCACGCACCAGCGGGGTGTCCATTTCAGCCAACGACGACGTCAATGCGGGTCAGAGTAGCAACGACGTGATTCCCAGCACCATTCACGTGTCGGCCGCCCTGCTGCTGGATCAGACACTGCTGCCCACACTGCGTCATCTGAGCCGCACCATGCGCGACAAGGCCCTTACCGTGCATGCATGCATCAAGACCGGCCGCACCCACCTGATGGACGCCATGCCAGTGCGCATGAGCCAGGTGATCAACGGCTGGGCCGATCAGATCGAGCTCAACATCACTCATCTGCAGGGACTGCAGACCAGCATTCAGACCCTCGGCCAGGGCGGCACAGCGGTGGGCACCGGGGTCAACTGCCATCCCGACTTCGGGGCGCGCTTCTGCGCCGAACTCAGTCGTCGAACAGACCTGCGCTTTCACTCGGCGGCGCACAAATTCGCCTATATCAGCTCTCAGGACACCGCTGTCGCGCTCTCCGGTCAGCTCAAGACCCTGGCCGTGAGCATGATGAAAATCGCCAATGACTTGCGCTGGATGAACTCCGGCCCGCTGGCCGGGCTGGGCGAAATCGAACTGGAAGCCTTGCAGCCCGGCTCCTCGATCATGCCAGGCAAGGTCAATCCCGTAATTCCGGAAGCCACCGCCATGGCAGCGGCTCAGGTCATCGGCAACGACACCGTTATCAGCGTGGCCGGGCAGTCCGGGAACTTCGAACTGAACGTGATGTTGCCGGTGATTGCCTCCAACCTGATCCAAAGCCTGACCTTGCTCGGCAACTGCGCCCAGCGGCTGGCCGACAAAGCCATTGCCAGCTTCGTGGTGCGACACGACAAGCTGCAGGAACCGTTAGCCCGCAATCCCATACTGGTCACGGCACTCAATCCGATCATCGGTTACGCCAAAGCGGCCGAGATCGCCAAACTGGCCTACCAACAGGGGCGTCCCATTGTGGATGTGGCTGCCGAGAACTGTGATCTGTCTCGTGATGAGCTGATCAACCTGCTGGATCCCGCAAAACTCACCGAAGGCGGCGTTTAAACCACGCCACAGCGGCATTCACGGACCAAGACCTGGCTTTTAAGCGGCACCGAAATCATGCCTGAGCCGAGCCTCAACACTTTTCATTCTCATCTGTTTGAACTATATTTTCAGAAATTACTGAAACTTCAAACAGCCTGACAGGACTGACACCCCCACCTGCCAGACATTGTGGACGGTTACGTGAAAACACCCTTGATTCGCCTGCTTCAGGTCGCCGGCGTCGGCGCCCTGACCCTGAGCCTGAGCGGCTGCAACTATTGGTTGTTTGATCCCAAAGGCCCGATCGCCGATGAACAGATGTTTCTGATCATCCTGTGTGCCGCGGTCATGCTGATTGTTGTCGTTCCAGTCACCATCATGGGTGTGTGGTTCCCGCTGCGTTATGGCAAAGGCAAACGCACCGAGGAATACCAACCCGACTGGGAGCATTCGAACAAGGTTGAGGCGGTGGTCTGGGGCATCCCGATTCTGATCATCATTGCCCTGGCCACGATCACCTGGATCACTTCTCATTCCCTTGATCCGCGCCAGCCGATCGAATCGGATAAGCCCACCATGGTCGTGCAGGTTGTGGCCATGGACTGGAAGTGGCTGTTCATCTACCCCGAACAGGGCATCGCCAGCATCAATGAAATGGCCATGCCGGTGAACACCCCGGTGGAGTTTCTGGTCACCTCCGACACGGTGATGAACTCCTTCTTCATTCCTCAGCTCGGCACCCAGATCTACGCCATGAGCGGGATGGAAAACCGGGTGCATCTGATGGCCGACGAAGCCGGCACCTATCGCGGCTTTTCGGCCAACTACAGCGGCTTTGGCTTTGCCGGCATGAAGTTTGATGCCATCGCCACGGATCAGGCCGGCTTTGAGGCCTGGGTGGCCAAGGTCAAAGCGGCCCCGCAGATTCTCGATGAGAGCGAGCTTGCCCACCTGCGGGAAAAATCCCGCGATGTGGCCCCGATTCACTACGCCTCGGTTAACCCGCTGCTGTTCAGCGAAATCATCGAGCGCTATGCCGGGGCCTTAGGGAATGCGCGATGACCACCGAAACCCACCGCAGTAGGTCTCGGCATGTTCCGCCGCGGACACGCTCAAGTACGTCCGTGTATCGCTTGTCATCGGCCATCCAGGCCTCTGACAGTCCGCGCCAGAACATGCCGAGCCCCTTCCCCACCTCACGCCTTGAAGCATCCGCCGCTGACAACTGAGTAGACCGCCATGGCAGCAGCCCACCACACCATCGTCACCGACCCACACTGGCTGGTCGGCAAACTGACGCTCGACTCGATTCCGTACCACGATCCGATTCTGGTCACAACCTTTGCCGTGGTCCTGATCGGCTCGCTCGGTATCATCGGCTCGGTCTTCTACTTCGGCAAGGTCAAATACCTGTGGGATGAATGGCTGACCTCGGTTGATCACAAGAAGATCGGCATCATGTACATCATCACCGCGATGATCATGCTGCTGCGAGGCTTCTCGGATGCCTTGCTGATGCGTTCGCAACAGGCGATTGCGGTGGCCGCCGAATCTGGCGCCGGCTATCTGCCACCGGAGCATTACGATCAGATCTTCACCGCCCACGGCGTGATCATGATCTTCTTCGTCGCCATGCCCCTGATCGTGGGCCTGATGAACATCGTGGTGCCGCTGCAGATCGGGGCCCGTGACGTGGCCTTCCCGTTCCTCAACTCGCTGAGTTTCTGGCTGTTTGTGGTCGGCGCCCTGCTGCTCAACATCTCGCTTTTTGTGGGCGAATTTGCCGCCACCGGCTGGCTCGCCTACCCGCCTTTGTCCGGCCTGGAATACAGCCCCTGGGTAGGGGTTGATTACTGGCTATGGGCCTTGCAGATATCAGGGATCGGGACACTACTCACCGGGGTCAACTTCGTGGTCACCATCCTGCGCATGCGTGCG